>JBKEDH010000037.1:0-1670 GCA_047975295.1 Aestuariibaculum sp.
CAGGAGTACATAACTCTGGATGGGTGCAAGACCCTGGTTTTCCTGCTTCAGAAGAAAGAGCAAACGACAAAGAACTTGAAACTTATGTAAAAGATATACTTACCACTTTTGGTAAAGACAAGCGTATATTGCTTTGGGATTTATATAACGAACCAGGAAACAACGGTAAAAACCTAAAATCAATGGCCCTTTTAAAAAATGTATTCAAATGGGCGCGCGAAGCTTCACCAGATCAACCTATTTCTGCTGGATTGTGGAAATGGGATTATATAGAGTTAAACACATTTCAGGCACAAAATTCAGATATTTTGACTTATCATTGTTACTCCGACCCAACAGAGCATAAAAGAATTATAGAACTTTTAAAAACTCACGATTTGCCCATGATCTGTACCGAGTACATGGCCAGAACCAGAAATAATAACTTCGCAAATACCATGACGCTTTTAAAAAGTGAAAACATTGGTGCTATAAATTGGGGATTGGTAAATGGTAAAAGCAATACTATTTATGCTTGGAATACTCCTATTGATAGCGGAGAAGAACCTGATGTATGGTTTCATGATGTGTTTAGAAAAAACGGAACGCCTTATCGTAAAGATGAGGTTGATCTCATCAAAAAATTAAACAACGTTAAGTAATATATGAAATGCCCATTCTCAAAAGTTGCAAACCCACTAATATGGTAATGAAGGCCTTACATCTCACTTATGAAAAACAAATAAATATTAACTGATGAAAAAACTGAAATTTTTAATACTTGGGCTTGCTACCATCCTAACTTTAGGTTCTTGCAAAGAGGAGAAAAAGAAGGAAGCAAAAAAAGAAGTAACAACCACAACTGTGTATAATACCTATTTAAATGATGCTGATTTTAACACTAAACTTGACGATAAAAAAGTGGCTTTATATTATATAAAGGCTAAGGATATTACATTAGCATTTACCAATTACGGTGCTAGGATTGTAGGGCTATGGGTGCCTGATAAAGATGGCCAGATGACTGATGTGGTTGTAGGTTTAGGTAGTGCAGATGCATATATAAATTCTACGGAGCCCTATTTTGGGGCTACCATAGGGCGTGTTGGTAATAGAATTGCTAAAGGCACCTTTACACTATATGGCGAAACTTATCACATACCACTTAATAATGGCAAAAACTCTTTACATGGTGGTATAAAAGGATTTCAAGACATTGTTTGGGATGTAGTACAACCTAACGAAAAGACTATTGTGTTTACCTATGACTCACCTGATGGAGAAGAAGGCTTTCCCGGTAATTTAAAGGTTAAGGTTACATACAGTGTAGATGATGATAAAAACTTAAAAATGGAATATGAAGCGGTTACTGATAAAAAAACACCTGTAAACTTAACCAACCATGCCTTTTTTAACCTTAATGGAGAAGGTAGTGGCACCATTTTAAACCATAAGGTTAAAATAAACGCTGATAGATATACACCAGTAGATGGAGGTTTAATACCAACAGGAAGCCTAGACCCTGTGGAAGGTACACCATTTGATTTTACTTCATTTCATACCATTGGTGAAAGAGTAAATACTGAAAATGAACAGTTAGAAAATGGTAAGGGATATGACCATAATTTTGCTTTAACAAACGGAGAAGAAAAAGGTATGCATGATGCGGCCACTGTAATTGGTGATAAAAG
>JBKEDH010000104.1:0-4144 GCA_047975295.1 Aestuariibaculum sp.
TTTCACTTAAAAAGAGACGCTTCGGTAAGCTCGACATGACATAGTGCTTTTCTATTTTTATCTATTCTATTCTCTCTTATCTCAAGTCCAAAAATCTTGATTCTTGGCTCCTGATTCTAAATTCTATCAGTATCTAATACCCATATTTATCTTTCCAGCGTTGTTTTAAAAACTCGCGATGAGCATTTTCCCTACTGTTGTTTCCAGGGTTGTAGAGTTTGGTGTTTTTAATGTCGTCGGGTAAAAATTCCTGTTCGGCAAAATTCTGTTCGTAGTTATGGGCATATTTATAATTATCGCCATAGCCAAGTTCTTTCATAAGTTTGGTTGGGGCGTTCCTAATATGCAGAGGTACCGGTAAATCGCCCGTTTCTTTAACCAATTGTTGGGCGTTGCCAATAGCCATATAAGCAGCGTTGCTTTTGGGCGAACTTGCCAAATATGTAGCACATTGGCTTAAAATAATACGCGATTCGGGATTACCAATAACCGAAACGGCCTGAAATGTGGTATTGGCTATAACCAAAGCGGTTGGGTTGGCGTTGCCAATATCCTCACTAGCCAAAATAAGCATGCGTCGGGCTATAAATTTAACATCTTCACCACCTTCAATCATGCGGGCCAGCCAATATACTGCCGCATTGGGGTCGCTGCCCCTAATGGATTTTATAAATGCCGAAATAATATCGTAATGCTGTTCGCCGGTTTTATCGTAGCGTGCGGTGTTGTTCTGTATGTTGTTTAAAACGTTTTCATCGGAAATAACAATAGGAACAGTATCTTCGGCATTTACAATCAACTCAAAAATATTAAGTAATTTTCTGGCATCGCCACCCGAAAGTCGTAATAGGGCGTTGGTTTCTTTTAAGGAAATATTTTTTTTCGATAGCAAACTGTCCGTTTCCATAGCCCTCTTTAAAAGCAGTTCTAAATCGGCTTTGTCAAAGGCATTTAAAACATATACTTGGCAACGAGACAAGAGTGCCGGTATAACCTCGAAGCTGGGATTTTCGGTAGTAGCACCAATTAGGGTTATCCAACCTTTTTCAACGGCTTGTAAAAGGGAATCTTGCTGTGATTTGCTAAATCTGTGGATTTCATCAATAAATAAAATAGGATTTTTTACCGTAAACAGGCCACCACTTTTTTTTGCTTTTTCGATAACTTCACGAACATCCTTAACACCCGAACTTATGGCACTCAAGGTATAAAACGGCCGTTCGGATTCGTTGGCGATAATATGGGCAAGTGTAGTTTTGCCAATGCCCGGTGGCCCCCATAAAATCATGGACGGAATAATGCCCCGTTTAATATGCTGGGTTAAAATACCGTTTTTACCTACCAAATGCTGCTGGCTGATATAATCGTCCAAAGTTTTTGGGCGGAGTCGTTCGGCCAAAGGTTCGTTTGTGTTCATATTGTAAAATTATAGTTTAAAGTTTAAAGTTTAAGGGTTATATCAATTATTATTTAAAATTTGGCGTGTCACAAAAGCTTTGTTGGGCAAAGTTTTTGCGTCGGGCTTTCCACTACAAGTCCTCGCTCGTACCTCGCTGTGGGCTTTTTGTTTCAATCCCTCACGCACCTATCTGCCATTTTAGCACAAAATCCAATTAGGATTACTATTTGCTATCTTTATAACCATGAAACCTGATAATCAATTTAATTTCTCTTTAGGAGTGGTCGCTTATCCGCTTTCTTTTGTACTTATTTTATGGCTTGTGTTTTGGGCCGATGTACGTTTTGGGCTGCGTTTAAATAAATACGGTATTTATCCGCAAACGTTTAAGGGGCTTAGAGGTATTGTGTTAAGTCCGTTTTTACATGGCAGCATGAAACATTTGTTCCATAACAGCGTGCCGTTTCTGGTGCTTTCCATGGCCTTGTTTTACTTTTACAGGCCTATAGCGTGGAAAGTTATTGCTTACGGTGTTTTAATTTCTGGATTTTTAACGTGGTGTATTGGTCGTCCATCATATCATATTGGGGCAAGTGGACTCATTTACGTGTTGGTCAGTTTTATATTTTTTAAAGGGGTTTTTGCCAAACATTATCGGCTTATCGCTTTGTCTCTAACTGTTATTTTTCTTTATGGAAGTATGGTTTGGTATGCATTCCCCATGCAAGAGGATATTTCTTGGGAGGGACATTTGGCAGGGTTGATAACAGGATTTTTATTTGCATTCCTATTTCGAAAAACAATCGCCAAACCCAAAAAATATATGTGGGAACAAGATGATTATATCGAAGAAGAAGACCCATTTTTAAAACATTTTGACGAAGAAGGGAATTTTATCGAAACACCAAAGGAAGACGCATCGACTACAGTTACCTTTGTTTACGATTATAAGGAAAATGATGGAGAAAGTAAATAGTAGAATGATTGGAGAAATTACAAACTTGAGATCGATTTTTTTATAAATAGTACCACTTTGGTATTTTTCATTAAGAAAATAGAATTAATCTCATTATGCGATGTTTTCTGTTGTTTGTTCTGTTCCCTGTCGAAATGACAACACGCTAAAAATCAAATTTGTACAATTGTTTTAAGGTCAAAATCACCAATCAAAACTCAGGTTACGAGATAAATAATTCCAAAAATTTTATCGAAAACGTTGTAGCAATATAAAGAAATACCATTACTCTTAAAATCCTTAAAAATATCATATTTTTAAAGTAATAGTGTTTGTTTTGTTCTTATTATGGTTAAAATATAAGTAAATTAGCTTGTTTAACAAAGAACTTGTTTAACGAGTTTAATTAATAATTTGAACAGATGAACACAATCCCCGACCACTATAAAATTACATCGCTTTTACACCAAAAAACCTATTTGGTATCGGGCGAATTAAAGGCTTGGAACGGTAAGGCCACCGAAGTATATTCAACCATTTCCTCTACAAAGGTATATAAGCCAACGCTTTTGGGAACCGTTCCCGAACTGGGCGAAAAAGAAGCCGTTGAAGCCTTGGAGTCGGCATGCGAAGCTTACAATAAAGGACAAGGTCTATGGCCAACCATGAAAGTGGTAGATAGGATTGCCTGTATGGAAAAGTTTGTAGAGCAGATGAAAACCAAGCGCGAGGATATTGTAAAATACCTAATGTGGGAAATAGGTAAAAACCTGCCCGATTCGCAAAAGGAATTCGACAGAACGGTAGAATATATTTACGATACCATCGAAGATTATAAAAAAATAGACCGCGATGCCGCTAAGTTTGAAAAACACAATGGCGTTTATGCGCATATTCGTCGTGGACCGCTTGGTGTAGTACTTTGTTTAGGTCCTTACAATTATCCTTTAAATGAAACATTTGCTTTGCTTATCCCTGCATTGATAATGGGGAATACCGTAATATTTAAGCCCGCAAAACATGGTGTTCTTTTAATTTCACCTTTACTGGAAGCGTTCCAAAACAGTTTCCCTAAAGGAGCGGTAAATGTTATTTATGGACGTGGTCGTGTGTTGGCAGCACCCATTATGCAGTCAGGGCGTATAGATGTTTTGGCACTTATAGGCAATAGTAAATCGGCCAATGCTTTGCAGTCGCAGCATCCAAAGGGAAACCGGTTGCGTATGGTTTTGGGCTTGGAGGCCAAAAATCCGGCTATTGTATTGCCTGATGCCGATTTGGATTTAGCCGTTAGCGAATGTATTGCGGGCAGTCTGTCCTTTAACGGCCAACGTTGTACAGCTTTAAAGGTGCTGTACGTTCACGAATCTGTTGTAGGTGAATTTAACAAACGTTTTGCAAAAAAAGTAGACGAATTAAAGTTTGGTAATCCTTGGGAGCAAGGGGCGTTTTTAACACCATTGCCCGAAAGCGATAAACCGTCTTATATACAGGATTTAATAATCGATGCCAAAGAAAAAGGCGCACATATTGTAAATATGAAAGGCGGACAAATTACCGAAAACTATATTTTCCCCGCAGTACTATATCCGGTAAACAAAACCATGCGGGTGTACCAAGAGGAACAATTTGGCCCCGTAGTGCCAATAATTCCGTTTAAGTACATAGAAAAACCATTGGACGATATGGCCGAATCCAACTATGGGCAACAAGTAAGCCTATTTGGCAAGGACGTAAAAACCCTTGCCCCGTTAATCGATACTTTGGTTAATTTGGTATGCCGTGTAAAC
>JBKEDH010000007.1:0-15243 GCA_047975295.1 Aestuariibaculum sp.
ACATGGTCTAGGGTATGGTGACAACTTTCAAAGTGTTTTAATGAGTAATTCCATTCGTGAGATGAAACGTTTTATTAAAAAAATGCACAAAATGAAACGTAACATTAACAACTCGGCTTATTTGGGCGATTTATTGGTTACGGGCTACTCGATTTTTTCTAGAAACCGCATGTTTGGCAATATGATTGGCAAGGGTTACACGGTAAAAAGTGCCATGATGGAAATGAGCATGGTTGCCGAAGGATATTACGCTGCCAAAAGTGCCCAACTACTTAACGAGAAAAACAAAAAGAAAACACGCCTGCATATTATAAATGCCGTGTACCAAGTATTATACGAAAACAAGGAACCAAAAAAAGTATTTAAAAAACTAACCGAAAAATTAAACTAAATTTATGCGTATCTATTTTTTACATTTATGTAGCATTGCCCTTTTTACATTTAGCTGTTCTTCACCAAAAAGCAATACAACAAATATTACGGCACAGCCTATAGATGCTGTAGTTAAGGGCGATATCTTGGAAGGCCCTTCGGTATTTAACGATCCCGACCGTTTTGTTTGGGGCGGTAGTGTTATTAAAGGCGACGATGGCAACTACCACATGTTTTACAGTACATGGGAATGTGGCGATTCCTTACCCATTTTTAGAAATTCCTGGGTACTTTACTCTAAAATAGGGTATGCAACTTCCAAATTTCCAGATAGGGATTTTAAATTTCAAAAAATAGTACTTACCGGAGCAAAATTGCAGGGAGACTCGCTGGCTTGGGATGCACAATCGGCACATAATCCACACATTAAACAGTTTAATAACAAATATTACCTATATTATGTAAGCTCCAGAGACGTAGATGTTAACGAAAAAGACACCTTATCGTTAAACTTGAGCAAACGTGACCGCATACAACAAAACCAAAAAATAGGAGTTATTGTTTTCGATAATTTCGAGCAGTTATTGTCCGGTAATTTCACACGTTACAAAACACCTTTACTTACTCCAAGAACTCGTGTAAAACCCGATAATATTGTTAATGCTTCACCAAAGGGCACTATAGCCAAACCCGATAATATTGTGGTGGTCAATCCATCGGTTGTACAACGCCCAACCGATGGCAAATATCTGCTATATTTTAAAGGCAATATATATACACCCGAATGGCGTGGTGTACATGGCGTTGCACTATCCGACAGCCCAACAGGCCCTTTTGAACCTTTAGATGATTTTGTTTTCGATATAAAAATGGACGATGGTTCTATTGCTTCGGCCGAAGACCCCTATGTATGGTACGATTCGAATAAAAAGAAATTCTTTGCCGTTATGAAGGATTTTAGCGGACAAATAACCAAAAACGTACCCAGTTTGGCACTTCTGGAATCGAACGATGGCATTAAATGGACTCAGCCCGTTAATCCATTGTTTATGAAAAAAGAGTTGGTTCTTAAAAATGGAGATACCATAAAAGTTAACCGTTTGGAGCGTCCGCAACTTTTAATAGACAATAACGGCACACCCGTTACTTTGTATTGCGCTGCTGCTCTTATTAATATTAATCCCAGAAAAGACGGTGCTTCGTTTAATGTACACATTCCACTTAAAAAGGAATAATAATCGCTCTTATACTAAACACATTTAATTTATTGACCATATTGTTTGAGAAATGATGAGTCTCTTATAAGCAATGATTTGAGATTCTTCATTTCGCTTTGTTCCATTCGAAATGATAAATGATATCTATGTTTAAGGAACAAGATTTAAATTAATTTGGAAATAGAACTGTCGGGACTATAAGGTTCTCCATAAAAGGCTTCCCAACATTTAGAAAATTGTTCGAAACATTTTCTCGCTTTATTCTTATCGGTTTTGCTTAAAATACTCAGTTTGTACCTCAAGGCATCTTCGTTTGTAGCGTCGAAAATAAAGATAGCACTTGTAATTTTGTAGATTAAATCGGGGTTAGGTTTTTTATAATCGTGGTTTAACAAACGTTCTAAGGTTTCGATTACCTCGGTATGGATAGTATTTTTATAATTATCCACAATTTCCGATTGTATATCGGCAATTAAAGTTCCTTTTTTTATAATATCGAGATAAATATCTATAAAATTTATACCTTGAACAGCTTCAATGTCTGTAAGTGATTTTAGTTTGTCGTGCAGTTTAAAATAAGTACCTAAATCGACTACAACCCCCTTATTTATTGTAATAGCCCATTTTTTGTCGGCATAAATAATTTTTAAAGTATCGTCGGCAATAGCAGTTCTAATGGCCTGCAAATACGTACTACGTATGTTTTTGGCTCTTTTGGGACTATAACCGGGCCATAAAATATCCGAAAGCTTTGAAGGCGAAATACCTCCGTCCTTTAAAGTGTGGTACAGGATAACAAAAAGGAATATTTTTTTCTTTAACGATAGTTCTACCAATACATTTTTCCCCGACAGATCTAAAATTTCAAACTTACCAAAACAATTTACTTGTATTTGAGAGCTTTCAACTTTAGTGATTCCAATGATGTCGTTACTTAAAACCGTTTTCTTTTTATGCTTGTTTCTTCTTTTTGTTAAAAGAACAATTCCGAATAAAAAAGCCGATCCCAAAAGTATCCATAGCCAAATATTACCACTTCCTTCTATGTTTTTGGAAGGAACGGAATGTTTAAAAACTGTTTTTACCTCTTCGGGACTTATGGCTCGGTTCCAGAACGCCACATCTTTAATACCTCCAAAATAAAATTCTTCCCATTGGTCGCTGCCTAAAACAAAACTGTTGTTAAATGTTTTTAGATAATCGTTTATGGGGATAACCTCGACCAAATTACCATTTTTATAAAACTTAACCGTATTGTTATTGGTACATGTTATGGCAATATGCTGCCACTGGTTGGGCGTAATAACCAAGTCGTTGCTAATAACATCTTTTATATTGGGAAAGGTTAAGCAGATTTTTTCCTTCCGTATTTTAAATACAACCGATTCGGCGGCCGAAAGTACAGCTCGATTTTCGGTTATTTTTTCGGGATTCATCCAAAAAGAAACGCTTAAGGCATCGAAATCTGCCTTGCTTCTGGTTTGAAAATACAGGTTGTTATCAATCTCTTTAAAGTAGGCATAACCACCTTTTTCGGGATCGTTTTTATATCTTAGGTTATTTTGAAGTACTTCTATATTAGAAAACGATTCCTTTGGGTTTAGAGGTAAATGGAACAGTAAGCCTTTTTTTATATCTAACTTTCGCGATCTGAATGTTTTAAACTTATCGTAAGTATTGGCGTTAAACGAAAACATTTTTGGAATAAAGTCGTAACCTTCCTTAAAGGGAACAGCATTTAAGGTTCCTGTATAACGTCCCGAATTTTCTTTGTACGAAAACGATTTTGAGCTAAGATGGGCAATACCATTGCTTATTAGTAACGGGTTATCTTTCCATCTTACGTTGTTTAACGATATGCCTAAACTATCCTTTACATCGACCCGAACTGTTAATGGTAATGTCGATTTTATTTTTGTTATCGAATCTGGTGACTGGTTTAAAATAAAATTGGGAAATTTTCCGGTTCGTGACAAATAAGCATTAACAGCCTGGTTTAATGATGATATTCGTATCGGTTTTTTCTGAGTATCCCTATGGCTATATAAAGGAACATACTCAAAATGGGTAAATGTATGGGTAGGTACATTTTTTGTGTATAAGTTGTTATAATCGGCGGGAAAAAACTTGCCAAGTTTGACATAGGTTACCCACTTATCAATTTCTTTATTTTCGAAAATAAGAATCTGTTTTTTATTTTTTTCTAAGGTTTCTGTTAAAGGCAGTAAATTATGGGATAATAAAATGATGTGTGCTTCTAAATAGTCTTTAATTTTTTGTTCCCAACCATTATTTTCCTCAAACAAAAACGCAATCAATTCACGAGGATGTACAGAAATAAAGGCTTTTATGTCGGTTAGATCCTGTTGGGTAAAAGTGCTGCTTTTTTTAATAATAAAAGCACGGTACCCCTGGTTTAACTGCGTGCCTATCTCTATTTCGTTTTTAACTATGGTAGGAAAAATGACCTCATCTATGTACGCTTGCCTAAATTTCGGTATGCTATCATTTTGGGCAAAAACAAATCCCT
This sequence comes from Aestuariibaculum sp., assembly GCA_047975295.1. GTDB lineage: Bacteria > Bacteroidota > Bacteroidia > Flavobacteriales > Flavobacteriaceae > JBKEDH01. The sequence goes on from JBKEDH010000007.1 coordinate 4,120, forward strand.
TACCAAAAAACAGTAATACTAAAATAAGGACTATTTTTATGTTATTTACCATAATAACAAGGTACTTTTCTTTAAATATATTTTGTTTTTTTATATCAGCACCATCATTTTCGTTTGAAGGAATTTAAAATAATGATTGCTGTTGGAATTTACCCCAAAAATAAAAAACTTAAAAGAACATTTTAAATAATATTGATATAGTTAGTAAAAAGCTTGGTAATTAGTAGAAAAAAGGCGTCTTGGCTTTTCTATTTTCTAACAAACACCTAAGAATTAAATATGAAATTAAGCTATTTTTAATCAAATTACATATGTTCACAGTATTAAAAACACTAAAATAACTTATATTTTACAATAAGATAGTATATTTGGGCAACCACAGAAACAAACGTTTAACGATTTGTAATCCACTCCCAATATTAAGCATAATTTGTCTGAAGAAAGAGAAAACATACAATTTGAATTAACCGACGAGCTGGTATATCGTGTAGAAAGTCTTATAGAATCTAACGACGATAAGGCGCTTCAAAAGCTTTTAAAAGAATTCCATTACGCCGATATTGCCGAAATTCTCGACGAACTTAATCTCGATAATGCCGTTTATGTTATTAAGCTGTTAGACTCCGAAACAACAGCCGACATATTAATGGAGCTCGACGAGGACAATCGTGAAAGGGTATTACGCAACCTATCGTCGAAAGAAATTGCCGAAGAAATTGGCGAACTCGATACCGACGATGCTGCCGATATTATTTCCGAACTTCCCGAAGAACGCCAGCAGGAAGTTATCTCACAAATTGAAGATGAAGAGCATAAGGCCGAAATTACCGAGCTTTTAGCTTACGACGATAATACTGCGGGAGGCCTTATGGCTAAAGAACTTGTAAAAGTGTACGACACTTGGACGGTTGCAGGCTGTTTGCGCCGCATTCGTGGGCAGGCCAAAGAAGTTACCCGAGTACATTCGGTTTACGTGGTCGATAAAAATGAAAAACTTGTAGGGCGACTGTCGTTAAAAGACCTAATTGTAGCCAAAAATGAACAGAAAATAGCCGATATATACATATCTAATGTCGATTGTGTAAATGTTCACGACAATACCGACGATGTAGCAAGGCTCATGCAAAAATACGATCTCGAAGCCATTCCCGTAGTGGATGACAACCAAAAGCTACTGGGGCGCATCACCATCGACGATGTAGTGGATGTAATACGTGAAGAAGCAGAGCGCGATTATCAATTAGCTGCCGGTATCTCGCAGGATGTCGAGGCCGACGATAGTATTTGGAAACTAACAAAAGCACGATTGCCTTGGCTTTTAATAGGTATGTTTGGCGGTATTGGTGCTGCAAGTATTATAAGTGGCTTTAGCGATGCTATGGAAAAATATCCTGCACTACTCATGTTTATCCCTCTTATACAGGCAACAGCGGGCAATGTCGGGGTACAATCGTCTGCAATTGTAGTACAAGGTCTTGCAAACAACACACTAGATGGTAATATTCTTAGTCGCCTTTTTAAAGAGTTTTTATTGGGCTTGGTAAACGGTCTTGCTATTTCGGTAATCGTGTTGTTTATTAGTCATTTCGCCTTTAAAACTACATATATGGAATCGTTAACTATTTGTGTCGCATTAATAACCGTAATCATTATGGCGGCCTTAATAGGTACTTTTATTCCTATTTTTTTAGACAAACGCGGTGTCGATGCTGCTGTAGCTACAGGCCCTTTTATTACTACAAGTAACGATGTTTTTGGTATATTTATCTATTTTATGGTTGCCAAATTTATACTCGGCTTTTAATTTTTTCCTCGGATAAATTTACATTACCGTTAAAACAAAAAGCACCTGCATAACTTGCAAGTGCCTTTTTTGTGGAGAAGATCGGGCTCGAACCGACGACCTCTTGACTGCCAGTCAAGCGCTCTAGCCAACTGAGCTACATCCCCTACCTGTTTAATATTTCCTATGCAAAAATAGAAACATTTCATTAATACAGAAACATATCACCCAAAATTTTACGAACTTCGTCCCTTTAAAATCTAACAACAACCATATCAAGAATGGCAATACCAATAAAATTAGGTTTACAACACCAATATAATGGTTACAGACATTGGCTTTAAACATATAAACAAACTTGCCATTCCGGCATTAATTTCGGGTATTTCCGAGCCTATCCTATCCATTACCGATACCGCCATAGTGGGCAATGTATTTATTAATGCAACCGAAGCATTGGCTGCCGTAGGTATAGTAGGTACATTTATATCGATGTTAATTTGGGTTTTGGGACAAACACGAAGTGCTATATCGTCCATTGTATCGCAATATGTAGGCGCACAAAATATAGATGCCATAAAAAACTTGCCCGCGCAGGCTATTTTTATTGTAACGGCACTAAGCCTTTTAATTATTATTGTTACTTACCCTTTAACCAACGCCATTTTTACACTTTATAATGCTTCCAATTTAATTCTGGAGTATTGCTCGACCTACTATAAAATACGTGTTTTCGGATTTCCGTTTACACTATTCACCATGGCTGTTTTCGGTACGTTTCGAGGGCTTCAAAATACCTTTTACCCTATGATAATTGCTATAATAGGTGCTGTTTTAAATATTATCCTGGATATTATTTTGGTTTATGGTGTTGAAGACTTTATCCCTGCCATGCATATTAAGGGTGCCGCCTATGCCAGTTTTATCGCTCAATTTGTTATGGCACTATTATCGGTATATTTTCTATTGAAAAAAACAAGTATTTCGTTAAAGTTTAGCTTACCGTTTAATAAAGAAATTGAACGCTTTGTCCTTATGGTTCTTAATTTATTTGTTAGAACATTAGCCTTAAATGCCACATTATATTTTGCCACCCGCTTTGCGACAGGTTATGGGTCGGCATATATTGCGGCTTATACCATTGCCATAAACTTATGGTTTTTTTGTGCTTTTTTTATTGATGGTTATGCTAGTGCCGGTAACATCCTTTCCGGAAAATTATTGGGAGCCAAGGCATATAAAACCCTATTGACTTTAAGCAATAAGCTTATTAGATATGGTATTATTCTCGGTATTATACTGGCTTTATTGGGATTTATATTTTATTATCCTATAGGTAATATGTTCTCTAACGATCCTTTGGTTCTCAATCTTTTTTATCAGGTATTTTGGATTGTTCTTACCATGCAGCCCCTTTGTGCACTTGCTTTTATTTTTGATGGGATGTTTAAAGGGTTAGGGCGTATGCGTTTTTTGCGTAACATTCTACTATTTTCTACTTTTATCGTATTTATTCCCATACTTTTTAGTTTAGATGCGATCGGTTTTAAATTAGAAGGTATTTTTATAACATTAAGTATCTGGATGATGGCCCGTGGACTACCATTAATTATAAAATTCCGAAAAACATTTATACCGCTCTCGCAAAACCTTTAACTTTGCAACATATTAAAATAAGTAAAAGACAAGATTATGCTACTACTTACGGTTTTTCAGGATATAGAGGGCATTAAGGAAAAAATAGAGAATGCTCCTGATAAAGATTACGAAATAGGCGTTTTTATTGGTACTATGCTTCCTTTTGTGGTGCTTGTAGTTATTGCTTATGTTATTTTTAGATACAATAAAAACAAAATAAAAAATCAATAATTATGGGAAATAGACTTTTTTTGCTTTTGGCCGTAATTTTAATTATTATCTATTTTTACAATCGTTATAAAAGACGCCGATAATCTTGTTTAAGCTGTGAACTCAAAAAAGTTTAAACAAGTTCTATAATAAAATTCATTATGAGTGCAATTCGTATTACCAAACTATTTTCGTTCGAAACAGGCCATGCCCTTTATGGCTACGATGGCAAATGTAAAAATGTCCACGGACACAGTTATAAATTATCGGTTACTGTAATCGGTACGCCAATAAACGATACCAACAATGTAAAATTTGGTATGGTAATAGATTTTGGTGATCTTAAAAAAATAGTAAAAGAAGAAATTGTTAACGTATTCGACCACGCTACCGTATTTAACAAAAATACGCCCCATATCGAGCTGGCCAAAGAGCTTGAAAGCCGTGGACACAATGTACTATTGGTCGATTATCAACCTACCAGCGAAATGATGGTGACCGATTTTGCCCAAAAAATAAAAAAACGTCTGCCACAGCACATTATGCTACATTCGTTAAAACTTCAGGAAACGGATAGTTCGTATGCCGAGTGGTACCAATCGGATAATTAATGTACCAAATACAATATATTTCCCATTTTTAATGTACTTATCAAAACATTAACTTACTTGATTTATCAATTTGATTTTAAAAACCTGACAGGTTTTTAAAACCTGTGAGGTATATGGGTTCAATATTTTGATTATTAATGTGTTGAGAATATTTTTTTGTCGTGTACTAAACTTATTTTCTTATTAGTGCCGGATGTTTTTTACCTAAGGCCTTAAAATAAACACTATCTACTTTGTAATTGCTCCGTAGTTCTTCAGAAACCGAAGGTTTTAGTTTGTCCTTTACGTAATCCAACCAATCCATCCTATCAACTTTTACATTATGAAGATTGGCATTGGTAAAATTAGCCTCGGTAACATTGGCAAAACTAAGATTGGCATTGCTTAAATTGGCATTACTTAAATCTGTTCGCCGTAAAATGGCATCGGTTAGATCGACTCCGGACAGATCGGCTTCACTTAAAACCGCGTACGAAAAATCTACATTTTCCAAATTAGAATGAGAAAGCTTGGCCCGCATTAAATTAACATCCCGTAAAATGGTACTGGGCAAACTGGCATTGGTAAGTTCGGCCTGAGTAAAATTGCTTTCCTGCAAAATCCTATCAACAAAAAAAGAAACATTCATGTCACTTTTTGCAAGTGTAATAAGCAATTGCCCACGTTCGGGACTTACAGGGTACTCTACAAGCTCGTTCCCTTTAAGGTAGCGATAGGGTTTCATAGCGTGGCTAAGGCTAACTATTCGGCCCACCAACACATCCGATAGGCTTTTAGAGGCGTTTAGTTCGGTATTGACATCCGATAAAACTTCGCCCATAATAAACATTTGAGCCGACCTTCGCGATGCTTCGGCCAAGTAAGTTTGATCCTGTATTTTTTTGTTTTGCTGTTTCATTAGCATATTTTGCCTAAACAACAATGCCGATGGCAAAACAGCAAATATTAACGTTAGCAGACCTATTCGTGTTAAACGGTGCATAATGCTTGCCAACAAATCGGAAATGGTTTCTCGGGTAACCGTTTTTTGTACGTTATACTCTTCTAAAAAATTATAAATACTTTTTTTTAATCGCTTTCCCGCAACGGTATGGCCTATAAACTTTAAAAGTTTGTTACGCTTTTTAGTTTTCTTTTTTGAAAGCGATTGTATTTTTTCAAGCCTTTCTTTAAGTATTCTGTTTTCGTTTTCAAGTGCGTTAATTCTATTGTCCATAAAAACCAGTTATTTGCCAAAGCAAAGTAAATCTTTTACAGATTATACGCAACAAATTATTAAACTGTTGTTTGTTTAATTGAGTTCTTGGTTATCTTTGTCCTTATGGAAATCCCACAAGGAAAAAAAGTGTATTTTGCTTCCGACAATCATTTGGGCGCACCAACGCAGGCCGACTCTCGCCTGCGCGAAAAAAAATTTGTAGCCTGGCTGGACGAAATTAAGCACGATGCTGCAGCCGTTTTTCTTTTAGGTGATTTATTCGATTTTTGGTTTGAATACAAAACCGTTGTTCCTAAAGGATTTACCAGAACCTTGGGCAAACTTGCCGAAATACGTGATTCGGGTATTCCCATTTATTTTTTTGTGGGCAATCATGATCTTTGGATGAATGGTTATTTCGAAGACGAACTCAATATACCCGTTTACCACCAACCGCAAGAATTTACCTTTAACAACAAAACCTTTTTTATTGGCCATGGCGATGGTTTGGGGCCGGGAGACAAAGGTTACAAACGTATGAAAAAGGTTTTTACCAATCGGTTTTCTAAGTGGCTTTTTCGTTGGCTACATCCCGATATTGGTGTACGGCTGGCACAACATCTTTCGGTTAAAAATAAACTTATTTCGGGCAATGACGATGCCAAATTTATGGGAGAAAAGGGCGAATGGCTTATTCAATATTCCAAAAAAAAGTTAAAAGAAAAACACTACGACTATTTTGTGTTTGGACATAGGCATTTACCTTTGGATATCGATCTTGGCAACCATTCAAAATACATTAATCTGGGCGATTGGATCCAGTATTACACCTACGGACTGTTTGATGGTGAACATATATTATTGAAAGAATATAAGCCTTAACCTCTACCACTTTTTAATCTACAAAAATGAATTGGATAATAATTATTGTTGCGGGACTTTTCGAGGTTGCCTTTGCTTTTTGTTTGGGTAAAGCAAAAGCAACTACAGGAAACGAAATGTATTTATGGTATTTTGGTTTTTTTGTAACCTTGTGTATAAGTATGGGGCTTTTAATAAAAGCCACACAAACCTTACCTATTGGTACTGCTTATGCTGTTTGGACAGGTGTTGGGGCTGTAGGAACCGTTTTAATCGGAATTTTTATATTTAAAGAACCTGTAACATTTTTACGTCTGTTTTTTATAGCAACCCTTATTATTTCCATTGTAGGGCTAAAGGCTGTTTCACATTAAAAAATAGATATTAAAACAAATTTTCAGGACTCTTAATTCAAATTAAAAGTGAAATTAAAAAGAAGACGAAAATTAGTTACATATCTAAATATTTTAGACCAACCTGTAAGGTTTAATCCATTTGTTTTTAGCCGTTCTTTTTTACTTTGGGCTTTTCTTGGGTTGCTTGGCGGTATTATTGCCGGAGCATACTGGATAGGACTTGAGTTTTTAATGCATAACCTATCTTTTTTTAATGGATGGCAGGTTATTCCCTTAATGGCCATTTGTGGACTATTGGCCGGTTTAATCATCCATTTTATTGGAGATCCCGGAGAAATACACTTAATTGTAAACAACATCCGTTTCAATAAAGGAAAACTAGATCCAAAAAACAATCCATCCATGGTGCTTTCGTCGTTATTATGTGTGGCTTCGGGTGGCAGTTTGGGGCCAGAAGCTCCTTTGGTTCAAGTAACAGGATCGACAGGAACATGGATAGGCAAATTATTTCGACTTAAAGGTGAAGAGCTAAGGTCTTTAAGCATTGCGGGAATGGCCTCTGGTTTTACCGCATTGTTTGGTGCCCCATTGGGCGGTAGTTTATTTTCGTTGGAAATACTGCACCATAAACATGCTGTAGAATATTACAAAGCTATTATACCAGCTTTTGTTGCAAGCTGTTTTAGCTATTTGGTCTTTGCCTTTATAATTCATTTAGGGCTTGGACCAATATGGGATTTATCGGCTTACGAATATTCCGGTATTTTCGATTTTGGCTATGCTGTTATCTTTGCAATAAGTGGTGCTGCCATAGGGTGGAGCTTTATTTTTTGCACCAAATTCTTTAAATCTATTTTTGAAAAAAGACCGGTACCCATTTACATTAAAACCTTAATAGGTGGATTACTTCTCGGTACCATTGCTTTTTATTTTCCCATAACCCGATATTTTGGACACCACGAAATTAACAAACTACTTTTGAGCCATTTTTCCATAGAAACCCTTTTATATGTTCTGGTTTTTAAAATTATTGCTATTTCAATAACCGTAACATCGGGATGGCGTGGCGGATTTATAATTCCGTTATTTTTTGTCGGAGCCACAATGGGTTTAATAATCCATCAATTGTTCCCAACAATAAACCCAACATTGGCCATTGTAAGTTGTATGGCTGCAGTAAACTCCTGCGTTACACGAACCCCTATGAGTACTACTATTTTACTCGCCAGTTTAACCGGATTTGGACATTTTATACCTATATTGTTTGCCAGTTTAACCGGATATTTTTTGGCTCCTAGAATACCGTTTATCAGTTCGCAAATGGAAAAAAGATAAACCATAAAAAACACACTTATTGATTATGGAACATATCTTTAAAACATTTAAGCCCAAAACCAATTTGGTAAAACAATATGTAGATTACTATTATCTGGATTTAAAACCCAATAACAGTACAACCGAGTTTATATGTTTCCCGCATTTTAACAATACCATTTCGATATATAGATCGCATAATCGTTCGGAAAACGGAGAAGTAATCTTTAACAAAAAGAGCAATCCGTTACAAATATTTACCCCAATTCGCAAAAACGTTTTAAAAGTAAAACAATCAGGCCCTGTTTATCGTATTGTTGTAGTATTTCACCCGTTGGGAGTACAACAATTTTATAGTAATCTAAATTTTTCGGATTATATATTCGATTTTAATTTCTTTACCCAAACCGAAATAGCTTCCCTTTTTTCGACAGTAAGTATAGAGGAGCTTACCAACCATTTAGATGCTTTTTTATTTAAAAGATTTGAAGGTTTTAACCATAATATCTTAGAGCAGTGCATCCATCATATATTCAACAGTTATAAAAGCTTTTCGGTAGAAGAATTCTCTAATACCATAGAAATAAGCAAGCGGCAATTAAACCGAATTTTCAAAACCCACATAGGAATTTCGGTTAAAACCTTTCAGAAAATAGTACTTTTCAGAAAAACCATAAACAAAAAGCTTTTTGAAAATCCCAAAGACAGCTTTACAAAATTAGCGCACGAGTTTCATTTTAACGATCAGTCCCATTTTAACAAAACGTATAAAACCCTAACAACAAATTCGCCCAAGTCCTTTTTTTCTAAAGGAACCACATTGGGAAACGAAGATACTTTTTGGCATATAAACCCATAGTTACAAATAGGCCATAATATAGTAATGTCCTTTTTTTACAAGTTTCTATATGTTTTATATTTTATTTTTGTTGCTTAAACTTTAGTATTCAAAAACCAACTTACTTAATTTATTAAACCGATTATCAAGACCTCGAAGGTTTTAAAGAACTTCGAACCTAACAGATTCAATATATCGATTATTGGCTCGCTAAAGGGTTTCCTCCTTTTTGCCACATACAAACTCCTAAATATAGAAAAACATGAAATATTATATTGCTTTTATTTTAACCTTTATTTATTTAATTGGCCATACCCAAAAAGAAAGCTATACCGCAATAATTAAAGCGGCAGAACAAGAAAACAGCAAAGATTCCACCCATCATAAACTAGCATTAAACCTGTACAGCAAAGCTTTTACAACCTATCCGGAGTATGTTACCGAAAACGATCTGTACTGGGCTTCGGTCTTGGCTGCTTCACTTAAAGAAAACGATTTGGCTTTTAAATATTTAACACCTTTGGCTAAATTGGAAAAAGACACATACGGATTTCCTGGTTGGGATTTAATTGTAGTCGAATATGCAGAAGACGATTACCAAAATCTTTTTGATGATAGCAGATGGAACATACTTAAAACCCAAGCTTTAAAAGAAAAAGAGGCCTTTTATAAAAGATTGAATGAAAATGAAGCCGAATTTTATCACATAAACACAAAAAATCTATCGGAAACAAAAAATGCCAAAACACTATACCATAAAATAAAAGCATATCATCCCTATACCGAAAAAAAGTATCGTGATTATTCCATTTCCTTTAATATAAACGACTCCATAAAAACCTCCTTTTTTATCCATTTACCCCAAGATTACAACCCTACAAAAACTTATCCACTTTTGTTTTTTTTACATGGTGCGGTAAAAGACAACAAACTTGCCAATTACCAAACTTCCGAATTAAACTTGGGCGAGTGGAACCGTTACTATACAAAATATGCCAACAAAAACGACGTGATTTTAGTTTTTCCGAGGGGGAACAAACAGTATAATTGGATGTATCCGGACGATGGCTTTTTTATGCTTCCCGAAATGTTGAAACTAATAAAAAAAGCCATTAACATAAACGATAACAAAGTTTTTATTTCGGGACATTCCAACGGAGCAACGGGTTCGTTTTCGTATGTAATGAAACACCCATCGCCATTTGCCGGATTTTACGGTTTTAACACCTACCCAAAAGTATTTACGGGCGGTACTTTTGTAGAAAACATTAAAAACAGATCTTTTCTAAGCTTTACAACCGATAAAGATTACTATTATCCGCCAAATGCCAACGATTCCCTAACCCAATTAATGAAAAAATTAAAAGCTGATTATACTGAATACCGCTACAACGGATTTCCACATTGGTTTCCGGAGTTTGACGAATCGGAACCGGCATACAAAATTCTTTTTAACGATTTAATGGCCAAAGAAAGGAACCCGTTTCCGGAAAAAATTTGTTGGGAGTTCGACAACGAAAAATATGGTACTATAGATTGGTTAAACCATATAACATTAGACACCTTAAAACCAAAGGCAAACTGGCATAGAATATTTAATTTTAAAATTAAAAAATGGCTTAAACCCAATAATAACAACGATTATATAGAACAGGACGTAAACAAAACCGCTTTCTATTTTCCCAGAAAATCGGGTAAAATAGAAGCCCAATACCACGATAATATATTCCGGATAGAAACTTCCTGTATTAAATCCTTTTCCTTAAATATCTCGCCCGAAATGGTAAACGTAAAAAAGAAGATAAAGGTTTATGCTAACGGAAAACTTAAATTTAATGGGAAAGTAAAATACAACCGGACATTTATACTACAGTTTTTTGAAAAAAACAGGGACAGAAAGCAGGTTTGGATAAACCAAATAAATATTGATATTTAATCTTACTCTCTTTTAAATTGTAATGAGGTACAAAAGCAGTTTGCTTGTTAAATTTATTCTCAAAACCTCGAAGGTTTTAAAAATCTTCGAGGTCTATACAGTTCAATATTTGTTTATCAATATTAGAGCCTGTTTAAATTTGTATGATAACTTTTTATATAGTTTATTTTTGATGCAGAATGAGACAAAATAGAAGATAATAGCTGGGCTACTTGATGAAATTTTAACGAAATTATGAGCAAAAAGAAATATTAAGACACCTGTAAAAACCTCTGAGATATAAAATACACTAAGCGTGTTTTTAGTTTTTAGAGATACACAGGCTCTAATAATAATTATTTTTCACTTCCACCAATAGCTTCTTTAACTTTATCGACAA
>JBKEDH010000008.1:0-9991 GCA_047975295.1 Aestuariibaculum sp.
TTGCGTTTTCAAAAAAACCATTATAACAATAATATATACAGATGATTCATTTCTTTGGAAACCAAAACAGCAAGGTTTATGCTGTTCAAGCAACAAAAGAATTCTCGGCCAAAACCATAAAAAAACTAATATGGTTGTTTGGTAACCAACCCCAAATACCTGTAGCGTCCATCGACGCTTTTTTTGTTGGCCCACGTGCTGCCATGGTAACACCTTGGAGTACCAATGCTGTCGAAATTACCCAAAATATGGGTATTGAAGGTATTGTTAGAATTGAAGAATTTAATGCAACCAACAAAGATTTTAAGGATTTTGACCCTATGATTTTTGAGAAATTTAACGGTTTAAATCAAGAATCATTCACCATAAACGTTACGCCCGAACCTATTTTGGAAATTACCGATATTGCCGCTTATAACAAAAAAGAAGGCCTATCCCTTAGTGATGAAGAAATAGAATATCTGAAAAATGTTTCCGAAAAAATAGGACGGCCATTAACCGATTCTGAAGTATTTGGGTTTTCGCAAGTAAACAGCGAACACTGTCGCCATAAAATATTTAATGGTACCTTTATTATTGATGGTGTGGAAAAACCAACATCCTTATTCAAACTTATTAAAAAAACATCCGAAACACACCCAAATACCATTGTTTCTGCTTATAAAGACAACGTCGCCTTTATTGAAGGCCCCCAAGTAGAACAATTTGCACCCAGACATGCCGATATACCTGATTATTACGAAACAAAGCTGTTTAATTCGGTAATATCCCTAAAGGCCGAAACCCATAATTTTCCTACCACGGTCGAACCTTTTAATGGTGCCGCAACCGGTTCGGGAGGTGAAATACGCGATCGATTGGCAGGAGGAAAAGGTTCGTTACCATTAGCAGGAACGGCTGTTTATATGACTTCTTATTCGAGATTGGAAAATAATCGTACGTGGGAAAAAGCTTTTCCGGAACGCCAATGGCTATACCAAACACCAATGGATATTTTAATAAAGGCAAGCAACGGAGCTTCAGACTTTGGCAACAAATTCGGTCAGCCTCTTATTACCGGATCGGTTTTAACTTTCGAACATGATGAAAAAAATGATATTATTTCGGAAAAAATCGATAAATCTCCCCGTAAGCTCGGTTTCGATAAAGTTATTATGCTTGCTGGTGGCATAGGCTACGGCAAAAAAGAACAGGCTCTTAAAGCAATACCTCAACAAGGTGACAAAATTGTTATTCTTGGCGGCGAAAACTATCGTATTGGTATGGGCGGCGCAGCCGTATCGAGTGCCGATACCGGAGCGTTTACTTCGGGTATCGAGCTTAACGCCGTACAACGATCCAACCCAGAGATGCAAAAACGGGCCGCCAATGCTGTTCGTGGCATGGTAGAAAGCGACGAAAATTTTATTGTTTCCATTCACGACCATGGTGCCGGCGGACATTTAAACTGCCTATCGGAATTAGTAGAAGATACCGGTGGAAAAATAAACTTAGACGCACTTCCCGTTGGCGATCCGACATTATCGGACAAAGAAATTATTGGTAACGAATCACAAGAACGCATGGGCTTGGTTATTGCTAAAAACCATATTGAAACCCTACAACGCATCGCCGAGCGCGAACGTGCACCTATGTACTCGGTTGGTGATGTTACGGGTGATGATCGCTTTACTTTCGAATCGAAAACCAACGGACGTAAACCTATGGATTTGGCTATGGAAGATATGTTTGGTAGCTCACCAAAAACATATATGACAGATAAAACAGTAAACAGAAATTATAGCAATGTTTCTTATAATATAGATAAGTTTCACGATTACTTGGAACAGCTCTTAAAACTTGAAGCTGTAGCCTGTAAAGATTGGCTTACCAATAAAGTGGACCGTTGTGTTGGTGGTAAAGTTGCCAAACAGCAATGTGTCGGAACCTTGCAAATTCCGTTAAACAACGTAGGTGTTATGGCCTTAGATTTTAAAGGATTGCACGGTATAGCCACTTCTATTGGGCACTCCCCCATTTCGGGATTAATAGATCCAGTAGCGGGAAGCCGAAATTCCATTACCGAAGCATTAACCAATATTATTTGGGCGCCTTTAAAAGATGGATTACAGTCGGTATCGCTTTCTGCAAATTGGATGTGGCCCTGTAAAAACGAAGGCGAAGATGCCCGATTATACGAAGCCGTACAAGCTGTTTCAGACTTTTCTATTGGTTTGGGTATTAACGTTCCAACCGGAAAGGATTCGCTTTCCATGAAACAAAAATATCCCGATGGAGATGTTATTTCTCCGGGAACCGTTATTATTTCGGCTGGTGCACACTGCAACGATATCAATAAAATTATAGAGCCTGTATTAAAAAGGAACGGTGGCCATATTTATTACATCAATCTATCGCAAGACGACCATAAATTGGGTGGTAGTTCGTTTGCACAAATTGTAAACAAAATCGGTAACGAAACACCTACCGTTAAAAGTGCCGATTATGTAAAAACGGTTTTCAATACTATTCAGCAACTTATAAAAAACGGACAAATTGTTGCGGGACACGATGTGGCATCCGGAGGTTTAATCACTACACTTTTAGAAATGTGTTTTGCCGAAAACAATCTCGGTGCAGACTTAGATTTGTCGGCTTTAGGCGAAAACGATTCATTTAAAATACTATTTGCCGAAAATGCCGGTTTGGTTATCCAAGCAAAAGATACTGCGATAGAAACCGAATTAACAAAAGCCAATATTGAATTTTTTAATATAGGAAGCGTTACCGAAAGCGATACGCTAAGTATTATCAACAATACAGAAGTCTTTACCTTGACTATTTCCTGTTTGCGCGATATTTGGTATAAAACATCATTTTTATTGGACCAAAAACAAACTGCAAACAATTTGGCAAAAATACGCTTTGACAATTACAAAAAACAACCGCTTCAATATCAATTTCCGAAGCAATTTACAGGTAAACTCCCAAAAATTAACAAAAGTAAACCAAGACCTAAAGCCGCTATTCTTCGCGAAAAAGGAAGTAACTCCGAACGAGAAATGGCAAATGCCATGTATTTGGCTGGTTTCGATGTAAAAGACGTACACATGACCGACTTAATTTCGGGACGTGAAACCTTAGAAAATATCCAGTTTCTGGGTGCCGTTGGTGGCTTTTCCAATAGTGATGTTCTCGGTTCTGCCAAAGGTTGGGCCGGCGCCATAAAATACAACGATAAAGCCAATAAAGCCATTAAAGATTTCTTTAACCGAGAAGACACCTTATCGGTAGGTATTTGTAACGGTTGCCAGTTGTTTATGGAATTAGATTTGGTTAATCCGGAGCATAAGGTTCATGGTAAAATGACCCATAACGATTCGCACAAACACGAAAGTGCTTTTACTTCGGTTAAAATACAAGAGAACAATTCGGTAATGCTATCAACTTTGGTAGGCAGTACACTTGGTGTTTGGATTTCTCACGGCGAAGGCAAGTTTAGCTTGCCACTTTCAGAAGAAAACTATAATATCGTAGCAAAATACGGTTATGCCGAATATCCGCACAATCCAAACGGTTCAGATTATAATACCGCTATGTTGTGCGATACCACTGGAAGACATTTGGTAACCATGCCACATATTGAACGCTCTACTTTCCAATGGAACTGGGCAAACTATCCGGAAAACAAAAAAGACGAAGTTTCTCCATGGTTAGAAGCTTTTGTTAATGCAAGAAAGTGGATTGAAAAAGAAAAAATATAATCTTTAATATACATGAAGATTTACACCAAAACCGGAGATAAAGGTACTACTGCCCTATTTGGAGGTACTCGTGTACCCAAACACCACATTCGCATTGAAAGTTACGGAACGGTGGACGAACTTAATTCGTATATTGGGCTTATTAGAGACCAAAATATAGACAAACATTATCAAGACCTTTTAATACACATTCAAGACAGGCTGTTTACCCTTGGTGCCATTTTAGCGACCGATCCACAAAAAACTACTTTAAAAAGCGGTAAAGAACGATTAAATATCCCTAAAATTTCCATCGAAAATATCGAACAGTTGGAACAGGAAATAGACCTCATGAACAGTACATTGCCTCCCATGACAAACTTTGTACTTCCCGGAGGGCATCAAACGGTGTCATTCTGTCATATAGCCCGTTGCGTATGCCGCCGCGCCGAACGTTTAACCTCGGCACTTAACGAAATAGAACCCTTAACCGATACTATTTTAATATACCTAAACCGCCTTTCTGACTATCTTTTCGTATTGGCACGAAAGTTGTCTTTCGATCTGCATGCAAGTGAGATTAAGTGGATTCCCAAAAAAATTTAACCCATCCTGCATACCAAAAACATGTAGGATATGTAAACCTTTACGCTCTTTTAAAATAAACATTAAATAATAATTATTTTTCTTGCATATTTAAATCAAAAAATTATTTTTGCAGAAAATTAAAACGCATTTAAAATGTATTGGACTTTAGAATTAGCAAATTACTTAAGCGACGCACCTTGGCCAGCCACCAAAGACGAACTGATAGATTACGCTATTAGAACTGGAGCACCATTGGAAGTGGTTGAAAATTTGCAAGCTATCGAAGATGAAGGCGACGCTTACGACTCCATAGACGAGATTTGGTCGGACTATCCCACAGATGAAGATTATCTTTGGAATGAGGATGAATATTAATAAAGCTTAAAGAATAGTTAAAAGTCTCGATTTCGAGGCTTTTTTTTGTCACTAATCTTTACAAAACATATTACAAAACGTATCTTTGGATACCTTTCAAAATACAAATATCCGGTAATTATCAAATTACCCAAACAACATAAACATAAAAATATGAGTTTTTTAGATTCTGTACTTAAAGTATTTGTTGGCGATAAATCGAAACAAGATGTAAAAGCCATCATGCCTATAGTAGAACAAATCAAGTCGTTCGAAAAAAGCATAGAGCAACTCTCGCACGACCAATTAAGAGCAAAAACCACCGAGTTTAAAGCAAAAATTGCCGAAGCAAACAAAGCCATAAGCGATAAAATCGAAGCCTTAAAACAAGAAGCCGAAAATACCGAAGATATCGATAAACGGGAAGACATCTATTTAGAAATAGACAAGCTTAAAGACGAGGCATATAAAATTACCGAAACTGTTTTAAACGATATTTTACCCGAAGCTTTTGCCGTTGTTAAAGAAACCGCAAAACGCTTTACAAATAACACAAGTATAACGGTTACCGCCAATAGTTTCGATCGTGAGCTATCGGGTAGCAAAGATTATATAACCTTGGAAAACAACCAAGCCACTTGGGCCAACTCTTGGGATGCTGCCGGTAAAGACGTTACTTGGGACATGATACACTACGATGTGCAACTTATAGGCGGTATCGCCCTGCACCAAGGTAAAATTGCCGAAATGCAGACTGGTGAAGGTAAAACCTTGGTAGCTACACTACCCGTTTATTTAAACGCTCTTTCGGGCAAAGGCGTACATTTGGTTACCGTAAACGATTATCTAGCCAAACGGGACAGTGCTTGGATGGCTCCTATATTTGAGTTTCACGGTTTAACGGTCGATTGTATCGATTACCACCAACCCAACTCGGAAGCAAGAAAAAAAGCATATAATGCCGATATTACCTACGGTACCAACAACGAATTTGGTTTCGATTATTTACGGGACAATATGGCACACTCACCCAACGATTTGGTACAGCGCCCGCACCATTACGCCATTGTTGATGAGGTCGATTCGGTTTTAGTGGACGATGCTCGTACACCATTAATTATTTCGGGCCCCATACCAAAAGGCGAAAACCACGAATTTACCGAACTTAAACCGAGGGTGGACGATATTGTTTCGGTACAGCGTAAATATTTAACCAGTGTACTTGCCGAAGCCAAAAAACTAATACAGGATGGCGATACCAAAGAAGGTGGTTTCCAGTTATTACGTGTATATCGCGGTATTCCAAAAAACAAAGCCTTAATTAAATTTTTAAGTGAAGAAGGCGTAAAACAACTACTTCAAAAAACCGAAAACTTTTATATGCAGGACAACAACCGGGAAATGCCAAAGGTTGATGCCGAATTATATTATGTTATAGACGAAAAGAACAATCAAGTAGAACTTACCGATAAAGGTATCGAATATCTTTCGGGTAAAGACGACCCCGATTTCTTTATAATGCCAGAAATTGGCCTTGAAATCGCCAAGATAGAAAACCAAAACCTACCAAAAGAAGAAGAAGCTACATTAAAGGAAGAGCTATATAAAGATTTCGGAATAAAATCCGAACGTATCCACACCTTAAACCAACTTTTAAAAGCCTATGCCCTATTTGAAAAAGATATTCAATATGTGGTAATAGACAATAAAGTTATGATTGTTGACGAGCAGACCGGACGTATTATGGACGGCCGCCGTTATAGCGATGGTCTCCACCAAGCTATTGAAGCTAAAGAAAACGTAAAAATTGAAGATGCCACGCAAACCTTTGCAACAGTAACCCTTCAAAATTACTTTAGAATGTACCGTAAACTATCCGGTATGACAGGTACAGCCGTTACCGAAGCCGGAGAATTTTGGGAAATTTATAAATTAGATGTTGTCGAAATCCCAACCAATCGGCCTATTGCCCGAGACGACAGGCACGATTTGGTTTACAAACCCAAACGCGAAAAATATAATGCCGTTATCGAAGAAGTTACCAACCTTTCGCATGCCGGAAGACCGGTACTTATCGGTACAACTTCGGTAGAAATAAGTGAATTACTGGGTAAAATGTTGGCCATTCGTAAAATTCCGCATAACGTATTAAATGCAAAGCTCCATAAAAAAGAAGCCGATATAGTTGCCGAAGCCGGACAACCGGGACAGGTAACCATTGCCACCAATATGGCCGGACGTGGTACCGACATTAAACTAATCGAACAGGTAAAACAAGCCGGAGGTTTGGCCATTATAGGTACCGAGCGCCACGATTCCAGACGTGTGGACCGCCAGTTACGTGGACGTTCCGGCCGTCAGGGCGATCCCGGAAGCTCACAGTTTTACGTATCGTTGGAAGATAATTTAATGCGCCTTTTTGGTAGTGAACGCATTGCTAAGATGATGGACAGAATGGGATTGAAGGAAGGTGAAGTCATTCAACATTCCATGATATCGAAATCTATAGAACGGGCGCAGAAAAAGGTGGAAGAAAATAACTTTGGTGTTCGCAAACGTCTGTTGGAATACGACGACGTTATGAATGCCCAACGTGAGGTGGTTTACAAACGCCGCCACCACGCCCTATTTGGCGAACGTTTACGTGTAGATTTAGCCAATATGATTTTCGACACCTCCGAAGGCATAGCCGAAACCAACAAAACTGCAAACGATTTTAAGAATTTTGAATTTGAGTTGATTAGGTATTTCTCAATGAGCGCCCCTATTTCCGAGGCAGAATTCGGCAAACTATCGGTTCAGGAAATAACATCAAAAATATATCATGCCGCTTTTAACAGTTATCGCGAAAAAATGGAACGCAATGCTGAAATTGCATTTCCCGTAATTAAAAATGTTTACGAAAACCAAGGCGATAAATTCAAACGTATTGTAGTACCGTTTACCGATGGTGTAAAAACCCTTAATGTGGTTACCGATTTGGAACAAGCGTATAACACCAATGGTAAGCAACTTATTACCGATTTTGAAAAAAATATAACACTCGCCATTATAGACGATGCCTGGAAAACGCATTTACGCAAAATGGACGAGCTAAAACAATCGGTACAATTGGCGGTACACGAACAAAAAGACCCCCTATTAATTTATAAGTTCGAAGCGTTCGAATTGTTTAAAGGCATGATAGACCAAGTAAACAAAGATGTGATTTCATTTTTATTTAAAGGAGAATTGCCACAGGAAACACAAGGTAATATACAAGAAGCTAGAGAACGTAAGCGCGAAAGGCTTAACACACAGAAAGACGAAATTCCGAATTTGGATGAGCGTTCGGCACAAAGCAGAGCTGCGGGCAACACACAACAACAGCCCCAAATGGTAGAAACCATTGTGCGCGACCGACCAAAAATTGGACGTAACGACCGTGTTACCATAAAGCATGTGCTAAATGGCGAAAACAAAACGCTTAAATACAAACAGGCCGAACCCTTAATAGCCAAAGGAGATTGGGTTTTGGTCGATGAGGATTAATATTGAAATGTAAAATTGAAAAAGACTTGATAGTTTTAAAAACCTATCAGGTCTTTTTAACAACTTCCCATTTTTCATCAATCATATAAAGAACAACAGCTTCCCTTATTTTTAAAATATGGAAAAAATAGATATTAGAACCGTAAATGTTGTCCAATACATAAAACCGCTACGGGAAGGCGGCTCGTTACCGGCCATAGTAAAGGCTGACGATGGTTTTCTTTATGTTTTAAAATTTCAGGGAGCCGGACAAGGTGTAAATGCACTTATCGCCGAGCTTTTGGGAGGCGAATTGGCACGTGCCATTGGCCTGCATGTTCCAGAATTGGTGTTTATGAATTTAGATGGTTCCTTCAGCAAGACCGAACCCGACGAAGAAATTCAAGATTTACTTAAATTCAGCGTTGGCTTAAATCTTGGGCTACATTACTTATCCGGTTCCATTACGTTCGATCCCATAGCCTCCAAAATTGATGCGTTAACAGCCTCGAAAATCCTTTTATTGGACTGCATTACCAGCAATATAGACCGCACCGATAGAAATCCGAATCTATTAAGTTGGCATAACGAATCGTGGGTTATTGATAACGGTGCCGGTTTTTATTTTCATCATAATTGGAATACCTGGGAAAACCATCTTAAAAAATCATTTCCACAAATAAAGGATCACATCCTTTTAAAACAGGCCACAAAATTAGAAGAAGCCAAAACGGAAATTGTACATAAGCTAAATACGGCAACCATTGCCAAAATTATAACCACCATACCCGAAAATTGGCTAATAAATGATATGGATATATTTAAGCCTTCGGAAAAAAGAGTAGCATACACTAAGTATTTAGACTCTAAATTAGCTATGATGGACCTTTTTGTAAAAGAAATAAAACATGCACGATAACGTTACATACGAATATACCATAATACGAGTTATGCCCCAGGTAGAGCGTGGCGAATGCTTTAATGTTGGCGTGCTATTGTTTTCTAAACGGAAAAAGTTTTTGGATGTAAAATACACCATTAACGAAACTAAATTAAAAGCATTTTCCTGCGAACTTGATAAGGCAACATTAGCAGCTTATTTAAAATCGTGGAAACTTATTTGTAAGGGCGATTTACAAGGCGGTCCCATTGCCCGATTGGAACAGCCCGACAGATTCCGGTGGTTGGCCGCTACACGAAGTACCATTATACAAAGTTCGAAAACACATCCGGGACTTTGCTTCAATCCGGAAACAGAACTGGAATATCTGTTTGAAAAATTTGTTTTGTAAATTTATATCTAAGTTGTAAACAAACTAAAGTAAAATACAACGAACGCGTGTTTTAAAAAATTTGAATATTATAGCACAATCACTTTAACAAAAACTTAAAAAATTTAATGATTATCCGTATTTATACCTAAAATCATTTTTGTAACTTACCGAAGCGACCAAAAGCCTGCCGAATAAAGCCTCTCCGAAATATCTTCGGTTAAATTTGTAGCAGAACTCATCCACCAAATAGGCTTGCAGGAATTCCGGTTTTACGTTGTGGTAGCTATTGAGTAGTTGCCTTTTGGCATTGCTAATGGCTATATGTACCCACGGAAGCTTTTCCCCCCACCAATTCCTTGGGGATGACTTCACTGTGGTGTGATTCCACGAAACCGTGTAGGTTGACATAGGAAGTTGAATCATCAGTGCTTAAGTTGGCTTTTTCGCTAACCGAGTTTTGAACCACCTTGTCAATGGTCTTTGCTTTCAGGTCATCTATGACTTTCATCTTCAGATAACCTACCCTTTTGGGCTTTTTTCCGG
>JBKEDH010000011.1:0-19920 GCA_047975295.1 Aestuariibaculum sp.
GTACAGTTGGGTACGGTGGGCGTAACCGTGGTCCCAAGTGTGGTAAACGAATGTCCGGAGCATCCTGTGGCATTGCCCTCGGTATTGTAGGGAACAATGGTCACAAAAATTTCTGTATTGGCGGGTAGGTCGGAAACAAACGAATAGGTATTTGTATTGCCTCCCGTTATATCTTCGTTAACGATATCACCCGCGCCAGAGGTTGTTCCCACAAACAAACGATACCCTTCGGCACCGCTGGCAATGGTCCACTCCAAAGAAGTTCCCACATACACATCGGTTTCACCGGGATAGGGAGCCAATAACGCACTACAATCAGGCACTACGCGATTGGTCACCGTGGTAAACGATTGTACGGTACACCCGGCCAGGTCGCCATCATCAAAATAAGGAACAATACGAACGTTGTAAGTAGTATTCGCTGTAAGGTCGGAAGCAAAATTATATACGGTGGTCTGGCCTACATCTACATTGTTTACTAGATTATTGGCCGCGGCATTGGTTCCCACGCTTAGTTTATAGCCACAGGCCCCAGCACTTTCAGCCCATTCCAGCCCGGTATTGACGGGTACATCGGTGGCATCGGCAATCGGGTCGGCCAAGGCGGGGCAGGTTTTGCTTACCCCTTGAACGGTTACGGTAATATCGTTTCGTACCAATTGGAGGTTTTTGCCACTGGTGCCGGGCGGATTGCCGTTCTCGAACGGTACCAGATCGCTGGTAACCATGGCATAGTACACCCCGTTGTCGCAATCGGTTACGTTATATAGGGTATAGTTGGGGCTGTCGGGCGCACCGGGAACGGCCAACCCGTCCTTAAACCATTGGTAATGGTTTTGTGCGCCCCGTACCGTAGTGGTCAACGTTAGGTTGGTACCGACATTGGGCGTATGGGTTTCAATAGCATTTACCTTGTCTTGTGGAGCGTAATGGTATTCCGTCATAATAGGCCTTTCTGAGCTTCCAGATGTATTGGTGTTGTTCATAGCCCAGATATAATCACCATGGTCGTTTTCAAAATCCCCAAAATGGAATCGGTTGTCGTTGAAACGGAACCGAAAATAGTTTGTATTGGATGTTAAAAGACCCGCAAAATTGGGAATAGTGCCCGAAAGTCTATTAAAGCTCACATCAAAAGTATCGGAAGCATTAATACCAGAACCACTCGCCTTGATCGAGTAAAACTGATCCATGATATTGGTGCCGGAAAACAAATTATGGTGACCTATAAAACTATCTAATTTGGTATTCTGGGAAATATTCAAGGATTCTATTTGATTGGTAGAGCAGTTGATATAATAAAGTTTCAGATTTTGGGTAAGGTCAAGACCCGTGCCTGTAAACAAGTTGTCGCTAATGGTTAAAAACTCCAATGCTGGGTTGTTTGTAACATCAAGAGCAGCAAATTGATTGGTAGAAATGTTCAACTGTTCCAAGACCGTGTTTTTCGATAGGTCCAATGTGGTTAGTTGGTTTCGGATAGCACTTACATCTTCCAACAGGGTGTTGTTTGTAATATCCAAAGAAGCAAAGGCATTGTTGTCGAGTCTTAAAATGGTTAATGCCGTGTTTTTTGTTAAATCAATGTTGGTCATGTCATTACCATATAGATCAAGGTCTTCAAGCAGCAAATTCTGCGTGATATCTATTACAAGTGGCGTAGTATCGTTGTAGTTTATTCTTAAATTAGTCAAATTTGGTACGATCGAAAAATTCAAGGTATGTTGTAGGTTATGGTGCTGCACATCAACAGTTATCAATGTTGAGGTAGAAGGAAGCAGCAGGGTCTCAACATCGGTGGAGTTAAATTCCACTCGAACCAAGGAGGTATAGTCTGAAACATCAATGGTCGGGATATCGAACCCCTGTATATCTAGATCCTCGAGCACTGTTTTTACATTGGGCAGACTAATGGTTGTGGATGGTGCACTGGAAAAACGTATCCTCAATGATTCCAGACCCGACAGCTCTGTAAAATCAAGTGTTGGATCCGCAAGGTTATAGATGTCCACCGAGGTCAAGGTGTTAGTGGCGGGAAGATCCAAGGACACCATATTTATAAAATAGAATATATCTAGGCTTTCGAGGCTTGTGTTATTTGAAAGATCTAAACTTGTGATGGGTGGATGCGGTGCCAAGCTCGAGAACAAAGAACCTATATCAAGAATGCGCAACGCCACATTGTTCGAAAGATCCAAGGAGGCAAGGGCATCGTTATTTCTAAATTCCAGCTCCTCCAAAGCGGTTAGCGTATTTAATGGCAAGGAGGCAAACTGGTTGGTGCCTGCATTTAGGCTCGTAAGGTTTACAAAGGCCTCCAGCCCCGAAAAATCGGTTATGTTGTTTACGGTGACACTCAAAGCGGTCACGGCTTCGGCTTCGGTGTTTAATATATTACCGTTAGCCCCATTGGTATCAATACCCTGGACGATTAAAAAAGCCTCGAAATTGGCATCGGGTATCGGGGTGGTCTGGGCAAAAATCTTATTAAATCCCAATAAACCTATGAACAGAATAAACCAATATAAATTCCCCAAACTTAACCTAAATATTTTCATTGTTTTTCAACTTTAAACCCGATATTACTTAATAAAATATTACAAATAGTTCTTATCAACTCTAAAATCTATCGGGTATTTTACAAAAGTATAGTAATCTACAATCTATACATAGACTGGTTTTGGTGAAAGACGTACCCCTGTTTTCAGGGAAGAAATATTTTTAAAAGAAGTTCTATTAAAAATCTAAGTTTAATGTTAAAACTATTGATTTTAATGCTTTAGCATTTTTTTTTAAGAATGGTGTCTTCCTGACATTTGATATTAATAAATAGAATTATTCTCGCCATATAAGATTCTCATCGTTCGTTGCTCTCTATCGAAATAACAACACACTAAAAATCGAATTTCCATAATTATAGTTAAATCTATATAAAATATCATGTTGACAAAGGAAACATCTCTCTTCTACTTTAAAGATTCTTCACTATCGTTCAGAATGACAAACTTGCAATATTATGACAAACTATTAAGATTAAGATTTAGCTATATATATTGAGGTTTAGAGCTGTCTAAATTTGTATGACTGACTTTTTGTATAGTTTATTTTTGATGCAGAATGAGGCAAAATAGAAGATAATAGCTAGGCTACTTGATGAAATTTTAACAAAATTATACACAAAAAGAGACATAGAAAAACAATTGATATAAATTTAGACAGACTCTTAAAATATTAATCGAACTCAAGGCATAATATAACACAGTGATTTTAGTACACTGCAAAAATGGATTCGATGAAGTCAATTACTGTCATTAAACAAAAAACCCCGAATAAAACTATCCGGAGTTTTGCTTAAATTATTCTCCCTAAGAACTAATTAACAGCATTACAAAGTTAAACCTAAAGAACAGAATATGAAATACGTATAACTACGTATTTTTAGACATATCTATTCTACTTATCGAATTTAATCAATAATTTAACGTGGAGAATGGATAAGCAAAAGGTGTTTTTGTCGTGTACCAAGTTTATTTTTCTATCTGACCAATAACCTTTTTTAGTGAACTTATAGATTTCCATTGGTTTAATTTTATTAAAACCAATTTATTGTTTTTGGCATTGAGTCCCATTAATAATTCGTTATAAATTTCAAGTATTTTTTTAGTGCCCCTAATGGGAGTTTCACTTAGTTGTGGAACCATATTTTCCAATAAACTAAACAGGGCCATATTGTGTTTTTTGGAGGCGTTGAACAACTGATCGACTATTAAATCGGTAAACCGTTTCATTGGTGCATATTCGGTTTCTTGAAGTTTTCCAAAAATATATCCTAACTTTTTATTATCAATGTTGTCATTTTGAACAGCCCTAATCCAAATTTCACCAGCCAAATAAGCACCTTGCTTTTTTGAGAATAACATACAACAAGCCAAATTTAAATATGCCATTTCGCCCATTGTATTATTCCAAATATGAGTAGTTGCCGAAAGCATACTGTTAACCGCTTTTTCTTCATCTGCCTCGGTATAGGAGGTTTGGTATAGATAGTCTTTTAAAAACTGAAAATAAATCAAATCGGCATTATTTGGAGCCATATACAGCATTTTCTCATAATCGATGCTAACAGAACGGTCGAAATTATACATATTCGATTTTGGATTTAAAAATAAAGGCACATAATACAAGGTTTTCTTTTTAATCCATTTTTTTAATAGTGACTGTTCTACATTTTTTAAAATATTGTCGGATTTTGGTTGCTTACCAGCAATAGTAAACTCTAACCTTTTACTCTTAAAAACCGTTTCTTCATATTCTCTGTTTTTATAATTGTATATTTTGCTTTTTTCATCTTTAACTTTATTTTCCCAACTAATGGTATCGATAAGGTACCTGTCAAGGCTACTTTTAGAAAAATGTTTTAAAAATAATTCCATATTTTCCAAATTATTCTTTCGGTATAATACAGGTATCCAAATTTCCGGGGTTTCAACTTCTTTAATATTAAAATCGGTCTTACCAAATAAATGGGACAGCAAATTATTATATTCTTTATTAAGTGTGTTTTCAGGAAAATCATTCTGCCCATCAATCACCAATCTGGATATTGCTATTTGAAAATCGAGTATTTCAATAGCTTTATCTTGTTTTTGGTATAAGGTTAGCCTATTAATAAAAGTTTCGATATCCAACCAACAAGGTGTATATGTAGGTGTAGATAAAAACGGAAGATTTACTTTATTTGATATTAAATTTTTACAATAATTCAACAAAGGTTTATAAATAGCGACAATAGGGTCTGCATCTATTCGTTCTATCGGGCAGAAAGATGTACCCGAACTTGTTTTATATTTATTTTGACTTTCTATTTTCAAGGCATTTGTATATAGCTTTAAGAGTGCTTTCGATTCGTTTGGATAGGCTTCCATTAAAGGATACGCTACATTTAAAAAGGTTATAGCCATTAAATATTCGGCTTTTCCTGCCATATCCCATATATTGGTTTTTGTTAAAGCCCGTTTTAAGGTTGGTTCCAATTTTGTAATATCGTCT
The DNA here is from genome assembly GCA_047975295.1 of Aestuariibaculum sp. Classification (GTDB taxonomy): domain Bacteria; phylum Bacteroidota; class Bacteroidia; order Flavobacteriales; family Flavobacteriaceae; genus JBKEDH01. Next base: position 5,050 of record JBKEDH010000011.1, read on the forward strand.
TTGTTGATATTCAGCATTAGTTCTGGCAGGGTTTTTAAAAACAAATCGAAATGATAGGGTTCGTTGTTCTCGAAACATTGGCTTAAAAAGAATATACGGTCTTCGTTATTTTTAAAAGGTATTATTTTGTTTGTTTCACTTATTTTTTTGGTTTTTACCAATTCAAGCGACATCGAAAGTTCGCCTTGACCGGGACTTTGGCTTATAAAATCTTTTAAAATATCTTTTGCATTTATAAAGAGACTACCGGTATAAATTTCAAGTTGTTCCTTTAAATCAACATCGTCCTTATCTCCGTACTTCTCTATTATTGTTGCTGCTCTTTTTTGAATATCATCGTCTTGGCTCAATAAAGCATTAGTGGCAGCAGTACATATATTTTGAGTGAACGCTTTATTGTTTTTTACTAAGGCATCTAAAATTACAAGTGTACTTTTTACGATACTTTTTACTTCCGAAGTAAGCAATACAGGAGTATGGTCTAAAAATTGCTGTATATTAAATTGTTGATTTTTAACTATTTTCTTTACTAAGGACAAGGATACATTTATAGGCTTGCTTTGTGGCGAATTAAAAGACAGAAACAGTTCGTCTTGAAGTGTTAACAATTCGGCTTCGGTAGGATTTAGCAATTCTATTAGTTTAAAATACCAACCACTCTGTATTTTATTGAAATTTCTGGTAGCTGTTAAAAAACTCTCTTTAAGTACCTTTATCCTGTCTAAATCATTTTTTTCTATAAGTTGGACAAAAACATCTTCCCAACCCAAATGTTTACCTTGTAAATGCACAAACCTATTACTGTAATGTATATTATTGTCTAGTTCGAACAAATACCAAATATGTTCTTTTAAGGTTATGGCATCCAGATATAAATTTTTTAAAGAAAAAGCATACTGACGGTTTACATCGGTATCTATGTAAATGGTGTTAAGCAGTTTTAAAACCACCAATTCTTTACTGGGTTCCAACCATTTGTTCTGGTACAATTCTATAACATGATTATAATTTATTTTCCAAATCGAATCTAAATTTTCATTTATATATTTGCCAAACCATTCCGGTCGATATTCTTTATAATAATTGTTTTCAAACAGCCCTATCGGCAAAGTCCAAAAGGCTTTTGTGTAGTCGGTATAGTTCATTAAACGGTAACCGGCAAAACCGATACTTTCCAATTGTTTTGTATCGCCCCTACTGCCGTAGGTACGGTTTCCTTTTTCTATAAATTCCGATAGATATTTGTTTAATTTCTTTATTTTGGGTACAAGTGCTTTTTGCTGTTCTTTATTTAAGGTTTCTATAAATGGAAGGCAATTTTTTCCATCCATTACCAATTTTTCAAATTCGTCTTTATATTCCATAACGTCAACTTGTTTTCTTTTTAACGGCCAAAATATGCTTGCATGGTCCTCTTTCTCCTTGGTTTTGGCTAAACCAAACGCAAGTACATCTTTCAGTTTTATCTAAAATAACCAAATGCTTTACACCACTTCCTTCTACACGGGCTTCAATATAATTATCTTTGTTTTTTATAATCTCGACCTTGTTTTGTTCTAATAATTTTTCTACTCCTTTTAATCTTGGGTTTAAATTTACAATGCGTTTCAATTCAAATGGCAGGCGTCTGTAAAAAAAATGATTTTGGTCTAAATCGAATCCCAACAGCCCCAATGCTGATAATTTTGCCGTAAGGTTATCTATTTTAGAAAACGATATATTCTCTTCTATTGCTGTAAGTGTCTTATTAAATTCCTGATTGGCAAAACTGTAATTATCCATACGCTGTATTAAATCGTTAGGCAGATCTTCCATCAATTCTTCAAGCAATACACCTTCTCCCGAAAAACCACGCCAAGTATCTCTAGACAACGAAAACGTAAAAACAATATCCTTAATGTACAGTTGAAATGTGACTGACTGTAAATGGTTGTGCGAAAAAATTTTAAGGACATCTACTAAGGGCAACAAATTAGTAAGCAAATGGAGTCTGTGGATACCACCTATCACCACGCCTTGATTATTTGGCATAGGGCTAAACATAAATTTTGCACCCCGCTTAATTAAATAATAATCATTTTTCACCTTACCTTTCGGTATGGTTTTAAATAATTGCAAGGCCTGAATTTTGTTTAATGTTGCTATAATCTCCGATTCCGACATATAATGTTGAACGGTTGTCAACCCCTTTATCCATTTTTTTGGCAAAGGCACTTTGCGTTCTATAACATTATGCTTTTGGGTTGAAATCCGAACATCGTTCTCGCCAACCGAAAGCATCATAGTATCGTTTCGGGCAATAGTGCCCAGAGCCGAAATCATAGCCTGGTTAAAATCGACATTGGTCGTACCATTTTCCAAGAACTCGCCATGATGTCCTTTTTCCAATATATCGGCACGTACATACACTCCTGCACAATGCGAAAAACCTTCGAATCGTATTTTATTGTTACCGGCAGTAACAATAGGATCTTTTAAAAGTGCCATTTGAAAAGGCGACAGATTAAAACTGGATTGCACCGTATTGGAAATGGTTATTAAACAGCGAGCCACTTCGAAAGCATTTTCGATATTACCCCAAAAAAAACAGGGTACCGTCTTTTTTTGTATTTCTGAATAATTGGCCAGAACTAAATTAGAAGCATGCTGTTTTTTACTAAAAACTGATGGTAATGAATATTTATAAGATACAATATCACTCATTCGTGTATATATTTAAAACAATTTAGTTAAAATCACTTAAAAGCCGAAAAACCCGTTACGTCCATTCCGGTAATAAGCAAGTGGATATCGTGTGTGCCTTCGTAGGTAATAACGCTTTCCAAATTCATCATGTGGCGCATTATGGAATACTCGCCGGTAATACCCATGCCACCTAATATTTGTCGGGCTTCACGGGCAATTTTTATGGCCATTTCCACATTATTGCGTTTTGCCATAGAAATTTGTGCCGAAGTAGCTTTTCCTTCATTCCGTAAAATGCCCAAACGCCAAGCCAATAATTGGGCTTTGGTAATTTCGGTAATCATTTCGGCTAATTTTTTTTGCTGTAATTGTGTGGCTCCAATGGGTTTATCGAATTGGATTCGCTCTTTAGAATAGCGCAATGCCGTATCATAACAATCCATAGCGGCACCTATGGCACCCCAAGCAATACCGTAGCGGGCAGAGTCCAAACAGCCAAGTGCTGCACCCAAACCCGATTTGCCTTCCAATAGATTTTCTTTAGGGATTTTTACATTATCGAAAATCAACTCACCGGTAGCCGATGCACGTAACGACCATTTATTGTGGGTTTCGGGCGTTGAAAATCCTTCCATACCCCGCTCTACAATTAAACCGTGAATGCGGCCCGTTTCGTTTTTTGCCCAAACAACGGCAATATCGGCAAAAGGTGCATTGCTTATCCACATTTTGGCACCGTTTAACACATAATGATTGCCCATATCTTTAAAATTGGTAAGCATTCCACCCGGATTAGAACCATGGTCAGGCTCGGTAAGTCCAAAACAGCCAACAAGTTCGCCCGTTGCCAGTTTGGGCAAATATTTTTGGCATTGCGTTTCGTTGCCGTATTTAAAAATAGGGTACATAACCAAACTAGACTGTACCGAAGCTGTACTGCGTATGCCCGAATCGCCACGCTCAATTTCCTGCATAATCAATCCGTACGAGATTTGATCTAGTCCCGAACCGCCATATTGTTCGGGAATGTAGGCACCAAAAGCTCCAATTTTGCCCAAGCCCTGTATTAATGTTTGGGGAAATTCGGCTCGTTGCGCAAAATCTTCAATTATGGGCGATACTTCTTTTTTTACCCAATTGCGCGTTGCATTGCGTACCAGTTTATGCTCGTCGGTAAGCAAATCGTCCACATTATAATAATCGGGCGCTTCAAACAAATCCGGTTTCATAACATTTATGCTTTTTGTTTTCAACATAAATGTAACTAAAAAAGTTGAACTCTAACTAAAATATCAGATTTCGTAGTTTTTGCACAAAATATCAAGCCATTTTTAAATAGAAGGCTTTTGTTAGGTTTTTGTAATTGTTAGTGTAATTATGGCGGGAATTTTCGATAATTAACGTATCTGTTTTAACTGTTTTTTCTTGGAATGAAAATTCAATTAAGCTCCGTTTTATTTCGGAATCCGGGTTGCCTTTTACATGCAGTATCTTATTGGGAAAAAGTCCTGATTTTAAAGCCATACCGATAAATCCTTTTTCTTCTTTAGAAGGAATAATAACACTAAAAATACCTTCGGCAGCCAGTAATTTCGAAACACTCTCCAGCAAATGGCTAAACGGAAGCGCATCGGAAAACCGAGCCATATTACGCTGGGTGCTATCGGTTTTATAGGTTTCGGTATAAAATGGCGGATTACAGATAATTAAATCGTAGGTATCGTCGATTTCCAAAGTAAATTCGTCAAGCGATGCGTGGTAACAAAATAAACGATCGCTCCATGGCGAGTTTTCAAAATTATCGACACACTGTTCGTATGCGGCATCGTCAATTTCAATAGCATCAATCAGCTCGGCGGGACTACGTTGCGCCAACATAAGCGACAATATTCCTGTTCCGGCACCAATATCCAGAACCGAAAACGGATTATTTTTAACCGATGTCCAAGCACCAAGCAAAACGCCATCGGTACCGATTTTCATGGCACATTGATCTTGGTTTACCGTAAATTGTTTAAACTTGAAGGCTTTCATTTTCAAAATTCACTATTTAATACCATTATTTAAGACGATATATAAGTCTTTCTCTCCGGGAATAATTTAAGTTGGGGTTACAGGTATAAATCTATTAATCCTTCGGGTGTTTGTACCAGTATGGTTTTGTCCTTTCGGTTAACTTCGACAATAAATTCGTCGTTTAATGGGATTAATATTTCCTTTCCATTGTTGTCCACTTCAAATAAAGCCTGTGCAGAAGTATCGTTAATCGCTTTTATGGTGCCAATATTTCCGTGGTTTTTGTCTATAATACTAAAACCGATAACTTCGTGAAAATAAAATTTATCGCCCTCTAATTTGGGGAGTAGTTCCAAAGGCAAATAGGCATCGGTTTTTATAAGCGAATCGGCTTCGGCTTCGGTAGTAACATCTTCAAACTGTACCCGTAACAAATCGGATTTATGCAACTGTGAATGTTCGATAAAAAACGGAATTAACGAATGGTTAATCTCAAGGAAAATAGCATCCAGATTTTCGTAAAGTTCGGGTTCGTCGGTATCTAATTTAATAAGCAATTCGCCTTTAAAACTATATTTTTTAACAATTTTGCCAAGGTAGAAACAGTCTTCTTTTTTCACACGTTTTAAAATTTATGGAGATTTATTAAATCTATTGTAAATCAAACATTTCAAAAATACAAAAGAAAAATTTTTGCATAAAAAACTCCGATAAAATATCGGAGTTTAAAAGTATAAAAAATAATATTTTTTTATTCTTCTTCATTTTTAGCTTCTGCTTCAACCACAGGAGCTTCGGTTTCTTCGGCCACTTCTTCAACAACAGGAGCTGCTGCTTCAATACGGGCTTCGTTTACCGCTTTTTCGGCTTCCAAGGCTTTTGCTTTTGCATCGGCATTGGCTTTTGCCAAACCATCGGTCTTACCTTGTATTTTTGTTGCTTTTTCTTCCAACCAAGCATTAAATTTTTCTTTAGCTTGTTCTTCGGTTAAAGCACCTTTTCTAACACCTCCGGCCAAATGATTTTTCAATAAAGCACCTTTGTACGATAAAATCGCTTTTGCGGTATCGGTTGGTTGGGCCCCATTTTGTAACCAAGTTACGGCACCGTCAACATTCAAATCGATGGTTGCAGGGTTGGTGTTTGGATTGTAAGTTCCTAATTTTTCAAGGTATTTAACATCTCTTTTTTCACGCGAATCGTCTGCTACGATCAAATAAAAAGGCTTTACTTTTTTACCGTGTCTTTGTAATCTTATTTTTACTGGCATAATAATTAATTATTTGAGGTTCACGACCTCGATTATTAATAAGGGTGCAAATGTACTATATTTTTTTTTAAAATGAAGATTTTATTTTGTGTTTTGTGTTTTTTAAAACAACAAACAAACTGGTGTGGGTACAGTGTACGATTTTAAATAACTTAAAGTGCCTTTTTTTTGGTCTATTTTAAAAACACTAATATTATTGCTTTTCTGATTGGCCACCAATAAAAAACGACTGGTTGGATCTAACGTAAAATTACGAGGCCAATCGCCTTCAATATTAATATTCTGTATTTTTTTAAGACTTCCTTTTTTGGTATTCCGCTTAAAAACGGCAATGGTATTTTCGCCTCTATTGGAAGCGTACAGAAAATGCTCGTTGTTACTTAAATGGATATCCGCACAGGCATTTTCACCATTGTAACCATCGGTTAATGTGGAATAGTTTTCAATAAGCCGAAATGTATCACTTTCCTTTTTTATAGCGGTAACGGTATTGGCATATTCATTTAGCACATAGATAAAATCGCCTTTTTGGGTCAGGACAAAATGGCGTGGCCCTGCATTTTCGGTAAACGGCACCACCGAACCCGAAATTTTAAAATACTCGTCGTTATTTTGCGTATTGTATAGATATAGGGCATTTTTGCCCAAATCGGCAACAAACAAATCATTATTAATAAATTGTGCCGAATGTACATGCGCCTTTTCGGTTCGGGTAAAATGGTCGATTACTTGGGTGGCCGTGCTTAAATTTTCGTTACTATCAATATTAAACAAAGCGAAGTTACCACCCGAATAATTGGAAACAACAGCTTTTCGGACTGTTTTACTAACGGCAATGTGGCAGGGTGCGGCACCAAAACTCTCCACTCGGTTAATGGGTTTTAAACTACCATCGCCTTCAACCTTAAATACCGAAACGGTTCCTTCGTCGTTTTCGTTAACTGTATAGAGGTGTGTTTTATTGGGGGAAAAAGCCAAAAACGATGGGTTATCGGTTTCGGCAACCAATTGTAAGTTATCCAAAGTTCCTAATTCACTGTTAAAATCAAGTTTATAAATGCCTTCGCTGCTACCCAACGTATAAGTACCAATATACAATGGCGTGTTTTGGGTATAGGCGTTTGAAATGAATATTAAAAAAAACAGTGGAAGTAAAAGTTTCATGAATATGATTAAATTATACGTATCAAAAATATGATATTATTTTTACTTTATAAACTCATTTAAACTTTTTGAATTAAAGGCAGATTAGATGATTTTTGTCTAATTGAAAAGTTTTTTGAGTTATATGGCCAAGCTACGAAAGAAAAAAAGGTAAGAAATGGCATAATTGAGGTTTAGAGCCTGTTTAAATTTATATCAATTGTTCATAACTTATATTTTTTTGAAGCTGATATTCTATGTATTTTTATGCATTCCTTTTTCATTTCAATTAAAACAATAATATTCCACTTTTTACAAGGAATAAACAAAGGCTTATGTATTTAATTTTCGATACCGAAACCACAGGATTACCCAAGCGCTGGGATGCACCCATTACCGATACCAACAACTGGCCTAGAGCCGTCCAGATTGCGTGGCAATTACACGACGAAATGGGCAATTGTATAGAACACCAAGATTATTTAATTAAGCCCGAAGGATTTAATATTCCTTACGACACCGAAAAAATACACGGTATTTCTACCGAATTGGCTCAGGAACAGGGTGTACCTTTAAACGAAGTATTGGAGAAATTCAATCAGGCATTAAACAAAACCAAATTTGTGGTTGGACAAAATGTAGGCTTCGATGTTAATATTATGGGCTGTGAGTTTGTTAGGGGCAATATTACCAACAAACTTCAAGAACTTCCTGTTTTAGATACCTGTACCGAGCATACCGCACAAATGTGCAAAATTCCCGGTGGTCGTGGCGGTAAATTTAAGTTGCCAACCCTAACCGAACTTCATCAATTTTTGTTCAACACACCTTTTGCCGAAGCCCATAACGCAACGGCCGATGTAGAAGCCACTACCCGCTGTTTTTTCGAATTGATAAGAAAACAGGAATTTACCAAAGAACAATTGGATGTTCAGCCCGATTATTTCCAACATTTTTCCGAGGTCAATCCGCAGGAAATCCAACTTATCGGGTTAAAACACATCAATTTAAAAAAGGAAAGTACCAAAATACGGGAACGTTTGCAAAAAACGGAAGGATCTCAAATGTCTTCCGAAGAAATAAAACGAAACATTTCCAACTTGGCCGATGTCGATTTTGTACACCTACACAACCACTCACAGTTTTCCATATTACAGTCCACCATAAGCGTGGCCGATTTGGTAGCTGTGGCAGCCAAACACCAAATGCCGGCAGTGGCCTTGACCGACCATGCCAATATGATGGGAGCTTTCCACTTTGTAAGCGCTATTAGCCGATACAACAAATTGGTTGAAGAACAAAACAAAGCTGCTCAAGAAAAAGGTGAAACACCTTCTGCAAAAGCCATTAAGGGTATTGTAGGCTGCGAGTTTTTTGTATGCGAAAACCACAGTGACAAATCTAGAAAGGATAACGGCTACCAAATTGTTATGCTGGCCAAAAACAAAAACGGCTACCACAATTTAGCAAAACTATCGTCCATAGCTTACACCGAAGGCTTTTATTATGTACCAAGGATAGACAAAAAACTTATAGAACAATACAAAGAAGACATTATTGTTTTAACGGGAAACCTTTATGGCGAAGTACCCGGAAAAATACTTAATGTGGGCGAAAAACAAGCCGAAGAAGCCCTATTGTGGTGGAAAAAACAGTTTGGCAACGATTTGTACATTGAATTAATGCGGCACAACCAAGAGGATGAAAACCGTGTTAATCAAGTTTTGGTTGAATTTTCCAAAACCCACGATATAAAACTAATAGCCAGCAACAACACTTATTACGCCGAAAAAGAAAATGCCAATGCCCACGATATTTTATTATGTGTAAAAGATGGCGAAAAGCAGGCAACACCCATTGGGCGTGGCCGCGGTTACCGATACGGATTACCCAACCAAGAGTATTATTTTAAGTCTTCGGACGAAATGAAGGAACTCTTTAAAGATTTACCCGAAGCCATAACCAACATTCAGGATATTGTCGATAAAATCGAACCTTTTGGGCTGGCTCGTGATGTGCTGTTACCTAAATTTGATATTCCCGAGGAGTTTCAATCCGAAGAAGACCAAACCGATGGTGGCAAACGGGGAGAAAATGCCTATTTACGGCATATTACTTATGAAGGTGCCCAGAAACGCTACAAAGATTTAACCGACGCTATTAAAGAGCGTTTGGATTTCGAACTCGATGTTATTGCCAACACCGGTTATCCCGGTTATTTTTTAATTGTTGAAGATTTTATCCGTGAGGCCCGCAATATGGGAGTTTCGGTGGGACCGGGACGTGGCTCGGCAGCAGGTTCGGCAGTAGCCTATTGTTTGGGCATTACCAATATAGACCCCATAAAATACGATTTACTTTTCGAGCGTTTTTTAAATCCCGATCGTGTAAGCATGCCCGATATCGATATTGATTTTGACGATGAAGGCCGTGGGCGCGTTATGGATTATGTTATTAAAAAATACGGGGCTAACCAAGTGGCCCAAATTATTACCTATGGTACCATGGCAGCTAAATCGTCCATTCGTGATACCGCACGTGTATTGGATTTGCCCCTATTCGATGCCGACAGGATTGCCAAACTTATCCCCAACACCAAATTATCTAAGATTTTTGGTATGGACGATAAGCAACTGCGAAGCAAATTCAGGGCCGAGGAAGTCGAACAGATAAACCAACTGTTAAACATTGCAGAAGGAAGCGATTTGGAAGCCGAAACCGTTAATCAGGCACGGGTTTTGGAAGGCTCGGTACGCAACACGGGCATACACGCTTGCGGTGTTATTATTACGCCCGACGATATTACCAAATTCGTACCTGTTTCAATCGCCAAAGATTCCGATTTGTACGTAACCCAGTTCGACAACTCGGTGGTAGAAAGTGCCGGATTGCTTAAAATGGATTTCTTGGGACTTAAAACCCTAACGCTTATTAAAGATACCGTAAAAATAGTCAAGGCAAAGCATGATATCGAACTCGATCCCGAAAACTTTCCGTTGGACGATGAGAAAACCTATGCGCTATTCCAAAAAGGAGAAACAGTTGGCGTGTTCCAATACGAATCGCCCGGAATGCAAAAACACCTACGCGATTTAAAGCCTACGGTATTCGACGATCTTATTGCCATGAATGCTCTATACCGCCCGGGCCCTATGGATTACATACCCAGTTTTATTGCCCGTAAACACGGTACCGAAGATATTGTTTACGATTTGTCCGCCTGCGAGGAATACCTGTCCGAAACCTATGGTATTACAGTTTATCAGGAGCAGGTAATGCTTTTATCGCAAAAATTAGCAAACTTTTCCAAAGGCGATGCCGATGTGTTACGAAAGGCTATGGGTAAAAAAATATTTGCCCTACTGGAAAAACTAAAGCCCCAATTTCTCGATGGTGGCGAAGCCAATGGTCATCCACGTAAGGTCTTGGAAAAAATATGGACCGACTGGGAGGCTTTTGCCAGTTATGCCTTTAATAAATCGCATTCTACCTGTTATGCTTGGGTAGCCTACCAAACGGCATATTTAAAGGCACATTATCCGGCCGAATATATGGCTGCGGTATTGTCCAACAATATGAACGATATTAAACAGGTTACTTTCTTTATGGAAGAATGCAAACGCATGAAACTAAATGTACTTGGCCCAAGTGTTAACGAATCGTATTATAAGTTTTCGGTAAACCAAGATAATGCCATCCGTTTTGGCATGGGAGCCGTAAAAGGCGTAGGCCATGGTGCCGTTCAGACTATTGTAGACAACCGGAAGGAAAGCGGGCATTACAAATCCATTTTCGATTTGGCCAAACGTATCGACCTACGTGCCGCCAACAAGAAAGCATTCGAAAACTTGGCGTTTGCCGGTGGGTTCGATTGTTTTAACAATACCCACCGCGCCCAGTATTTTCAAGATGAAGGCGATGGTATTACCTTTTTGGAAAAAGCAATGAAATACGGAGCCAAACACCAAGAAAACGAAAACTCGGCACAGGTAAGCCTGTTTGGAGAGGCAAGCGATGTACAGATTCCCGAACCCAATGTACCGCCCTGCGACGATTGGGGCACTATGGAAAAACTAGCCAAGGAAAAGGAAGTTGTGGGTATTTATATTTCGGGACATCCGTTGGACGATTTTAAGCTTGAAATGAAAACTTTCTGCAATGCCGATTTAAGCCTATTCAACACCTTGGAACCCTACGTAAACCGTGAACTTGTTTTTGCCGGTGTTATTACCAATGTACAACACCGGGTAAGTAAACAGGGCAAAGGTTGGGGCATGTTTTCGGTTGAAGATTACGAAGGCAGTTTCGAGTTCCGTATTTTTGGTGAGGAATATTTAAAATTTCGTCATTTTTTAATGAACAATAATTTTGTTTTTGTAAAAACCTTTGTACGCGAAGGTTGGATAAATAAGGATACCGGTAAAAAAAGTGACCCAAGATTGCAGTTTAACAATTTTCAACTGTTGCAGGATGTGATGGAGCAATATGCCAAAAAATTGTCTATTCAAGTTAACATAGACGATTTAAAACAGGAAAAAATAGTTAGATTAAAGGAATTGGTACAAATGCATCCGGGAAACCAAATTCTTAATTTTATTGTTTACGATAATAATGAACAGATAAAATTAAGCATGCACAGCAGAAAACAAAAAGTAAAAGTTTCGCAAGAGCTGCTTACCGAGCTTTCGGATTGCAATGTGAAGTTTAAGTTGAATTAAAAAAACAATAAAAGGAGGAACAATAAATTTAGCTAATTGAAAAAGTTTAAACGTGTTCATTATTCACTTCTAACTTTCTTTATATTTTGACACAAATTAAATGGACGGCTTAAACTTAAATATATTCAATATTATAATACTGGTCGGTATTGTTCATGGTTTTGTATTTGGTCTGGTTATTGCGTTCAACAAAAAATGGCATTCTAAATCCAATTATTTTTTAGTACTTACCATTTTGGCATTGGCTCTTAGCAACCTACAATACTGGTTTATGGATACCGGATTTATAGACCGCTCGGTTTACAACAGGCACCATTTGCTTTTTGTACCCTTTGAATTTTTGATACTCCCTTTTTTTTATCTTTTTGTTAAAAGCTATCTAAATATACCCATAAAACAAAGTGAAAAAATAGGGCTTTATAGCCCGTTTGTACTATGTGTACTGTATCTGTTTGCTAAAGATACAACGCAATTAAACCTTAACCTTGCCAAAACCATCAATTTGGTTATCGAATATATATCCATTATATTTTCGATAGTACTTATTATTTTGGTTTTTAAATTTATATACCGCTACGAAAAAGCACATTCCGAAAACCAACTTTTAGAAGTAAAAATTAAAACCAAATGGTTAAAAAATGTACTTTACTTAGGTTTGTCCATTGTTTTGTTATGGTGTATTTCGGTTAGTTTTTTGGAAATTACAAAAAACAGAGGGTTTTATATTTTTTACCCACTTTGGATAAGTATTGCTTTTATTATTTATTGGATAGGCTATGCTTCCATATTACAAAAACAAATTTTTAAGGAACGAAAAGCAATAAGGACAGTAAAGGGCAGACCACAAATAACCGAAAAAAGCCCAACAAGCTACTCCAAGATAGACATACTTATAAGTGACAAAAAACTGTATCTGGATCCAAACCTTAGTTTAAACTCAATTGCTAAAAAAACCAACTTAAGCGAAGGTTATATATCGCAACTTATCAATACAAACACCAATGTAAATTTTAACGATTACATTAATTTACTACGGATTAACGAAGCCAAACAGATGTTAAAAAGTAAGACTTACGATAATTATACCGTTGTTTCCATTGGTCTGGAATCTGGGTTTAATTCAAAATCCAGTTTTTATGCTGCCTTTAAAAAGTTTACAGGAAAAACTCCGGTACAGTACAAAAAAGATGTCCGAAATCTTTAACTTTTTAAATAATCCGTACATTAACTCCTTAAAAGTAACGTAATCTTGTTTCATTAATTAATCTAAAAACCAAAAATAATGAAACAACATTTCTTTACTATTATTTTATTATCGGCCTTTGTTTTATTTTTCCATTGCGAACAAGAACCAATATCCCCAATCTCAGAAAAGGACAAATTAATCTACTCCATACCTCCAAAACCGGTTATTGATTCTGTTTTATCAAGTTATGGGATTTCCGATAAAAACAATCTTACAATGCAAGAAATAAACAGACCCAATATTGGGTTTTTATTTATTAAGAGCAATAATGTTCCAAGTGTGTTGTTAGGTATAGCAATTAAAAACAATAAAGATGTAATTGTTCACCATCAATTAAACAACAAAAACAAAATGTTTAATAAAAAGATTGATGATTTTAATGAAGGAAAACTTTGCTATGACCATGAAAATAATGATCCTCAATGTATCCTAACAATTCAAGAACTTAAAGAGGTCGTAATAAATTCCAATTCAAAAAAACCTGATTACGATTTAATAGAAAGTATTGCATGGAATAATTATACTGACGATATGGATATGTTCGAGTATTATTGGTTAGAAGCTTCAGGTTGGTGGGAAGATTTGAACGATTATTTTAGTTCATATTCTTCTTCTGATAGGCCAGATATCCCTGGTCCTGAAAAACCAATTACAAATCCCAATGATATTGATGATTGTTTTGATTTTTCCGAACTTGCGAAACTTACAATATATGTAAATGAACCCAATCCAGGTAGTGGAGATACTAGCAATGGAAGATTTGCTGGACATGCTTTTGTTTCAATAGAACAAGGGAACAACATAAGTACTTTTGGATATTATCCTGTATCCAATTATATAATACCCGGAATAAACAACTCAAGTAACGCTATTTTGGGACATGATGGAAACGACCCATTTTCCGTGAGTGTTTCAACTTACATTTCTGGTAGTCAATTACAACAAATATTAAATAAAGCGATTAATTTCACTCCTATTTATCATCTAAACACATACAACTGTACTGATTTTGTAATTGAATTAGGAAATTTAGCAGGGATGGGACTACCTGAAGCCAATGGAACTTGGACTGGCGGTGGCGGAAGTAATCCTGGCACATTAGGCCTATATATTAGAAATTTAATCCCTCCAAATGGCATCACAACAAATACAACGGGAGGTAATGCATCAATAACATATAAAGACTGTTAAATGAAAACTTATTTTTTTACAACTATACTCTGCTTGTTTTTGGCAAACACTTGCCAAGTAAACAAAGAAAAACAGGAAAAGGATTTTATTAAATCTTTTGTTGATAATATTTTAATCAAAAAAAATCAAAACCAACAAGATTGGAATGATTATTTAGAGTTAAATAATAACTTATCAGAAGAAAAAAAAGAAATATTGAATGTGATTATCCGTCATGAAATTTCAGTTTTAAATGAAACCCTATACAAAAACGACAACAAGTTTAGAATATTGGGTTATAAGGAACTAAAACACAACTCATTAACACCCAATCTTAAATTAGACTCTTTAGACGATGTATATTTTTTAACATCAAACAATCGAATTTTGGTTCCTATTATAATAAAAAACAAAAAAATAATATCTTTTTCCTACGGTATGACTAAAAACACAAAATATTCGTACCCATTACTTTTAAATGGGCAAAATTAATCATGAAATTCAAACTTAACCTACTTTTTCAATTATACCAATAAAAGTCAGATTCTATATATATCAGAAAAAGAATTCTCGAAAATAAAAAACTTCAATCAATTGGATTATTTTAAAGAAAAAAAGAAAAT
>JBKEDH010000036.1:0-3832 GCA_047975295.1 Aestuariibaculum sp.
TATTGCTTGAAACCGTATCGTAATAAATACTTTTTATAATACCATCTGCCAGACCAATTTTTGGTACATAAATGTTTTTTGCACTACCCCATTTCATTGCCGAAAGGTATATTCGCATAGCCGGAATAATAACGTCTGCCCTATCTTGGTTTAAATCCAGCTCTGTAATACGCTCTTCGTAAGAATAGCTCTGCAACATATTAAAATACGATGTCAGGTAAAAGTATGTTAAAGGTTTCCCTAGTACTTTACCGGATAATTTGAATATTTTGTTAATGTTTCCACCAGATCCCAGTAATGATATTACGTCGTACTTTTTGGTATGGGTTTTAATCCAAATTTCCAATTCCTGCCAAGTTTCTTTAGATACCATATCGTTAAGCAATCTTACCGTACCAATTTTAAAAGATTTAGAAACTACGGTTTCGCCTTCGTGGATTACGGTAAACTCGGTACTACCACCACCTACATCGACGTATAGATAGGTTTTGTTTTTATCTATATAGCTATTTAGGTCGGTGGCAGCGATAATGGCAGCTTCTTCTTCGCCCCCAATAATATCTATACTTATACCCGATTGTTTTAAAATGGTATCGACCACTTTTTTACCATTTTTTGATTCCCGCATTGCCGATGTTGCACAGGCTTTGTACTTAACCACCTTGTGCGATTTCATAAGTAACCTAAAAGCCAACATGGTATCGAGCATGCGTTGTGTGTTTTCTTTTGATATTTTGTTATTGACAAAAACATCGGCTCCCAAACGTATGGGTACACGTATTAATGCATTTTTTTTAAATTTTACCGGATGCCCCTTGCGCTCAATGATATTTGAAATTAACAACCGAACAGCATTTGAACCGATATCTATAGCGGCATATTTTTTTATTGAGAGCATTTAATTTTCCATTTTGTTAAGATAGTAATCGTAAGTGGCAAACTGCGAACGTATCTTTATTTTATTGTCTTTTTTGTATTCGTTTTCGTTATTGGTATTTATCAATCGTGCCTTGACGTTATCGTTCCAGCAAATATTAAAGGTGTCTATAATTTCCTGTTTAACATCGTGGTCGTAAATTGGGCAACTGACTTCTACCCTATTATCAATGTTTCTGGTCATCCAATCGGCCGATGAAATATAGACCTTGGGGTCGCCATTATTACCAAATATATAAACTCTTGGATGTTCCAGAAATTTATCTATAATACTTATTACTTTTATATTTTCACTCATTCCCTTAATTCCCGGTATTAAACAACAAATCCCTCTTACAATCATTTCAATTTTTACGCCGGCATTGCTTGCTTCGTAAAGTTTATCGATCATGGGATAGCTGGACACACTATTCATTTTTAAACGAATAAAGCCTTCTCTGCCCTGTCTTGCATTTTCTATCTCGGCATCGATTAGTTTAAATATGGCCTTTTTGGTGTAATGTGGAGAGGTTATTAAATGTTTGTACCTGTATATTTTATAATTGGTCTCGAAAAAACCAAAAATCTTATTTACATCCTTCAGTATTTTTTGATTGGCAGTAAACAGTGTATAATCGGTATATATTTTTGCTGTTGATTCGTTAAAATTACCTGTACTTACAAAGCCATAGCGTTTTAGTTTTTTGCCTTCTTCGCGTTCTATAACACACATTTTACTGTGTACTTTTAAACCTTGTACACCAAATATTAAATTAATGCCCTCTCCTTCCATTTGATGGGCGTAATCGATATTGGCCTGTTCGTCGAATCTGGCACGCAGTTCTATCGATACCGTTACTGCTTTTCCGTTTATAGCAGCATTGATAAGTGAACTGGCTATATGCGATATTTCTGCCAAACGATAAATGGTTATCTTTATAGTCTTAACGGCAGGATCTAAAGCTGCTTCACGTAAAAACCTAACTACGTAGGAAAATGTCTGGTACGGCGTGTACAATAGATAATCTTTTTTTTGTATGGTTTTAAACATACTTGTTTCTAAACTTAGTCCTTTTACGGGCAAAGCATCGATTTTATCGTATAGCAAATCTGTTCTGCCCAAACTAGGAAAATTCATGTAGTCCCGCCTATTATGGTAACGACCGCCCGGTATTATACTGTCGGTATCGTCTATACCCATTTTGTCCATTAAATAATGAAGTGTTTCGTTATCTATAGTTTTATCGTAAACAAAACGCACCGGATCGCCAATCTTTCTGTGTTTAACACTATCTGATATTTTTTCGATAAAACTTTTACTTAAGTCGCTTTCAAAATCCAACTCGCCATCACGGGTTATTTTTATCATGTGGGCACTTACGGCCTTATAGTCGAAAATATTGAAAATATCCTTTAAACAGTAGCGCAGTAAATCGTCTATTATAATAATGTAGTTTTTATCGTCCTTTTTGGGAAGCTCGATAAAACGGTTTACATTTTTAGGTATTTCGATTAGTGCAAATTGATTGGTGTTATCCTTCATCTGCATTTTTACCGCCAAATATGCCGCACTATCCTTTAAATTGGGAAGCACCACCAAATCGTTTAAAATGATGGTAACCAATGCCGGGCTTACCTTTCTTAAAAAATAGCGTTTAATAAAATCGTGCTGCGATTGGTCTATTTGTGTTTCGTCTATTATAAATATGTTTTCCTGCTCCAAACATTTCTGTATCGAAGACAGGATTTCTAAACTTTCGCTCTGTTGTTTAATTACAATTTGGGTTATAGTCTCTAAAAGTTCTTTGGCCTTAACCCCCCCTAGTTCGTTTTTTCCACCTTTTCCGGCATCGACAATACGCTTTACGGTGGCGTAGCGTACTTTAAAAAACTCATCTAAATTATTGGAAAAAATCCCCAAAAAACGTAAACGTTCTATTAACGGCACGCTCTTGTCCGATGCTTCCTGTAATACCCGTGCATTAAACTGCAACCAACTTACTTCTCTGTTAATATAGCTGCTTTCCTGAACATTTGGTTTTGTCATTTTTTACTCCCCTTATTTTCCACAAATATATTTAATTGGCAGCAATTTTAAGGTTGGTTTATAGTTTTTCATTTACATTTTGTAATTTTTTAATGTTTTAGGAACAATTGTTTTTATTGAAACCGCATGCTGTAAATCTGTCCAATCTTCTATATCGAATTCCATAATGTTTACACCGCAGGTAGGCACATTGTCTGTTAGCATACCACCATAATTATTAACAAAATAAGTGACTGCGTGATTATGACCAAACACCATTAATGTATTGATGGAGCTATTGGCTTGTTTTATGGTTATTATTAGATTTTCTCCAGAAAAATCGTATAAATCGTGATTTTGTTCAAATTTTACGGAAGCAAGCGCCATATTATCTATAAAATATCCTGCGGTTTGCTTGGTACGTTTCGAATCACTACATAAAATATAATCGATCTGGGGGTTTATACGTGCTAAATATTTCGATACTAAATCGGCATCGGCATGTCCCCTTTTGTTTAAAGGACGTTCGTGGTCTATAACATTATGTTCCCAAGAGGATTTAGCATGCCTTATCAATATTAATTTTTTCATTGAACTTAGAGCCTGTTTAAATTTTATTGAATAAATTTTTATGGCAGATAATTTGACCATATATAAAAGGCATAACAACCCAACCTAAAACAAAAGTAATACTAAAAACCCCAATAAAAACAAATGTTAATAAAATGTTAATATAAATTAAAAATGTGTTTTTTATCGAATTTTTAACGCCTTTTATCGATTAAAATCATAATTCAAACAAAAAAATCTGTTTAACGTAAATTATGGCGATAATCGGTTTTTAATCCAATACAAATCTTTATCAAGCGAATAACGTATTCTGTCGTGAAG
>JBKEDH010000057.1:0-34948 GCA_047975295.1 Aestuariibaculum sp.
TTATTGAAACCAATTTGAATTAATGATTAACAATTTGGACTTACAATAACTATTAACCCATATTCTCTTAACAAAATCTTTATGGCTTTGTAAGGATTTCTGGTTTTCAAACTTTGGTTCAATATATTTCCGTTTTAACCTTCAAAATCTATATCCATACGTTAAAAGTACTACTCTTCGGCAACACCTATTTTATCGACCTCATTTTCGTCACCAAACCCTATCACCTCTTTATAAATAAAGTATTGTGGTATCATATTTATCGATACTGTTGCTATTACCCCAACAATACACAAAAAAAGGCCGAAGTTTGCAATTATTCCGGAAACGAACATCAGGCCAAAGGTTATCAGCCATTTTTTATTGCCCAGTTTAAAACTTAGGTTAACTATGTTGGAAACCGAAAGTTCGGGGTTAAAAGCGTGGATAACACTAACAAAGGAGAGAGGCACTATAACATAAAATACAGGTAGGTAGCACAACGCTGCAGCCAACAGGTAAATACCCATTGTTGCCAATGCCAATACAGCGGTCTTTTTAAAATGGCCTTTTTTTAAATAATAGAAATAATCGTCGCTTTCTGCTTCGTTAAAATCTTTTACCTTACAAATGCGGTAAAAAGCGGTTTGAAGTCCAAAAACAACAACAATAAAGCACGATACCATACACAGCATAAGTAAAATTACAATTATACCTAAAACCAGAGCCATGGCTCCATCGCTTCCGTTTATGTTATCGGGATCTAAACTATTAGGATCTATTATCCCAAAAAAGATTATTGGAATATAAATCATAAGATATAAAGGTATCATAATGGCTACACTTATTAAAATAAGCAGCATACCCTGTACCCATACTTTTTTGAACAGCTCGATAGACTGCCCCAAAATAGCACCGAAATCGAGTTCTTTGGCTTTTTCTATCTTATTTAAAATAACGGTTAGCTTTTCCATAATTACTATGTTTAATCTTCTAAGGTTCCTATTTGGTCTATTTCGCCGTATCCTTCTTCGAATCCAATGGCTTTTTTATAAATTAAAAAATTGGGCAAATATACTATAGATACAGTAAACAGTAAGCCAACTACACAGGCAATAACTCCTAATAGAGACAAAAGCCCTACAACAAACATAGTCCCAAAACTTATAAGCCATTTTTTATTACCTAATGCAAAGCTTGCCTTAACAATTTCGGTTTCGGTTAAATTGGGGTTAAAAGCCAATATTACTGCAAAATATGACAAAGGCACATAAAAATATAAATAGGGAATAATTAAAAATGCCTGTGCCACCGAAGCGATAGTGGCATATATAATACCCAACATAAACACCTTACTGAAATGAGCCTTATTAAAAAAATAAAAGTAATCTTCCTGTTTGTTACTTCCTGTTGCTACATTTTTACAAATTCTGTAAAATCCGGCAAGTAAGGCAATGGTTAGTGTACCAATTAAAATAGCCTGAGGAAAACCAAAAAGTAAATTTTTATAAAAATAAAACACAAAACCATCAAAATCAAGATCTCCCATATAGTTATAAGGATCCACAGCAAGCCCAAAAAAACCAAAAATAAGAGCTATAACGAATGAAAAAATAGCAATAAGCAAAATAACCAAAAAACCGTTAAGCCAAACTTGTTTAAATAATTCTATGCTTTCGTTTATTATATCTCCAAAATCCAAATTCTTGGCTTGTTTTATTTTATTCATCAAAATCCCATAACTATTCATCTGCTACTTTTTGGTTAAACGAAAAGCAAATATATTGGCTTTATTTTATTTTTAACATATTATTGATTTATTTTAAATCTGCCACTTTGTCACAAACCATAAATAAATTGTATCTTTGCACACTTATTGAACGGTTAGTGTTCTTATTGAATTTATGTAAAAGATTATAGACGAAAACAAACAAGGCGAAACTTTAGCACTCGAACACAAAGAGGGCAATACCCGCAAACTATTTATTGAAAGCTATGGCTGCCAAATGAATTTTAGTGATAGCGAAATCGTGGCTTCCATTTTGGCCGACCAAGGTTTTAACACCACCCAAAAATTAGAAGACGCCGATTTGGTCTTGGTAAACACCTGCTCTATTCGCGATAAAGCAGAACAGACCATTCGGAAACGTTTGGAAAAATATAATGCTGTGAAAAAATCAGAAAATCCAAACATGAAAGTTGGGGTTTTGGGCTGTATGGCCGAGCGCTTAAAGACCAAGTTTTTGGAAGAGGAAAAAATAGTCGATTTGGTTGTTGGCCCCGATGCCTATAAAGATTTGCCCAATTTGCTTACCGAGATAGACGAAGGCCGCGAAGCCATTAATGTTATCCTTTCAAAAGAGGAAACTTACGGCGACATTTCGCCCGTTCGCCTAAACTCCAACGGTGTTACGGCTTTTGTGTCCATTACCCGTGGCTGCGATAATATGTGTACCTTTTGTGTAGTACCCTTTACTCGTGGCCGTGAGCGTAGCCGTGAACCACAAAGTATTATTAAGGAAATAAAGGATTTATGGGACAGAGGTTTTAAAGAAGTTACACTTCTTGGCCAAAATGTGGACAGTTACCTATGGTACGGTGGCGGACTGAAAAAAGATTTCGATAAAGCTAGCGATATGCAAAAAGCAACATCGGTCGATTTTGCCCAGTTGTTGGATATGTGTGCCACACAATTCCCTAAAATGCGCTTTCGGTTTTCAACATCCAATCCACAAGACATGCATATCGAAGCCATAAAAGTAATGGCCAAGCACCACAATATATGCAAGTATATACATTTACCGGTACAATCGGGAAGTACGCAAGTACTCAAAGCTATGAACCGCCAACACACACGCGAAGAGTATATCGAACTAACAGATAAAATCTACGAACTTATTCCGGATATTTCCCTATCGCAGGACATTATTGCCGGTTTCCCTAATGAAACCGAAGCCGACCACCAAGACACCTTAAGTCTAATGGAACATGTGCGCTACGATTTTGGGTTTATGTTTGCATATTCCGAAAGGCCGGGTACACTTGCCGAACGAAAATTGGAAGACAATATTCCGGACGATGTAAAAAAACGCCGCCTGACCGAGATTATCAACCTGCAACAACAAATAGGATTTGAACGTACACAACGGTTTGTAGGCAAAACGGTAGAGGTTTTAATAGAAAAAGATTCTAAACGCTCGGACTTGCAATGGAGCGGCCGAAACTCGCAAAATACTGTTGTCGTTTTCCCAAAAGAAAATTATAAACCGGGCGATTTTGTAAACGTAAAAATTTCCGATTGCACTACTGCAACGCTTATTGGCGAGGCTGTTGGATATTCGGAGATAATGCAATGATTTGGATAAAAAGCAAGAGGTAAAGAAGGTTTCTTTTCTAACCTTTGCCCTTTACTTTTCACCTTTCACCTTAGAAAAAAATGGAAAACATTCAATCAATAAAACAACGTTTTGGCATAATTGGCAATACGCCCGCACTTAACCGTGCTGTCGAAAAAGCCATACAGGTAGCACCTACCGATATCTCGGTATTGGTAACGGGCGAAAGCGGTGTTGGTAAGGAAAGTATCCCAAAAATAATACACCAGCTTTCGCACCGCAAGCACAACAAATATATTGCGGTAAACTGCGGTGCTATACCCGAAGGTACAATAGATAGTGAACTTTTTGGGCACGAAAAAGGAGCTTTTACCGGAGCTACCCAAACCCGTGAAGGCTATTTTGAGGTTGCCGATGGCGGTACCATTTTTTTGGATGAAGTGGGCGAACTACCACTAACCACCCAAGTACGTCTATTACGTGTTTTGGAAAACGGCGAGTTTTTAAAAGTAGGTTCCAGCAAAGTACAAAAAACAAACGTGCGTATAGTGGCCGCCACTAACGTTAATATGTTCGAGGCTATCGAAAAAGAGAAATTTCGTGAAGACCTATATTATCGTTTAAGCACCGTAGAAATTAATTTACCGCCACTTCGCGAACGCCAAGCCGATATTCATTTATTGTTCCGTAAATTTGCAAGCGATTTTGCACTAAAATACAAAATGCCCACTATTAAGCTTACCGATAATGCCGTAACCCTACTGTTAAATTATCGCTGGAGCGGAAACATTAGGCAACTGCGCAATATTGCCGAACAATTATCGGTTTTAGAACAGGACAGGACTATCACGGCCGAAACATTACGGAGCTATTTACCATCGTCTGCAAAAAATTTGCCTGCCATTATAAAAACATCGAAAGCAGAAAGCGATTTTAGCAGCGAACGCGAAATCCTGTACAAAGTCCTTTTCGATATGAAAGGTGATTTAAACGATTTGAAAAAGCTTACTTTGGAGCTTTTAAAAAACGACAATACAAAAGATGTCGAAAAAAACAACGAATCGCTAATCCAGAAAATTTATGGCAATCACGATAACACCGATTTAGAATTTGAAGACCAAGACAACACGGCCCACGAAGTACTATCTATACCCGAACATACTCCAATAACCAATCATATAGAAGATACCGAAGACAAGTACCATTTTGCCGAAGATGTCGAAGAAGAAGAAACCCTTTCGTTACAGGACAAAGAACTGGAATTAATAAAAAAATCGTTGGAACGCCACAGCGGGAAACGCAAATTAGCAGCTGCCGAACTGGGTATAAGCGAGCGCACCTTATACAGAAAGATAAAACAATACGACCTGTAAAAAAGCGTTAAAACATTAAACTTGATTTTAAAAACAACCCAATAAAAGGAACCTTTTAAAATTTTTAGTGCAAAAACACAGAAGTTTTAATTATTATATATTAACTAATTACAAAATTTTAAACGTGTGAAAAAAATCCTAATATACTTTTCACTTTTCGCTTTACTTTTTTCACTTTTAAATTGTGGTATTTATTCGTTTACGGGCGTACAGACCAATGCCAAAACCTTTCAGGTAAACCGTATTGAAAACAATGCCTTACTGGTAGAACCCGGTTTGGAACGCGATTTTCAAATAGCTTTAGAAGATTTAATACAAAACCAGACCAATTTATCTTTGGTAAAATCGAATGCCGATTTGGTTTACGAAGGCGAAATAACAGATTACCGTATATCGCCCACTACCTCGACTTCCGAGATGACGGCCGCCCAAAACCGATTGACCATAACCGTAAAAATCAGGTTCTTTAACCGAATTAAAGAAGATGACGATTTAGACCAATCGTTCTCATTTTTCTACGATTATACCGGAAGTGCTCAATTAATGGGAGGTTTAAAAGATACTGCCCACGGTGAAATTATAGAGCGGTTAACCCAAGACATTATTAATGCTACTTTAGCAAAATGGTAATTACTTTCAATCTTTAAGGAATACATGAACCAAACCGATTTTTTATATTTACTTCAGCATACACAAAGCATAACGCACGAAAAAACCGAAGCGGTAAAATCCATTATTGATGAGTTTCCTTATTTTCAATCGGCCAGAGCCATTTATCTTAAAGGCCTAAAAGACCAAGATAGTTTTAAATACAATCAGGCTCTTAAAACAACGGCCGCTTATACCACCGACCGCAGTATCCTTTTTGATTTTATTACTTCGGAAACCTTTAACCAAAACGAAATTTCCCGAATAATAAAGCAAAACACAACAAATCTAAATCATATCATTGTCGATGCTGAAGATATAAGCATTAACAAAAAAGTAACGGTCGATGATACCCTTCAACAGCAAATAAAGGATACCCAAGGTGTTTTAGATCCCAAACTATTCAAACCAAAAACCGAAGATAAAATTGTCCTGCTCCTATCCGAAAACAAAGAAAAAACATCGCGAGCCCCGCACAATACAAAGCCCGAAGATACCCTACAATTGGGCAAACCCTTAGAATTTAATAAAAAGGAATCGCACTCCTTCAACGAGTGGTTAAAACTTACACAGTTACGCCCCATTAACCGAGAAACCGAAAACACACAGAAAAAGGAACAAACGATAGAAGCCAAAAAACGCTCTGATAAATTTAAACTTATAGATAAATTTATTTCTGCCAATCCCAAGATAAATCCATCGAAAAACGCATCCAATAAAGAAAATTTGGCCACGGTGGGCATGATACAACCGGAAGCGTTAATGACCGAAACATTGGCACGTATTTATGTAGAACAGAAAAATTACAAAAAGGCAATAAAATCTTATAAAATATTAAGTTTGAAATATCCGGAAAAAAGTAGTTTCTTTGCAAACCAAATAAAAGCAGTAGAAAAATTACAAGAACAAAACAATAAATAATGAGCTTTACAATATTTTTAGCATTAATAGTTTTAGTAGCAGTTATGCTAGTGGTTGTTATTATGGTACAAAACCCTAAAGGAGGTGGCTTATCATCTTCCTTTGGTGGCGGTGGTACGCAGCAATTGGGCGGTGTAAAAAAGACCACCGACTTTTTAGACAAAAGCACATGGACTTTGGCCTCAATTCTGTTGGTATTAATATTATTATCGAATGTAGCCATTAACAGAGGTAACGGTGCTGTCGATTCTAAAGCATTAGATCCCGAAGCGACAACAACAGAAAAACCATTGCCAACACCTACAACTACGCCAACTACTGATAATACTGCCATCGAAACGCAAAACGATTCGGCGCAGTAATTACAAAACAAAAACATACAAAATGCCAACTTAACCGTTGGCATTTTTTGTTCCTGCAAGTTTGTCAGTTTTTGGTAAATGGCATGCTTTTAGAAATATTGGCAAACGTAAAATACTAATTTTTTAAAACTTAAAATATACAACACATGTCATTAAACATTAAACCATTGGCAGATCGTGTTCTTATAGAACCCGCTGCGGCCGAATCTAAAACAGCATCAGGAATTATTATTCCTGATAACGCAAAGGTAAAATCGCAAAAAGGCACTGTAGTTGCCGCTGGAAAAGGCACCAAAGATGCCCCTATAACCGTCAAAGTTGGCGACACCGTTTTATACGATAAATATGCCGGAGACGAACTAAAATTAGAAGGTAACGATTATTTAATGATGCGTGAAAGCGATATATTGGCAATTATATAAAAATCCCCTTCTGACCTCCCCAAAGGGAGAAAAATAAATTTATTAAGAATAATCTGTTCCAAAAAATTTTACACTTTGGAACTTTAAATAAAAAAAATGGCAAAAGACATAAAATTTGATATAGAAGCCCGCGACGGATTAAAACGTGGCGTTGATGCATTGGCAAATGCAGTAAAAGTAACCCTTGGCCCAAAAGGGCGCAATGTTATTATAGGTAAAAGCTTTGGTGCTCCACAAGTAACAAAAGACGGCGTTACCGTTGCTAAAGAAATAGAACTTGAAGATGCCCTTGAAAACATGGGCGCGCAAATGGTTAAGGAAGTAGCCAGCAAAACCAACGATTTGGCTGGCGACGGAACAACTACTGCTACCGTATTGGCTCAAGCCATTGTAAAAGAAGGTTTAAAAAACGTAGCCGCAGGAGCCAACCCAATGGATTTAAAACGGGGTATAGACAAAGCCGTTGAAGCCATTACCAAAGACCTTGAAAAACAGGCCAAAAAAGTAGGTAACTCATCTGAAATGATCAAGCAAGTAGCTTCCATCTCTGCCAATAACGATAATACTATTGGCGAGTTAATATCGCAAGCCTTTAGCAAAGTTGGAAAAGAAGGCGTTATTACCGTTGAAGAAGCCAAGGGAATGGATACTTATGTTGACGTGGTTGAAGGTATGCAATTTGACCGAGGTTATCTATCGCCCTATTTTGTAACCGATGCCGATAAAATGATTGCCGATTTAGAAAATCCATACATCTTACTATTCGACAAAAAAATATCCAACCTACAGGAAATCATTCCTATATTGGAGCCTATAGCACAATCCGGACGTCCATTGGTTATTATCGCCGAAGATGTTGATGGACAAGCTTTGGCTACTTTGGTGGTTAACAAACTACGTGGTGGCCTTAAAATAGCTGCTGTTAAAGCTCCCGGTTTTGGCGATCGACGCAAAGCTATGTTAGAAGATATTGCTATTTTAACCGGAGGAACCGTAATTTCCGAAGAAAGAGGCTTTACCCTTGAAAATGCCGATTTAAGTATGCTGGGAACTGCCGAAACCGTAACAATAGACAAAGATAACACGACTATTGTAAACGGTTTGGGCGATACTAAAAACATTAAAGCACGGGTTAACCAAATAAAAGCCCAAATTGAAACTACAACAAGCGATTACGATAAAGAAAAGCTTCAAGAACGTTTGGCCAAATTGGCCGGTGGCGTAGCCGTACTTTATGTTGGTGCTGCTAGTGAAGTGGAAATGAAAGAGAAAAAAGACCGTGTTGACGATGCCCTTCATGCTACCAGAGCTGCCGTAGAAGAAGGTATTGTGGCCGGAGGCGGTGTTGCTTTGGTTAGAGCTAAATCGGTTTTAGATAAGCTAACAACCAATAACCTTGACGAAGTTACAGGTATCCAAATTGTAACCCGTGCCATAGAAGCGCCTTTGCGTACCATTGTAGAAAATGCCGGAGGCGAAGGCTCGGTCGTTATAAACAAAGTACTTGAAGGTAAAAAGGATTTTGGTTACGATGCCAAAGCCGAAGCTTACGTTGATATGCTTAAAGCAGGAATCATCGATCCTAAGAAAGTAACCCGTGTAGCATTGGAAAATGCAGCCTCGGTTGCTGGTATGATATTAACAACCGAATGTGCTTTGGTCGATATTAAAGAAGATGCTCCCGCAATGCCCCCAATGGGAGGTGGCATGCCGGGTATGATGTAAAAACACATCACAAATAATTTAAATATGTTAAAGCCTAGGTTCTTTGTTAAAACAAAGAACCTAGGCTTTTTTAATTTCAATGTTCTACAGTTTTTTTCGGAGTATTTTAAATGCTTTACTTATTTGTGTTTCAACCGTTCTTAAGGAAACATTCATAAAATTGGCAATTTCCAAATTGGTTAAGCCTTCCTGTTTGCTCAACAAGAATGTTTCCTTACATTTTTGTGGTAAGTTTTGTATTTCCCTTTCAACAATTTCCAATTGCTGTTTTAATGAATCCTGCGTTTCATTTTCTACATAAGCCTGTAAATGCTCAAGATGCTGGGCCTCGACAATTAAAAATTTCTTATTGTCCCTCCAATGATTAAGTAATCGGTTATAAACGGCACGGTATAAATATTTTTCTATAGATTTTATACGCTCTACTTTTTTTCGATCTTCCCAAATTTTTATAAATACCATTTGGACAATATCCTGAGCTAACTCATAATCGTTTGACAGACCATAAACATAGGCACATAAAGGCTTATGGTATTGGTTTACCAAATATGCCAATGCTCCAGAATTACCTTTTCGTATCTGGGTTTTTAATGTAATATTATTCGAAAAGTCCATCATAAAATCAATAAAACATTTTACCGTTTGGATGTAAATATAAAAAAACACAACAAAACATACGTGTTTAGTAAAAAGTATGTGTCTTAATTAAAACAAATAGCGTTTTAATGGACAAAAAAATCGAATTTATCCTAATAAAATACTTTTCAAAATCGGCTACTTTAGATGACCTTACTACATTAACCAAATGGCTTAGCCATTCTAATAATAAAATAGTTTTTAAAGATTATGTAAAAGTAAATTTCCTAAGTGATACAATTTTACAGGATTTCGACTCCGACAAGGAAATAAAGAGACTCTTTGAAGAAGTAAACCAGATAAAAAGAACGCGTAACCTTACAAAAATAAAATCATATTTAAAATATGCCGCAATACTGGTTATCACAATAGCACTTGTAAAAATAATTAGTTTAGATACAATATCAAATAATAAAAACACCGAACATTCTCTTAAAAGCAACAATAATTTACCTACCACACCAAAGGGCAACCAGATAGTTTTAACTCTAGAAGATGGCTCCAATATTGCTTTGGATAAAGGGGACAAAGTAGCCATAGAAAACCGCACAACAACCGAACAGGGCATTGTTTATAACAACACAAATACAACCAACAAAAGTACTATTGCCTACAACTACATAACCATTCCAAAAGGAACCAAGTACTTGGTACAGTTATCGGACAGCACCAAAATCTGGATGAACTCAAATTCCAAATTAAAATATCCAGTAGCCTTTGCAAAAGACAAACCCAGAGAAGTAGAACTCGTATATGGTGAAGCACTTTTCGATGTGTCTAAAAGCGAAAATAATAATGGTAACAGTTTTAGGGTACAGATAAAGAACCAAACCATAGAAGTACTTGGCACTGAATTTAATATAAAAGCATATAATGACGAAAGTGAAATTATAACCACCTTAGTAGAAGGTAGTGTAACTGTTAAAAGTGGAGAAAACCAAGTAGAATTAAGTCCATCCGAACAATCAATAGTAAACCACTTAAGCAACAAAATAGCGGTACAAAAATTAGATGATGTATTTAGCGAAATAGCATGGAAAGACGACTACTTTGTATTTAAGAAAAAATCGATGAAAGATATCATGAAATCCCTTTCAAGATGGTACGACATCGAATATATATTTAAAAACCCCGAAAAAGAGAGCAAAAGTTTTACCGGCATTGTTTACAGAGCGGCAAATATAGATCATATTCTAACACAGCTTCAACGTACAAAAGAGGTTAAAATAAAAAAAGAAAACAATATCGTAATTATCGAGTAAGCAGTTACAATAACACAACAACGAATTTTAAAAATTCTTTCAAACCAATTTATTAACTAAATAAACATTAAACTTATGAAAATTAGCTTAAAAAATGTTTTTTTTCTGAATAGGGCAACACTCTTTCAGAACTTAATGAAAACCCTTGTTTTTCTGTGTTTTACCACAGTTTTTGGTTTTTCGGCAAATAATACATTTTCCCAAAATGCCAAAATCAGGATAACTACAGAAAAAACAATGTTCATCCAACAAATCTTCGAACTTATAAACAAACAAACCAAATACAATTTTGTTTATAACGACGATGTTTTGGCAAATGCTCCATCAATTACAGTAAACAAAGGAACCATATCTGTAAAAGATTTACTGGAAAAAGGCCTTACGCCTGCCAATTGCTCTTTTGACTTTTATGAAGATGAAGCCACTATAATTGTTGTAAAAAACAATAATAAAACATCAAAACCAATCCAAAAAATTACTGTTACAGGAACCGTAATCGACAATAATGGTGTACCGCTAATGGGTGCCAATATTATTGAAAAAGGTACCACCAATGGATCTCAATCTGATTTTGATGGTAAATTTTCACTCGATGTAAGCAATACAAATGCCTTACTTGTTATATCGTACATTGGATTTACAACTAAAGAAATAAACTTAAACGGAAAAACCAATGTAAACGTTACCTTGGAAGAAAGCGCCGAAGGACTCGACGAGGTTGTTGTAACGGCATTGGGTATTTCAAGAGAAAAGAAAACCCTTACCTACTCGGCTCAAGAAGTTAATAACGACGACTTAACAAGAGTTAAGCAAACCAACGTAGTTAACAGCCTTTCGGGAAAAACGGCAGGGGTAACCATTACACGAAGTGCTTCTGGAGTTGGAGGCTCTTCTAAAGTTGTACTTAGAGGTAATTCGTCAACTACAAATAACGACCCATTGTATGTTGTAGATGGTGTACCTTTATCAAATTCCGGTAATGGGTTTGATGCCTCGGCAAACTCGAACGATGCTATTTTTGGCGATTTTACCGGAAATAGGGATAGTGGCGATGTGTTATCACTTATAAACCCCGACGATATTGAAAGTATGACTGTTTTAAAAGGTGCCTCGGCAGCAGCACTTTATGGAAGTCAAGGTGCCAATGGTGTTATTTTAATAACCACAAAAAGCGGTAAAGAAGGTAAACTTTCGGTAACTTACAGCTCTAACCTAACTATAGACGATGTATATTCGTTGCCTAAATTGCAATCAGAATACCAATCACCATCGGTTGGTCAAGCAATTTCGGTATCGGGAAGAGTGGCAGACCCTAAATCGTGGGGAGACAAAACTTCCGGACTTTCAAACAATTATGCCAAAGATTTTTTCAGAACCGGATTCACTTCCATACAATCCATTAGCCTATCGGCAGGAAACAAAAAAGCGCAAACCTATTTTTCGTATGCCAATACCATAGCTAATGGTGTAATGCCCAACAATAATTTAAAACGCAACAATATTACCTTACGGGAAACAGCCAATTTTTTAAACGATAAAATAAATGTTTCTGCCAGTGTAAATTTAAGTGACCAACGCATTCACAACCGTCCTACAACGGGTATCCGTTCTAATGCTTTAACCGGCTTATACCTAAATCCCGTTGGAATAGATTTAAATCACTATAGAAATAATTTTGAATATTTTAATGAAGATTTAAATATGATGAACCAATATGCTACCATGGTTGATAATGTACAATCTAACCCCTATTGGATTATTAACAGGCAGCCCAGTAAGGACATTGCGCAACGTGCCGTACTATCAACAACGGTAACCTATAATATTACCGATAATTTTTCGTTAAAATCTCGTGCCAGTTACGACAAATCGTTCTTCACCTACGATAAACGCTATTATTGCAGTAGCAGTCCCAACTTTGTTCCCGCAACAGGACGGTATATTTTAGATAAAACTGAAAACACCCAACAATATATAGACTTAATAGCATCGTATAACCCAACCATTTCCGATAACTTTACCTTTTCCGGATTATTGGGTACCAGTTTATTAAAGGCCACTATTGGCGATAAATTATATCTCGATTCCGGATCTACGGTTGGTGGTTTAACCTATCCCAACTATTTTACAATAAGTAATTTTGTTAATTCGGCAAGTATTTATCAGGAAGTTTTCAATCGAGAAGTTCAATCTGTTTTTGGTTCGGCAAACATAGGCTATAAGGATATGCTGTTTTTAGATGTTACCGGTCGTACCGATTGGTCTTCTACATTGGTAAATACAGAATCCAACTCATTCTTTTATCCTTCCATTGGTTTAACCGGGGTACTTTCTCAAATGTTTGAATTTCCAGATGCCATTAGCTTTGCTAAATTAAGAATGTCGTATGCCGAAGTAGGTAAAGACGTTCCTGTTTATGCAACAACCCCAATTAATACCATACCTGAAGGGCAACAAAATATAAGCAGACCCACATTTGGATTACGCCAAGGCGAAACATTAAAACCGGAAAGGCAAAAAGGATTTGAAATTGGTACAGAGTGGCGCTTTTTCCAAAACAGGTTAGGTTTGGACTTTACTTATTACAACTCCAGAACATCCGACCAGATATTCTACATAACCGCCGAACCCAATGTAGAAGGCTATCTTCAAAATATTGTAAATGCGGGAGAAATATCCAATGAAGGTATCGAGCTTGTGCTTTCAGGGAAACCCATTGTTAACGACGAAGGTTTTAATTGGAACACTAATGTAAATTTTGCTACAAATAAAAACAAAGTAATATCGGTACATCCGGATTTGGAAAATGGTGAAGCCATAATCAATATGGTCGGCTCTCCAAACGGTTACGGCCTTTCTTTAATTGAAGGTGAAGATTTTGGTAGTATCCGAGGTTTTTCGGTAGAACGTAATGCCAATGGACTTCCCATTGTAACCGAAAGTGGCGGAACGTTAACCCTAAATAAAACAGAAGCCCAGACCATTGCCAATTATCAACCCGATTTTACCCTTGGTTGGAAAAATAGTTTTTCATACAAAAATTTCAGTCTCGAATTTTTAATCGATGCCAAAGTGGGTGGTGAAGTAATTAGTGCTACCGAGGCCATAAACGATTTTTATGGGGTTTCCCAAACAACTGCAAACGCCCGGAACACCAATGGCGGTATGATTAATGTAGTTGATCAAAATGGCAATGCCCAACAAATGACAGCCGAAAGCTATTACAGTCAAATAGGAGGACGGGATGGTATTTACGGTGAATATGTTTATAGCGCTACAAACGTAAGTTTAAGAGAGTTTTCCATTGGATACAACTTACCCTTGGAGAGCGACCTATTCAACTCAATTAGACTTTCGTTAATAGGAAACAACTTATTCTTTTTCCATAAAGAAGCACCGTTCGACCCCAATATTACAGCAAGTAATGGTATGGGGCTACAAGGTATCGACGTGTACGGCCAACCAACTACAAGAAGCCTTGGGTTTAACATTAACATAAACTTCTAAAAAACGATGAAAAAATCAATTTTATATATAGCAATAACAGTACTGACCTTTTTTGGCTGTACAAGCGATTTTGAATCTGTAAATACAAATCCACATGGTATTTCAAATGAGGATCTTGAACAAATGAACAATCATATTGGTGGAGAATTTGCCCCTATGTTCTTAAATGTTTTTAGAATTATTGACCGATTCCAACTTCAACAAAATCTTAACGGCGATCACTATTCCGGTTATATGGCAACACCAACACCATTTAGGGGAGGCATTAATAATACCACCTATGCTTTGGTCGATGGTTGGAACAGACGAGCTTGGGAGTATTCTTATGTAAATGTAATGCCAAGCTCCAGAAATATAACGAACATTATTGAGTTAAGTGGTGATCCGGCAGGAGAGAAATTCATTCATCTTTCCAATATTATAAAGGTTGCAGGTATGCATCGTGTTTCCGATGTTTTTGGACCTATTCGTTACACCAAATATAACACTTTTGAAACCACCGCCGAATACGACTCTCAAGAAGAAGTTTATACTGCTTTTTTTAAAGAGTTGGGAGAGGCTATCGATTTTCTTGCCAATTACGAAAACGATGTTACCTTTAAACCTTTCGATCTTTCCATAGCCGAAGGTAACATAGCTATTTGGAGAAGTTTTGCCAATTCCTTACGGTTGCGTTTAGCTATACGGGTATCCAAAGTAGATCCGGATCTGGCCAAAACACAGGGTGAGTTGGCTTTGGCCAGTAATGCCGGCTTTATAAACGACAGTTTTATTATAAATACCGGCTACGACCATCCTTTAAAGATTATTTCGGGATCATGGGGCGATATTAGAATGGGAGCTCTTATGGAATCCATTTTATTGGGCTATAACGATCAACGTATAACCAAATATTTCTTTGAGGCCACAGATCCTGCCATAGGTGGTGGTTATAAAGGTATTCGTTCGGGCATTGATTTAGTGGCCAAAGAAAAATATCTTGGACACTCTGCCATTGGTGCCATTGCTGATGAAAAAAACATACAATGGATGAGTGCTTCCGAAGTGTTTTTTCTAAAGGCTGAGGCTGCTCTTAGAGGGTGGACAGGTGCTGGAACAGCAAAAGATAATTATGAAGAGGGCGTAAAAGCATCTTTTCAACAACATGGCATTTCGGGAGTGGACGACTATTTGGCCGATAGTACCAGTACACCTTTAGATTACGAAGATGTTTTAAATTCAACCTATAGTATTGCCTATGGTAGCGATGTTAAAATTGCCTATGATGATAGCACTTCCAACGAAGAACAACTGGAACAAATTATAACGCAAAAATGGATTGCCATGTTCCCCGATGGTATGGAAGCTTGGTCTGAATTTAGACGTACAGGATACCCCCGCGTATTCCCCGTAGCCATTAACAACAGTGCTGGTACCATAGATACCGATATCCAAATTAGACGATTGAATTTTCCGGATACCGAGGTAAACACCAATGGTGAAAACGTTACAAAAGCCATTGAATACCTGGGCGGCCCAGATACCGGAGGTACACGTCTTTGGTGGGATGTTGAAGGTGGAAACTTTTAACAATCTAACAGTTTTATTAATAAGTTGTTTAGTTGAAAAACCCGTTTTTCCCAACACAAGGGAAAGCGGGTTTTGTCTTTTTTGAATGGTATGGCAGAACTACGGAATGGAAAAGACAAAAAATAGAAAAAACTATACTTTTCTATCCAATTTAAAAAGTCAAGACAAGTTTTATATGAAGAAAAAACAGTGGACAACTTAAAATCATCATTATTTCATACCTTTAACAAAGTTTATCAAAAAACCCGAGTTCAATAATTTAAATCTCAAATAACAATAAAAATTTAATTTTTAGTGTGTTGTATTACCATTTCGACAGAAAAACGAACAACGAGAAACACCATATAACAGAAATAATTTTACTTTCTTAATATTCAGAATAATGCTATTTTTATAAAAAAAACATTAAAATACTAAAAATCAACAACTTTAACATCAAACCCAAATAAAAAATAAACTCACTTCAATAATAAATGTAGGGCACATTAAGAAAATGAAAAAAAGTACTAAATTTCTACTAATTACAGCCTGTATAACAATACTAAGCTGCAAACAAAAACAAACTGCACCAAATACTTTTAAAGTCCCAAATACAAAGCCCAACATTATCTTAATTATGTCCGATCAACAACGGGGTGACGCCATAGGCCTTGTAAACCATAACGTAATTACTCCCAATATAGATAAATTGGCTGGAGACGGCGTATGGTTTAAAAATGGCTATTCTAGTGTACCCAGTTGTACTCCTGCCCGAACGATACTTATGACGGGGCTATCGCCTTGGCACAATGGCATGCTGGGCTTTGCTCCAAAAACCGCCGTTTACCGAAAGTATGAAATGCCTCAATTACTTAGGGAAGCTGGATATTACACCTGTGGCATTGGAAAAATGCATTGGAATCCGCAACGTTACAAACGGGGATTTCACGAAATGTATTTGGATGAATGTGGCCGTGTTAAAGACCCCGATTTTATTAGCGATTACAGAGTTTGGTTTAAAAAACAGACAAACGATTCTCTCAATCCCGATGCTACCGGTATTGGATGGAACGAAAACAGGGCAGGGATTTACAAATTACCCGAAAACCTACATCCTACAACTTGGACAGGACAAAAAGCGGTTGATTTTATAAAATCGTACAATTATAAAAAACCAATGTTCTTAAAGGTATCTTTTGCACGTCCTCATAGTCCTTACGATCCCCCAAAACGTTACCTCGACATGTATAAGAACACTCCAATCACTACTCCAACAAAAAGCGATTGGTCTGCCCCTTTTAAAGATTACAACAATACAGAAAAGACAACAAAACTGGGTAAAGAAAGCTCGGTTTCGGGTTACAATACTGCCTTTGGCGATATGGGCGATGCTTTTGCCCGTAACAGTATTAGACATTATTATGCCAATATTACATTTATCGACGATAAAGTGGGAGAAATAATCAAAGCACTAAAAGAAAAAAACATGTACAACAATGCCATTATCATTTTTATTTCTGATCATGGTGACATGTTGGGCGACCATTATCACTGGCGAAAAACCTACGCTTATCAAGGTTCTGCCAACATTCCCTTTGTTTTTAAATACCCCAAAAAAGAAAACTCCTATATTATTAAAAAAGGAACACAAATGAAACAAGTTGTGGAACTTCGCGATGTATTACCTACGTTTCTCGATGCTGCCGGAATTTCCATTCCGAGCGATTTAGATGGTAAAAGCCTCTTTAATTTGGTAAAAAAAGAGCAACCACAATGGCGGGAATATATCGATTTGGAACATGCAGCAGCATACGACATACATAATTATTGGACAGGACTTACCGATGGTACCTGGAAATATATTTTTTTTCCTGCCAATGGCTCGGAACAACTTTTTAATTTGGAAAACGACCCATTGGAACAACAGCAACTAGCCGGACTTACCCAATATACAGACAAACTTTTAGAATGGCGCAAAAAAATGGGAAGCCATTTGGAAGAACGAGGCCCGGAATTTGTGGCCAATGGTGTCCCTATAAAGCGTAAAAGTATTCTATATTCGCCCAATATGCCTTCGGACGATTATGGCGATTACGATACTTTTATGGAAAACCAAAAAAGTTATCATCAAATCGTTAAGTAGTCCCAATCCCTTTTACTCCTCCTGCAAATCGTTTTTCTTCTTAGAGCCTGATATTGATTATAAATAATTATAGACATTTGATTTTTAATGTATTGTACTTTTGATAAAGTAAGGAACCAATAACAAAAAATCTCATATAACAAGAATAATTCCATTTTCATAATATCAACAGTTAATCTACTAAAAATCAATAGTTTTAAAATCGAAATCAGATTAAAAAGAACAAGGTTTTTAACTACCTTTGCAAAAAGTTAAACTACTATGAATTTTAAAGCCCTAAAACCCAAAATAGAAACCATCATTTCTAACAGCAAATTATCGACAGACCAACGATTGCACCATATTTGCAAACTTTTACAAACTAATGTCTCTCACTATAATTGGGTAGGTTTTTATTTTAGAAACGGCCAAAAAAAAGAACTTAAATTAGGCCCTTATGTTGGATTACCTACCGAGCATACCATAATTCCTTTCGGAAAGGGTATTTGCGGGCAAGTTGCTCTTAGTAATCAAAATTTTGTAGTTCCAGATGTTTCGGCTCAAGACAATTATATAGCTTGCAGTATTACAGTTAAGGCCGAAATTGTTATTCCTATTTTTGTAAATGGTAAAAATATTGGCCAAATCGACATCGATTCGAATACGCCCAATCCGTTTACTACTGCCGATGAAGATTTTCTGGAATTTGTTTGCCTACAGGTGGCTACTCTTTTATAAAATGGAACCGTATGTTAAAAACTTTTTCGAATAGTTTAAAAAAACAATCCTTTTTACGTGTTCAACGTCTTGTTTTTTTTATTAAATAACTACTTTTGCAAAACTTACAACGATTTAATACACAATGAGCAACGAAAAAACAGTAAAATCGGCATTGATTTCGGTATTTAGTAAAGACGGATTAGAGCCAATAGTAAAAAAATTAAACGAACAGGGCGTAACCATTTATTCTACCGGAGGTACACAAAAATTCATCAACGATCTGGGTATTGATGTAGTTCCGGTAGAAGATGTTACCTCCTACCCTTCAATTCTTGGCGGACGTGTTAAAACGCTACACCCAAAAGTTTTTGGTGGTATTTTAAACCGACAAAACAATGCTGGCGATATTAAAGAATTGGAGGTATTCGATATTCCCCAAATAGATGTGGTGATTGTCGATTTATATCCGTTCGAGAAAACTGTTGCTTCGGGTGCAAGCGAACAGGATATTATTGAAAAAATTGATATTGGTGGTATTTCCCTAATCCGTGCAGCAGCCAAAAACTTTGCCGATGTAACCTGTGTTGCTTCGGTTAACGATTATGCCGAGTTTTTAGATATCGTTAGCAAAGACAATGGAAATATTTCGTTAGAAGACCGTAAACGTTTTGCAGCCAAAGCCTTTAATGTTTCATCACATTACGATACGGCCATTTTCAATTACTTCAACAAAACTAAAGAAGAAATTGTTTTAAAAATAAGCGAAACCAACGGAAAAGTTTTACGCTACGGTGAAAACCCACATCAAAAAGGGTTCTTTTTTGGAGATTTCGATGCTATGTTCACCAAGCTTAATGGTAAAGAATTAAGCTATAACAATTTATTGGATGTCGATGCGGCCGTTAATCTTATTAACGAATTTAAAGGAGAAGCACCTACTTTTGCCATCTTAAAACACAACAATGCATGTGGTTTTGCCCAACGAAGCACCATTTATCAGGCCTATAAAGATGCTTTGGCTGGCGACCCTGTTTCGGCCTTTGGAGGTATTTTGATAAGTAACGTAGAAATCGATACCGATACTGCCAAAGAAATAAGCAACTTATTTTGCGAGGTAGTTATAGCTCCTTCGTACCAAACCGAAGCATTAAATATTTTAAAAGAAAAGAAAAACAGGATTATATTGATCCTTAACGATATTGCATTACCGCAAACCAATATTAGAACCTGTTTAAATGGGGTTTTAGTACAAGACCGCAACAATATTACCGATACCATTGAAGGTTTAACATATGTTACGGACAATAAACCGACACAAAATGAGTTAGAAGATTTGATATTTGCATCGAAAATTTGCAAACACACCAAATCGAACACCATTGTTTTGGTTAAAGGCAAACAATTATATGCCAGTGGTACAGGACAAACTAGTCGAGTAGATGCTTTGGAGCAAGCCATACACAAAGCCAATTCGTTTAAATTTAACTTAAACGGTGCAGTTATGGCAAGTGATGCTTTTTTTCCGTTTCCAGATTGTGTAGAAATTGCCAAAAATGCAGGTATTACAGCCGTAATACAACCAGGAGGTTCTATTAAGGACCAACTAAGCGTAGATTATTGCAATAGTAACGATGTAGCCATGGTATTTACCGGAACACGTCATTTTAAACATTAAAACAATATTTTAAACATTTATTACATTTACGTAATTTTAAATAATTAATAGCGTATGGGCTTTTTTGACTTCCTTACCGAAGAAATAGCAATAGATCTTGGTACTGCAAACACACTTATTATCCACAACGATAAAGTTGTTGTCGATGCACCTTCAATTGTAGCAAGAGACAGAGTATCGGGAAAAATAATCGCTGTTGGTCAGGAAGCCAGTTTAATGCAGGGCAAGACCCACGAAAATATAAAGACTATCCGACCTTTGAAAGATGGTGTAATTGCCGATTTCGATGCGTCGGAACAGATGATAAGTATGTTTATTAAAAACATACCGGCATTAAAAAAGAAATTTTTTACACCA
The DNA here is from genome assembly GCA_047975295.1 of Aestuariibaculum sp. GTDB lineage: Bacteria > Bacteroidota > Bacteroidia > Flavobacteriales > Flavobacteriaceae > JBKEDH01. Next base: position 20,593 of record JBKEDH010000057.1, read on the forward strand.
TCGCTACGCATGGTTGTTTGCATTCCTTCCGGTATAACCGAAGTAGAAATGCGGGCAGTAAAAGAAAGTGCCGAACGTGTTAATGGCAAAGAGGTCTATTTAATACACGAGCCTATGGCTGCCGCTATTGGTATTGGTGTCGATATTATGCAGCCAAAAGGAAATATGGTTGTCGATATAGGTGGTGGTACTACCGAAATTGCCGTTATTGCCTTGGGTGGTATTGTATGCGATAAATCGGTTAAAATTGCAGGTGATGTGTTTACCAACGATATTGTGTATTACATGCGTACCCAACACAATTTATATGTAGGCGAACGAACTGCCGAAAAAATAAAAATCCAAATTGGTGCAGCAACCGAAGATCTGGAACTTCCTCCAGAAGATATGAGTGTTCAAGGCCGTGATTTACTTACCGGAAAACCAAAACAGGTATCTATTTCTTTTAGGGAAATTGCCAAAGCCTTAGATAAATCTATCTTACGTATTGAAGATGCCGTAATGGAAACCCTTGGACAAACACCTCCCGAACTGGCTGCCGATATTTATAATACCGGTATTTATCTTGCCGGTGGTGGTTCTATGTTACGCGGACTGGACAAACGGTTATCCTTAAAAACAGATCTTCCCGTTTACATTGCCGAAGACCCATTACGAGCCGTAGTAAGAGGTACGGGCATCACTTTAAAAAGCTTACCCAAATACAAAAATATCTTGATAAAATAGATAGCCCTAAACCATGCAACAAATTATTAATTTTATTATAAGGAACAAAAATTTTTTGTTATTCCTGTTGCTGTTCGCTATATCCATTTTATTTACCATACAATCTCATTCCTATCATAAAAGTAAATTTATTAATTCGGCCAATTTTTTTACAGGTGGTATCTATTCTGCCTTAAACAATATTGGTGGTTATTTCGATTTAAAATACCAAAACAAGATCCTGACCGAAGAAAACAATAAGCTAAACCAACTACTTCACAACACCCAAAAAGCAAGCGATTTTACTTTTTTAGACAGCTTGAGCTATAGTGGTACATACAAATTTACTTCGGCCAACATTGTTAAAAACAGTTACGCATCGTTAGACAATATTTTATTGGTTAATCGGGGCAAAAAAGATAGTATCCAGGAAGATTTTGGAGTTGTTTCATCTAAAGGCATTGTTGGCATTGTTACCAAAGCCGGAAGACGTTATGCAACTATAATTTCGGTTTTAAACACCACTTGCAGAATAAGTGCCCAATTAAAAAAATCGAACCATTCCGGTATCTTAACATGGAATGGTGAAAATCCGGAGTTTGTTCAATTAATCGATATCCAAAAAATTGCACCTGTTTCTAAGGGAGATACCATTGTTACATCGGGAATGTCTGCTATTTTCCCTAAAAATATCCCTATTGGGATTGTTGCCGATTTTAAATTGGATTATGCTGGAAATTTCTATGAAATATCCGTTAAACTATTTAACGACATGACCAATATTGAGCATGTTTACATTATTGAAAATAAAGACCGTGACGAAATAAACCATCTTTTAAACAATAATTAAATGGGCAATGTTACAAGTATAAATATCGCTCGGTTTATTATATTGGTCTTAATTCAAGTTTTAATATGTAACCACATTAATTTTCTCGGATACATCAACCCTTATATCTATATTCTGTTTATTGCACTCTACCCTATAAAAAATAGCAGACTGTTATTTATTTTTATAAGTTTTCTGTTAGGACTCAGTATAGATCTTTTTCAAGATTCGGGAGGTATCCATGCCGCATCGTCGGTACTTATAGCTTACATCCGGCCCATAGCTCTAAAAACAGCTTTTGGTACACTTTACGAACACCAAACCATAAAATTCAACACGGTCGATATAAGCTCCAAAATAGTATATATCGCTATTTTAACCGTAATACATCATTTTGTACTGTTTTCTTTAGAATTTTTTAGTATTTCCAAAATACTTTTTATACTTCAAAAAACGTTATCATCAAGCGTATTCACCATTTTACTTTGTACACTAATAACCGTTATTTTCAGCAAAAAAAATAAATGAGGCGATTATTACTTTTTATTTCGGTTATAGCCGTAGGAATTATTTTTATATGCCGGTTGTTCTATCTACAGATTTATGCTACAGACAACAGTAACATACTGGACGATATCGCCATTAGAAAAGTTTACGATTATCCCAAAAGAGGATTTGTGTACGATAGAAACGGACAACTTTTGGTTACCAACCAACCATCGTACGATGTTATGGTTATTCCACGGGAGGTTGAATCTTTGGACACTTTAGAATTTTGCGATATTCTAAAAATAGACAAAGCCTCTTTTATTAGTAAATATAAAGCAGCCTACACCTACTCCCCCAAGCTGCCTTCTGTATTTATTCCACAACTATCAAAAGAAGATTACGCCATATTACAAGAAAAAATGCGTAAGTTTAAAGGTTTTTATATACAAAAACGTTCGTTGCGCGACTACCAAACGGCCATTGGTGCCAATGTTTTGGGTAGCCTTGGAGAAGTAAACAATGCCATAATACGGGCACAGCCCTATTATAAAATGGGCGATTTAATAGGCAAAGAAGGTATAGAGGCATCGTACGAGGAAATTCTTAGAGGAGTTAAAGGAGTCAAATATATACAGAAAGACAGATTTAACCGCAATATAGGATCTTATAAAGATGGTATTTACGACACCCTACCACAACCGGGTAAAGATATACATATTAGTATAGACGCTCATCTACAGGCTTATGGCGAATTGTTAATGCAACACAAACGTGGTGGTATTATAGCCATAGAACCCGGTTCGGGAGAAATTTTAACTATGGTAACAGCTCCCAGCTACAACCCGAACTTATTGGTTGGAAGAGAACGTTCTAAAAATTACACAAAACTACACTACGACAGTATTTCAAGACCCCTATACGATCGCAGTTTAAAAGCACAATATCCTCCCGGTTCGCCCTTTAAAGTTTTAAATGCCCTAATAGGCCTTCAGGAAAACATAGTTACTGCAAACGAAAGTTTTAGCTGTAAAATGGGCTATTATTACGGAAGCCGAAAACTAACCGGATGCCACGCCCATAGTAGCCCAATAGCCATGATAAACGGTATTGCCCAGTCGTGCAATGCGTATTTTGCAAATGTGTACAGACGCATTATAGATAAGCACAACAATCCATACGAAGGGATGACCACTTGGAGCAAACACGTAAAGAGTTTTGGGTTGGGCAATTATTTGGGCTACGACTTAAAAATAGGAAGTCGTGGCAGGATTCCCGATGGCGATTTTTATAACCGCTGGTACGGCGAAGGTCGATGGGCATCTACATACAATATTTCCAATGCCATCGGACAAGGCGAAGTAGAAGCTACCCCCATACAACTAGCTAACATGGTCGCAGCCATTGCCAATAGAGGCCATTTTTACACGCCCCATATTATAAAATCGATTGAAAACGATACCATACCTAAAAAATTCAGGATAGCCAAACATACCACCATCGACAAACACCATTTCGAACCCATAATTGAGGGTATGCATGAAGTATATACTAAAGGAACGGCTCAATGGCTACAAGTTCCAGATATAGAAATATGTGGAAAAACAGGTACCGCCGAAAACTTTATGAAAATTGATGGTGTTAAAACCCAATTGACCGATCATTCTATTTTTGTAGCATTTGCACCTAAAGACAACCCAAAAATTGCTCTTGCTGTTTTTGTTGAAAATGGATATTGGGGAAGCCGATTTGCCGGTAAAATAGCCAGTTTAATGATAGAACGTTATATAAAAAACCATATAACAAGAACCGACATGGAAGACTGGATTCTATCACATGGTTTAGACGAAGAATACGCAAAACCATATTCTGGAGTTCCTTTTAAGATTAATGGCGAAACTGCCCCCGAGAAATTATCTTTGGAAGAAGTCGTTAAATTGAAAAACAGGCTAAAACTATTGGAAAGACTTAACTAATGCTTAGAGAAACACACAAATATTTTAAATTCGACTGGATTACCATTATCCTGTTTTTGGTTCTCGTGGCTTATGGTTGGTTAAATATACTTTCGGCCTCACATACCGGCGAGGTTGTAAATTATTTCGATTTTTCCCAACCATACGGTAAACAATTAATTTTTATATTTTCCAACTTTGGGCTTATTGTCTTGCTGCTTGCCATAGATGCCAAATTCTACGAACGCTTTTCCAGTATTATATACCTAATCGCCATTCTTTTATTAATCGGGCTTTTTATCTTCGGAAAAAATATTAATGGGGCCACTTCATGGTACAGTATTGGCGGTTTAACCTTACAACCCAGCGAATTTGCCAAAACGGCTACAGCTTTGGCCGTTGCCAAATATATAAGTGATTTAAATACTAATATAAAAAACTTTAAAGACCAGATAAATACCTTTATTATTATTTTAATCCCAGCAGTTTTGGTTTTACTGCAAAACGATACGGGAAGCACAATTGTATATGGTGCATTCTTTTTTGTTTTATACAGAGAAGGATTGCCTAAATTGTACCTTTATCTTGCCATAGCTCTTATGGGCATTGCCATACTATCATTAAAATTTGGGGCTGTTATTACTTCTGCTATTTGCTTAATACTTGTTACGGTTTATTATTTCCTAACAAAAAGAAAAGCACCTTTGGGCCTTTGTTTTTTTATCGTTTTTCTTGCTGTAGGTATTTCTTTTGCAACAAAATTTGTTTACGATAATGTTATACAATCCCACCAAAAAGACCGGATTACACTTTGGTTGAGATTGGAAAAAGATCCCGATAAATTGGAACAGATGAAACGTACGTTTGCCTACAACCTCATCCAGTCGGAAAAAGCCATAAGTTCGGGCGGTTTCTTAGGAAAAGGTTTTATGGAAGGTACCCGAACCACGGGCAAATTTGTACCCGAACAACATACCGATTATATTTTTAGTACCGTTGGTGAAGAATGGGGCTTTGTAGGCAGTTCGGCCGTAGTTATTTTGTTTGTTTTTCTTATACTCCGAATACTCCACCTTGCCGAATCGCAAAAATCACAATTTAGCCGTGTATATGGCTACAGCGTTGCTGCCATACTTTTTTTCCATTTCTTTATTAATATAGGAATGGTTATGGGAATAATACCAACCATAGGCATCCCTTTACCACTATTTAGCTACGGTGGTTCCGGACTTTGGGCATTTACCATCCTTATTTTTATTTTTATCAAATTGGACTCCAATAAAATTAACGAATGGTAACTCTAAATTTATCAACATTGATTGACCATCTTAAAGCCTGTTTAAATTTGTATGATGTAACTTTTTGTATAGTTTATTTTTAATGCAGAATGAGATATAAAAACTACTTTTTTAGTTCCAATTTTTCGGCAAAATAATCGCAAAAATCTTTCATAGTTGCCGTCATTTTTTCATCTTGGGTCGCCCTGTTAAAAGTATCGCTCATGGCCACTAATGTTTGATGAAAAAACACTTTCATTTCATCTACGGGCATATCTTTGGTCCATAAATCTATCCGCAGGGTTTCTTGGGAATCCGAATCCCAAACCGAAAGCAACATTGCTTTGGCTTCGGCGCTGTCTATGCCACCATCGCGAGCAGTCCAGTTTAACTTTTCGGGAATTCTGTTTTCATCGAGTTCAACCTTTAATTCTATGGTCGAAGTATAGTTTTTTGCCATTATTTACGTGGTTTAAATTTTGATTTATTAAATATTTTATCGGCAGGTGCTATAAGCATTTCATTTAATGTTACTTCATTATTTTCCATATAAGCCTTTACAATTTGCCAACCTATATAAGTTCCGATACGGCCGGGAGATTCGGTATCGATTTCTTCAATATAAAATTTGGAAAACGGAGCCGGATTAATAAACCTACCCAATAATTTGGAGTCGGTACTATACAGCAATTCATGTTCTACAAAATACTGCCAAATACTGGTTTCGTTGGTTTGTACCCAACGTAATTCTTTGTTGGAATATCCTACACGGAGCGCTTCGGTTTTAAAAGGCACCATAACATCGCCAAAATACAATATCTTGCCGTAAAACACCATTTTATCCAAAAACGTTCTGTGCGATGTTTTCGGGATATACTTTTTTGCGTATTCGGACGACAGATCAATAACCATTTTATCTTTATCGAAACTGCTTCGTATATAAACCGGAATATTTTGATAAAATCTATGGTCTTTACCTAAATAATTATCTAAAGCTATTAAATTGATGGTATCGGCAACAATAACTTTATTCCTATAATCGACATTACTAGTCGTTGTTATAACACGCGGTACTTTAAAATGGGGAAAATAATATTTTAAATGATTGTACAACGCTCCTATTTCCTGCTCCAACAAACCAAAATCTCCAAATGTTTGTTTTACTTCGCCATACAGTTCCTGCTGCAAGGTATCGCCAACCTTATCTAACCAAAAGGTATCGGTATATTGCTCCGAAAACATAAATGGATAAGCCTGTTTTAAATTGGTCAAGCTTTTTTTCGAAACATTAGCAAACAAGGTATCGAAACGTTCTACTTTTACATCAATATTTATCTTGGCTATTTTAGATTCCAAAGTGTCTTCTTGCTTACAAGAAAGCATTAAAACAAAGGCTATAACGACACAAATGGGTTGTTTCATACAAAAACTTTAAACGTTATAAATTTTTATTAATTATAATTTGGTTTATTTTTGTTGCAAAGGTACTATTTCTTATAATTAATTCATTGTAATATGCACTCGGAAAAAGTTGTAGATTTTATTGTTGATTGGTTAAAAAACTATGCGATTAAAGCAGGTGTTAAAGGTTATGTTATTGGTATTTCGGGTGGAATAGATTCGGCCGTAACCTCTACACTGTGTGCTAAAACAGGTCTCGATCTTTTATGTTTGGAAATGCCCATACACCAAGCAAAAAGCCATGTTACACGAGCCCAAGAACATATTGAATGGCTAAAAACCAATTTTAACAATATAAGTGATAACCGTACAGATTTAACCCCCGTTTTCGATGAGTTTAATACGCAAGTAGATGTACATAACGACCAGGCTATAGTAGATATGGCTTTGGCCAATACCCGTGCACGGTTACGTATGACAACCCTTTATTATTATGCCGCTCTTAACAAACTATTGGTTGTCGGAACAGGTAATAAAGTTGAAGATTTTGGTGTTGGTTTTTTTACAAAATATGGAGATGGCGGTGTAGATGTTAGCCCTATAGCCGATTTGTTAAAAACCGAAGTTTATAAACTTGCCGAGTACTTAAATGTACCCCAATCGATAATAAAAGCGGTTCCTAGCGATGGTTTATTTGGTGATACCCGAAGTGATGAAGACCAAATTGGTGCTTCTTATCCCGAATTGGAATGGGCCATGGAAATGGATGCCAAAGGCAAGGTTTCGCAAGACTTTACCGGACGCAAACAAACGGTTTTTAATATCTACAAAAGATTAAATTTGGCCAATAGACACAAAGTAATTCCTATACCCATTTGCAAAATACCTAAAGAAATCAAGTAATTTTTGTAAATATCATAAAAAAGAGCTACTTTTGCGATAGGCTTATTCTCTCAAGATATAATATTTCCCTAACTATATTATAAACCTAAAAGCTTAAAAATTATGATTAAATTATTAGTAGCAGACAACCACCCTATTACTAGAAAGGGGTTAGAACTTTTATTTTCTGCATCGTCCAATGTTAAAATTGTGGCAAGTGTTGGCAACGGCGAAGATGTTATGGAGTACGTTAAAAGTAATCCTGTGGACGTAATCTTGACCGAAGCAGACTTACCTAAACTTAATGGTTTAACCTTACTTCGGTATCTTAAAAAAGATTATCCAGATGTTAAAACCATTATTTTTAGTGGCGAACCGGAAGAGGTTTACGCTATAAATGCCATTAAAGCCGGAGCTGTGGGGTACTTACACAAATCGGTTAATGTTTTAACTATTAACGAAGCAGTTTTAAAAGTTAACGGTGGTGGCATTTATTTAAGTGACAACCTAACCCAACAACTTGCACTTAGTAGCAGAAACAACAAGTCGGGCACTTATTATAAGAAACTTTCGACCAGAGAAGCCGAAGTTTTAAAACTTTTAACCATTGGCAAGAAAAACAAAGAGATTTCCCAAGAGTTGGATATCAACGAAAAAACGGTTAGTACTTACAAAGCTCGCTTAATGCGTAAGTTAAAAGTAACCAACTTGGTCGATTTGGTTAACCAGGCCAAACTTAATGAGTCTCTCGTTTTTTAAGACGTTTACAAAACCCTATTAAGTTTTCTTGATAACAACATTTTTAGACCAATGTAGTCTTTAATTTCTTCAAGGACATTTTTATTAACAACAGATTTGTTGTTTGCCGTTTCCTGCTGAAACCCTTTTACTTTTTGGTCTATTAAAAAGCATCGAAGACTTAATATGGTTTCGCTAACCAATTGTGCAACGCTTTTGTGTTTTTCTTTTGGAAAAATATTCTTGCGTTGCCAATCACTTAGCGAGTAGCGTTCATCTTCCATTAAAATAGTGGTAATCTCGCTACTAATGTCCGGACTGGCTGTGTTTATAAAATTTTTAAGATTAAATTCTCCTTTTTGGTTTAACGCATCTATTACCGTATAATAAATGGTTTTAAACTGTTCGTTGGAAAATTCCATTTCGTCGTCCTGAAGATCCAAAAATACCTTTTCAAAAACCTTGGCATCTTGCTTAATTGGTTCTAAGGCCAATTCACCATCTTCGTTTTCCTTGAGTACCAAATCTTCAAACTCTTCGGTCTTACTACCATACAACAATAAAATTTCAATAATTTTTCGTTCTAAAAGATACTGGACATCTACCTTTTTTATCGATTTCGATTCCTGCCTAATAACCTCGAAAGCCTTTTGTTCCTGCTTATATTGCTTATTGGCATCCTGTAATTCCTTTTTGCTTATCTGGGCCAATGTAGAAAACAGAACCTCCTCGCTTACATCCATTATCCGGGCACATTCCTGCACATAGATTTCCTGTTTAATTTGGTCGGGTATTTTAGAAATACTGTTAACAATATCCCGAACCGTTTCGGCCTTTTTTACGGGATCGTTCTTAGATTCCTCAAAAAGAACAGATGCTTTAAATTGAATGAAATCCTTGGCATTTTCTTCCAAATACAGGCTTAATTCTTCCAAGGTGTTTTTTCTGGCAAAACTATCGGGGTCTTCGCCATCGGGAAAAGTGCACACCTTAACGTTCATGCCCTGTTCCAATATTAAATCTATACCCCGTAGCGAGGCTCGCATACCTGCAGCATCACCATCAAAAAGTACAGTAATATTTTTGGTTAACCTGTTTATTAAGCGTATCTGCTCGGAAGTCAATGCCGTTCCCGACGAGGACACCACATTTTTTATTCCCGTTTGATGAAATTGGATAACATCGGTATAACCCTCAACCAAAAAACAGTTATCTTCCTTTGCAATACTTTGCTTGGCACTATAAATACCGTACAGCACTTTACTTTTATGATAAATATCGCTTTCGGGAGAGTTTAGGTATTTGGCCGCTTTTTTATCGGTAACCAAAATACGTCCGCCAAAGCCCAACACACGGCCGCTCATACTTTTTATAGGAAACATAACACGCCCCTTAAACCTATCGAAGCGCTTATCGTCCTTAACAATGGTAAGCCCGGTTTTTTCAAGATAATCGATATTATAGCCCTGTTTTAAAGCTTCATCAGTAAAGGCCTGCCACTCGTCCGGAGCATATCCCAAATCGAATTTTTTTACGGTCTCGTCGGTAAAACCGCGTTCTTTAAAATAGCTTAGCCCTATGGATTTTCCTTTATCGGTTTTATGCAATATATTCTGAAAATACGTGTTGGCAAACTCGCTTACCAAATACAAACTTTCCCGTTCGTTTGCTTTTTCCTTCTGCTCGTTGGTCTGTTCGGTTTCTTCTATTTCGATATTGTACTTTTTGGCCAAATATTTTATGGCTTCGGGATAAGTAAAATGCTCATGTTCCATTAAAAACGAAACAGCCGTACCGCCCTTTCCCGTTGAGAAGTCTTTCCAAATCTGTTTTACGGGCGACACCATAAAACTAGGTGTTCGCTCGTCGCTAAACGGGCTAAGCCCCTTAAAGTTACTACCCGATTTTTTTAGCTGAACAAAATCGCCAATAACCTCCTCTACCCGAGCGGTTTCAAATACTTTATCTATAGACGATGGCGATATCAATTACTATTTTTTATAAAAAATGGACTGTAAAAATAATACAATCCATTTCATTTAGAAAATAATATGCATCTCTTTAATCAATATCGAAACGGTTTTAAAGAAATCTTTAATTTGAATTTAATATTTATCCTTACTTTAGCGAAAACCACGCAACCATGAAACAATACTTTTTTATAGTTTTATTATCAATTTCTTTTTTGGAAGCCCAAGCCCAAGCAAAACCTATTTTTAAAGACGGTGAAGCTCAAATTGTTCCCGAATTTCAGGATTCATCTACTTGGATACGCCATGATTTGTGGGTAGAGACAGAATTTGACACCGATGGCGACGGTAAATTGGACCGTATGCATGTTAGCGTTACCCGACCACAACAAACCGAAACCGAAGGCTTAAAACTCCCCATTGTTTACGAAACAAGTCCATATTATGCCGGTGTAGCAACAAATGATAAAAACCTATTTTGGAACGTACACCACGAATTGGGAGAAGCATCTAAAATACCACGTACATTACAGGAAGTAGTTCGTAAGGGAAAACGCCCCATAATATCCAATTCGCAAATACAAACCTGGGTACCAAGAGGTTATATCGTAGTGCATTCATCGTCACCCGGAACTGGTTTATCCGATGGTTCGCCAACAGTAGGCGGCGATAACGAATCGCTTGCACCAAAAGCAGTTATCGATTGGTTAAACGGACGAGCAAAAGGCTATACAGAACGTACCGGAAACAAAGAAATAACCGCTTATTGGAGTACCGGAAAAGTAGGTATGACGGGTACTTCATTTAACGGTACTTTACCGCTTGCCACAGCAACAACAGGCGTTGAGGGTTTGGAAGCCATTATTCCCATAGCACCAAACACATCATACTACCATTATTACCGTTCAAACGGATTAGTGCGTTCCCCGGGCGGTTATCTTGGCGAAGATATCGATGTATTGTATGATTTTATACATAGTGGAGACGAATCGAAGCGGGCATATTCCAACCGGGTTATCCGCGATTCTATATTAACAAAAGGTATGGATCGTATTACCGGTGATTATAACGATTTTTGGGCCGATCGCGATTATTTGAACGATATGAAACCCATGAAAACCGCCTTACTTATGGCTCACGGCTTTAACGATTGGAACGTTATGCCCGAACACAGCTATAGAATTTACGATGCCGCATCAAAAAAAGGACTGCCAACACAAATTTATTATCATCAAGAAGGCCATGGTGGGCCACCACCCATAACCATGATGAACCGTTGGTTTACACGGTATTTGTTCGGTATTGAAAATAATGTGGAAAACGATCCAAAAGCTTGGATTGTTAGAGAAGGTGACGATAAATTAAAACCCACACCTTATAAAGACTTCCCCAATCCGGAAGCCGAAAATGTTACGTTTTACTTGGCATCTGGCGGTAATACTTTTGGAACGTTGGGATTAAAAAAAGAAAAAAAACAAATAACCGAAACCTTAATTGACGATGCCTCCATTTCTGGTAATAATTTGGCTCAAGCCAAAAACTCAAAACACCGTCTGCTATATGTAACCCCAAAATTAAAAGAGGACATCCATATTTCGGGATTGGCCAATATTACAATTAAACTAGCAAGTAACAAACCTGCGGCAAATTTATCGGTTTGGTTGGTATCCTTACCCTGGAACCCCAATGCAACACGAAAAACCATAACCGATAACATTATTACCCGTGGTTGGGCCGACCCACAAAACCATAAATCGCTTACCGAAAGCGAACCGCTTGTTCCGGGTGAATTTTACGAATTATCGTTCAATTTGCAACCCGATGACCAAATTATCAAAAAAGGGCAAAAAATCGGTTTAATGATTTTTTCAAGCGATAACAAATTTACGCTTTTGCCAAAACCCGGTACCGAATTGACTATTGATTTAAACAAAACCTCTTTAACCTTACCTATTGTTGGTGGTAAAAGGGCTGTAAATAAGGGACTGTAAACCTCTATGAAAAAAATTATTTCAACTTTAATTATCCTCATAGGATTTAATCTTTATTCGCAAGATTATTATTTTATAACTGCCGAAAACGGATTAAATGTTCGCACCGAAAGTAATTTATCCTCAAACAAAATAGCAAAACTTCCTTTTGGATTTTTGGTTAAAAAAACTGCAGAAACAAACAAAAGCCTAAGCATAACCGACAACGGCAAACAAATAACAGGAACATGGGTTAAAATAGAATTTTATAACAGTCCATATCTAGTTTCAGAACAACCGGAACAACACCAAAATGAAGGCTATGTTTTTGATGGCTATATGGAGCCATTGAAAAAAGAGAACACCATAACCAATATAAAAATAGATAGTTTAACATATTCCGAACTGTTAAAAAAGGCCGATAAAACTATTTATAAACACAAAAAAATAAGTGATTTGGATTCCATTAAAACTGTTTTAAAACATCGGGTTGAGTGGATTGATTATGAAACATACAACAGTATTAAAAGTATAATAACCAATAACGGAAAAAAACTTATAACGAATATTGAAAGTAACGATTTTGGATTTGCAGAAGATTGGTCCGGCTATTATCCTGAGTTTGATATTTTAGTTTTAGAAGGCGGACATTCTAGCGACATGTGCTTTTCCATTAAAACCGGAGAAACAACCAAAACAATCGGAAATCCAGAATACATTATCCCTTCACCAAAAGGCACTTACCGCTTAAATGGTTATTTTGGGGGACAGGAATGTATTTCCTATTTTTTTCAGAAGAAAGAAAATAAGCGTTACAAGTATCTAACCAAGTTTAACTGGGATTATGATATCTGTACTTTTAAAACGTTTTATTGGATTAACGAAACTGAATTTATCTATACTAAAATGAATTACCAAACCGATTCTAAAAATGGAACAAAAGAGTTTTTTAAAGGAAAAATTCTATGAAATGGTTTAAACTTTTTGTGTTTAAGCGAAAATCAGCCATTTTTTTGGCTATTTGAAGGCTTTTTGAACTACGAACAAGAAAAAGGCAAAAAAGAGCCGAAAAAGGACAATTTTTTAGCAAATAGAAAAAGTTTAAACCATTTCTATAATAAAAACATGAATTTCACGATTGATAACGTTTAAGGTAGCTCCTGTTTTTATTTTTTCCGCTCAATAACATAATTTACCATAAGTTTAAGCGAATTTTTATACTCCGATTCGGGGTAATTTTCCAATATTTGAAGAGCTTGCGCTTGAAACTGCTTCATTTTATCAATGGCATAATCCAAACCACCGTTATCCTTTACAAAAGCAATAACCTCCTTTACCCGCTTGGTATTTTTATTGTGATTTTTTATAGAGTTTATAAGCCAGTGTTTTTGCTTTTTTTCGGCGTTATTTAGTGCGTAAATAAGCGGAAGCGTCATTTTTCGCTCCTTAATATCTATACCCGTAGGCTTTCCTATTTGATTATCGCTATAATCGAACAAATCATCTTTTATCTGGAAGGCCATACCTATAAGTTCGCCAAATTTGCGCATATCTTCAACATGTTGCGAATCTGGTTTTACCGATGCGGCACCCAAACTGCAACAGGCTGCAATTAAAGTAGCCGTTTTTTGGCGTATAATTTCGTAATATACCGTCTCGGTAATATCGAGTTTTCTGGCCTTTTCAATCTGTAATAGCTCACCTTCACTCATTTCCCTAACAGCAACCGAAATAATTTTTAGCAAATCGAAATCGTTGTTATCAATACTCAACAATAGCCCCTTGGACAATAAGTAATCACCAATTAAAACAGCTATTTTATTTTTCCAGAGGGCATTTATCGAAAAAAAGCCACGGCGGCGATTACTGTCGTCCACCACATCGTCGTGTACCAATGTTGCCGTATGGATAAGTTCGATAACCGAAGCCCCTCGATAAGTACGCTCGCTTACCTCTCCATGGGCTACCATTTTGGCTACCAAAAATACGAACATAGGGCGCATTTGCTTGCCTTTACGGTTTACAATATAAGTAGTAATACGGTTTAACAAAGCCACCTTACTGGACATGGATAACAGGAACTTTTGTTCGAAAAGATCCATTTCGAAACCAATGGGCTGCTTTATTTGTTCTACTATTTTCA
>JBKEDH010000201.1:0-2024 GCA_047975295.1 Aestuariibaculum sp.
GCCTAAATTCAATTGCTGCTGAATTTTCTTCCGAAAATTCATGCATTTTTGTTATCTTCGTTCTACGGCGGAATAATCCTGCGGATTGTCCCGCAACTGAAATTTAGCCGAGAACGTTAGCCACAAGCTGAAAAAAAACTCAGAAAAAATCAAAAAAACACTTAGATTGAGAAAATTTCTCATAAACCAACATATTTATGTATCTTTGCGTAAAAAACAAAGACAATGTTATTAGAATTCAGAGTTAAAAATTTCCTTTCTATCAAAGACGAAGTGTGTCTTGATTTGAAAGCAACAAACATTACTGATTTCGGAGATACTAACTTGATTCATACAGATAGGTACAATGTTTTAAAAGGAGCTGTAATTTATGGAGCTAATTCAAGCGGAAAAAGTAATTTAATAAAAGCAATGTCTACAATGCGTAGAATTGTTTTTCAATCCTTTGAAAAATCTTCTACTTCAGATTTAAATATAGAGCCTTTTTTATTGGACACTGTTTCCGAAACTGAACCTTCATTCTTTGAAGTTACCTTTTTATTAAACAATATTAAATATCGTTACGGTTTCGAATTAACCAATTCAAAAATCAAGGCAGAATGGTTGATGGAAGCAAAAAAAATAGCTGAAAAATATTTATTTGTTAGAGAAGATGATGGAATTGATGTTAACCCTCAATACAAGGAAGCAAAAGATTTAGAAGAAAAGACTAGAGACAATGCTTTATTTCTATCAGTTATAGACCAATTCAATGGAAAGTTAGCCAACCAAATTTTGAAATGGTTTGATAATTTTATTACAATTTCAGGTTTAAGACACGAAAGATATAAATCAGTAACCTTTGAAATGTTAGAAAAAGAAGAGAGTAAACACTTACTTCAATCTTTTTATAACGATTTAGACCTTGGATTTAACAATGTTGCAATCAAGAAAAAAGATTTTAATTCAAGTGACATTCCAGATGATATGCCTGAACACATTGTTAAACAATTGGTGTCAGATTTAGAAGGAAAAAAAATTGTTAATGTAAAAACTATACACAAAAAAAGAAACCCATTAAACAACAGTCTTACTGATGTAGAATTCGATATGCGTAGTCAAGAATCATCAGGAACGAATAAAGTTTTTAATATTTCAGGTCCAATTTTTGACGTTCTTACAGATGGTGGAATTTTAGTAATTGATGAACTAGATGCAAGTTTACATCCATTATTAACACTATCTATTACTCGTTTATTTAATTCTACTCAGCATAACCCAAAAAATGCTCAATTAATTTTTTCAACTCACGACACTAATTTATTCTCTTATGGTAAATTTAGACGAGACCAGATTTACTTCATTGAAAAAGACAAGAATTTTTCTTCTGACTTATACTCTCTTGTTGAATACAAAGGAGACGGAGGAATTACAGTAAGAAAAGACAGAAAATTTGAGAAAGACTATATTCAGGGAAGATATGGTGCCATCCCTTTTATTGGTAACGTTTCAAACACAATAAAAGAATGGCTAGAAAAGTAAAAATTCCTAATCACATTCAAAAAAGATTAGCGAGAGACTCACATAAAAGAAAACGAAACACAAAAAATAAGAGAAAATACTTCCTTATTGTTTGTGAAGGAGAAAAAACTGAACCAAATTATTTCGAGGCTTTAAAAAATGACTTGCCGAAAGGTGTTCTTACCTCTTGTAGAATTGATATTGAAGGCACAGGTCGAAATACTCTTTCGTTAGTAGAAGAATCAATAAAAATGAAAGAGCGACTAGAAAACGAAACTAGTCTTTCAATAGATAAAATTTGGGTTGTATTTGACCATGATAGCTTTGAGCCTGATAACTTTAACGAAGCAATAAATCTTTGTAAAAATAGTTCACCAAAAATTGGCTGTGCTTGGACAAATGAAGCTTTTGAACTTTGGTATTTATTACATTTTCATTTCTATAATACAGCTATTAATAGGGAAATGTATCAAAAGTTAATTGAAGGAAACTTAAAACCTAAAGTCGGAGAAGATTACGAATAT
>JBKEDH010000014.1:0-24684 GCA_047975295.1 Aestuariibaculum sp.
TAAGACATCTTTTATCTTTTTATAAAACGTTTTGTGGCACTACCTTCAAGTGTTTCCATTTTTAGTATATAAACACCTGCTTGTAAGCTGGAAACACTTATTTGTGCTTCTTTGCTATGTAAAACGGTTTTTCCTAAAATATTATATATAGTAATAGCTTTTAAAGCCGTTGGATTATCTAAACTAACATTTAAAACATCGTTTACAGGATTGGGGTACAGATTAAACTGTACTGTTTTTTCTAAACCATTTGCACTCATAACAGTTAACGCATTCCACCCATTAGCACTCTCATAAGCTGTTTGGGAACCTTCGGGTACATGCAGTGTGGCGGTAACACCATTGAATACAGTTAAGGGTATTGAAATTGGAGCAACGGCCTCTGCGGTAACATTCGCTAAATTAGTACAGCCATTAAAAGCATAACCTCCTATAGAAGACATCGAAGCAGGAATAACAATACTGCTTATTGCTGTACCGGCAAATGAGCTAGCTCCAATAGATGAAATATTTTCGCCAAATGTAACGCTTGCCAAACTGGCACAACCATTAAAAGCAGAGTTACCTATACTGGTTACCGAATCGGGAAAAACAATACTTGTTAATCCAGATTGTTTAAATGTATTGTTACCGATAGAAGTTAATGTACTTGGCAAAGTTATGCTTATTAGTGCCGTTTTTTGAAAAGAAGCGTTTCCTATAGTTGTAACACCTTCCGGAATAGTAACACTTGATAGGTTAGTACAGTTATTGAAAGCTCCATTAGCTATTGCAGTTATAGAATTAGGAATTACGGCACTGGTAACATTAGTGTTATTAGCAAATGCTCCATTGATAAAAGATGTTACCGCATAAGTTGTACCGCTATAAATTACACTTGCCGGAATGTTTACAGCAGACCCTGTAAAACTTGTTTTATTGTCTCCGACTTCAACTGTGTAAGGAGCCGAGGTACTGGTGACATTAAAGGTTATGCCGCTGCCGCTATCTGTAAATGTTGTTTGTGATAAACAAAAGTATGTACTTAATGTACAAAATAAAAGTAATAGTTTTTTCATAATAATTGTGGATTAAATTAATTTAGTTTATTTTTCAAAATGCAATCATAATAATCTAACAGCATTTTAAATTTCTGCCAAAGTAAAAAACCAAGGAGTACAAATAGGGGTATCAAAACGGGTACTTTTTATTGTTTTTTATAGAAAAATCAGGCTTTTACACTTTTTAACAAGGCTAAAAACCTTTTTTAGTAATTTAGCTATTTCTTTTAAATAAATTATTAGGCAAAACCACCTACTTACAATCAAAGCCAATAAACTTCTATTTTCTTCCATTTAAATTACTTAAAGCATTATAACTATTTTCCTAAAAATCCTTAATTTCGCACCTCGAAAAGAAAACGGACAAAAAGTGTTAAAACTTTGAATAGTTGATGTTTGTATTTCATATTACATCATTTTTGAAGTTTTACATCCATACCGTTTTAACAAAATAATATATTACCATATGAAATTTCCTGAATACAAAGGACTTGACTTGCCCAAAGTAGCCGAAGAAATATTAACCTATTGGGAAGAACGGAACATATTTGAAAAAAGCGTTGCCTTACGTGAGGGTAGCGAATCTTTTGTATTTTTCGAGGGGCCACCATCGGCAAACGGCCTACCGGGAATCCATCATGTTATGGCACGAGCCATTAAAGATATTTTTTGTCGCTACAAAACCCAAAAAGGCTATCAGGTTAAACGTAAAGCTGGTTGGGATACACATGGTTTACCCGTAGAACTTGGTGTAGAAAAAGAATTAGGCATAACTAAAGAAGATATTGGCAAAACCATTTCGGTAGAAGCATACAACGATGCCTGCCGTAAGGCCGTAATGCGCTATACCGATATTTGGAACGACCTAACCCGAAAAATGGGCTATTGGGTAGATATGGACAACCCCTATATTACCTACAAACCAAAATACATGGAAAGCGTTTGGTGGTTACTTAAACAAATTTACAATAAAAATTTACTGTACAAGGGCTATACCATCCAACCCTATTCGCCAAAAGCAGGTACCGGACTCAGCTCGCACGAGTTGAACCAGCCCGGAACATATCAAGATGTTACCGACACAACCGTTGTGGCACAATTTAAAAGCTCTCTAATCACCAAAGGAAAAAAAACGATATGGAATGCTTTTAAAACCGCCCTTCCTTTGGAAGGATTGGGAGAGGCTTATTTCTTGGCTTGGACAACCACTCCTTGGACCTTACCAAGTAATACAGCCTTAACTGTTGGGCCAAAAATTGAATATGTATTGGTACGAACATTTAACCAATACACCTTTAAGCCTATTTATGCGGTACTGGCAAAAAATCTCGTTAGCTATCAGTTTTCCGGAAAATTTTTCGAAAGTAATAATAAAGAAGATTTTTCATCATTTACATCATCTTTAAAAAAGATACCTTACCAAATTATTGCCGAATGTAAAGGCTCCGATTTGGTTGGCATTACGTACGAGCAGTTAATGCCTTATGCATTGCCTAATGATAATCCCGAAAACGCATTTCGGGTAATTGCAGGAGATTTTGTAACCACCGAAGATGGCACAGGAATTGTACACACAGCACCTACTTTTGGAGCCGACGATGCATTGGTGGCCAAACAGGCTACTCCCGAAGTACCGCCCATGTTGGTCAAGGACAACAACGGAAATCTTGTACCTCTTGTCGATTTACAAGGCCGTTTCCGTCCCGAAATGCAAGAACTGGCCGGAAAATATGTAAAAAACGAATATTATAACGATGGCGAAGCTCCCGAACGCTCGGTTGATGTTGAAATTGCCATAAAACTAAAAGAAGAAAACAAAGCCTTTAAGGTTGAAAAATACAAGCACAGTTACCCCAACTGTTGGCGTACCGATAAACCTATTTTATATTACCCGTTAGATTCTTGGTTTATTAAAGTAACCGATGTAAAAGAGCGTATGGTCGCTTTAAACAACACCATAAACTGGAAACCCAAAGCCACAGGGACAGGACGTTTTGGCAACTGGCTTGCCAATGCCAACGACTGGAACCTGTCGCGTTCCCGTTACTGGGGTATTCCTTTACCTATTTGGCGTACCGAAGATGGCAAAGAGGAAATCTGTATCGGTTCGGTTGAAGAATTGAAGGATGAAATGAAACGTGCCGTTAAAGCCGGTTTTATGACAGCCGATATTTTTGAAGATTTTGAAGTAGGTAATAACGATGAGGCCAACTACGATAAAATCGACCTACATAAAAATATTATTGATGGGATAACGCTTGTTTCACCATCAGGACAACCCATGAAACGTGAAAGCGATTTGATTGATGTATGGTTCGATTCCGGAAGTATGCCTTATGCACAGTGGCATTATCCATTTGAAAATAAAGATTTAATAGATAAAAAAAACTCTTATCCTGCCAATTTCATCGCCGAAGGGGTGGACCAAACACGTGGTTGGTTCTATACGCTCCATGCCATTGCTACTATGGTATTCGATTCGGTAGCTTATAAAAATGTGGTGTCCAACGGATTGGTATTGGATAAAAACGGACAAAAAATGTCCAAGCGTTTGGGCAATGCTATCGACCCGTTCTCAACCCTTTCAAACTATGGTGCCGATGCTACCCGTTGGTACATGATAAGCAATGCCAATCCTTGGGATAACCTAAAGTTCGATTTAGATGGTGTTGAGGAAGTTAAACGTAAATTCTTCGGAACACTTTACAATACCTATTCGTTTTTCCAGTTATATGCCAATTTGGATAATTTCACCTATACCGAAGCCGATATCCCCTTAAACGAACGCCCCGAGATTGACCGTTGGATCCTTTCGGAATTGAATACCTTAATACAAAAGGTGGACGATTATTATGCCGATTACGAACCAACAAAAGCAGCACGTGCCATTTCAGACTTTACCCAAGATTATTTAAGCAACTGGTATGTGCGTTTAAGCAGAAGGCGCTTTTGGAAAGGCGAATACGAAAAAGATAAAATTTCGGCCTACCAAACACTTTATACCTGTTTGCTTACCTTGGCTAAATTAGGTGCTCCAATAGCACCATTTTATATGGATAAACTTTACCAAGATTTAACACTAACTACACAAAAGGAAAATGATGAAAGCGTACATTTGGCACAGTTTCCAAAATATGATAAAACCTATATCGATAAACGCTTGGAACGCAAAATGGAAAACGCCCAAACCATATCGTCGTTAGTATTATCGTTACGTGCAAAAGAACGTATAAAAGTGAGACAGCCACTTCAAAAAATAATGATTCCGGTAGCCGATGTGCAGCAAAAAGAGGATATTGAAGCGGTTTCAGCTTTAATAAAACACGAGGTTAATGTAAAGGAAATTGAATTATTGGAAGAGGCCTCAGATATTTTGGTTAAACAAATAAAACCGAATTTTAAAGTTTTAGGTCCTCGCTTTGGAAAGGATATGAAAGCTGTTGCACAGGCAGTTACTAACTTTTCGACGGAAGATATTAACAAAATGGAACAAAACGGATTTTTGGATATTGAAATTAACGGAAATTCCATAAATTTAACACGGGACGATGTCGAAATAACCTCTCAAGATATTGAAGGTTGGCTGGTAGCTAATGAAGGCCCGTTAACCGTAGCCTTAGATGTTACCATAACGAATAATTTAAAAAGCGAAGGCATAGCGAGAGAGTTGGTTAACCGTATCCAGAATTTAAGAAAAGATTCCGGTTTTGAGGTAACAGACAGAATAGACGTTAAATTACAAAAAGACGATAAAATTGTTAATGCAATAGCCTTAAACGAATCGTATATAAAGGCCGAAACCCTAACTAATGAATTGGAAATAATTGAAAAATTAGAGAATGGTATAGAAATTGTATTTGACGATGTAAATACCAAATTGTTTATACAAAAACATTAACAACATGAGTGCAGATTCAAAAGTGAGATATTCCGATAAGGATTTAGCGGAGTTCAAAGACATTATACAAGAAAAAATAGATAAGGCGCAACACGATTTAGAGCTTATTAAAAGTGCTTATATGAACGACCATAACAACGGTACCGACGACACATCGCCAACCTTTAAGGCTTTCGATGAAGGTAGCGAGGTAATGAGCAAAGAATCCAATTCGCAATTGGCCATACGTCAGGAAAAATTTATACGCGACCTTAAAAATGCACTTATCCGTATTGAAAACAAAACCTACGGTGTTTGTAGGGTTACCGGAAAACTGATTAATAAAGAGCGTTTAAAATTAGTGCCCCATGCTACATTAAGCATCGAAGCTAAAAATATGCAATAAACCTATTGCCTAACTTATATATTTGGAGCGTCTCGTAAAATCGGGGCGTTTTTCTTTTAAAATAACTTTATGCCAATAAAAAAATCCATCCTTTTAATCATTTTCATTTTGCTTGTGGACCAAATAAGCAAGATATATATAAAAACACATTTCAAATTACAGGAAAGTATCGAGGTTTTATCTTGGTTTCAAATTTATTTTATAGAAAATGATGGCATGGCCTGGGGAAAAAAGATAAGCGATTTTATTACATTTATTCCCGAACGGAGTGCCAAGGTAGCCTTAACGCTTTTTAGAATTGTGGCACTTTTTGGCATTGGTTATTGGTTGGTAAGCACTACACGAAAGCAATCGTCTAGAATATTAATAGTTGCCATAGCCTTGATATTTGCAGGTGCATTGGGCAATATTATAGACTCGGTGCTTTATGGCGTATTGTTTAGCGATAGTTACGGACAAGTAGCCACATTTTTACCCGAAACCGGTGGATACGATACTGTATTGCATGGTAAAGTGGTCGATATGCTGTACTTTCCCATTATAGAAGTAGATTTACCAGAGTGGATGCCTTACTATGGTGGCAAACGGTTTAATTTTTTCGAACCGGTTTTTAACATTGCCGACATGGCCATAAGCACTGGTTTTATAATGCTTATTGTGTTTAATAAAAGGGCTTTTTCGGGTAATAACTTAGAGCCTGCTTAAATTTTTGTCAAGTAGCCCAGCTATTATCTTCTATTTTGCCGCATTATACATCAAAAATAAACGATACAAAAAGTCTATCATACAACTTTAAACAGGCTCTAAAACTTTTTTGAAAAACAAAATCTACTCAAAACCTATAGATAGTTTGCGGTGTTACGCAATAATCCAGTTTAACATCGCTCTTGGAAACATTGGATATTTGGGTTTCGGCTTCAAAAAGTGAAAGGCCTATTTTTACGGTTTCCGGTTTGCAGTCGGTTAGAAATTTATCGTAAAATCCTTTGCCGTAGCCAATACGGTTGCCCTGTTTATCGAATGCCAAAAGCGGAATAAAAACAACTTCTATACGTTCTGTTGAAACAGAAATACCATCAACCGGTTCGGGAATATGATAACTGTTTTTTTTAATAATGGTACTATCGGTTAAAAGAAAATGAGCCATCAGTCCCGTTTTAAAATCACTTTTTGAAAGAACGATATGTTTGTCTTTTCCCGATAGGATATTTAAAATATAATCGGTATTGACTTCCTTTTGTTCTTCAATAGATAAGAAAATATGATAAAACGATTTATCCCAAACCGGC
This sequence comes from Aestuariibaculum sp., assembly GCA_047975295.1. Taxonomy (GTDB): domain Bacteria; phylum Bacteroidota; class Bacteroidia; order Flavobacteriales; family Flavobacteriaceae; genus JBKEDH01. The sequence continues at coordinate 6,613 of JBKEDH010000014.1, forward strand.
AGTTTTAAAAGCTGATTGGCTATGTCCATACTTAAATCGTTAAGTGTCTTTGTAGTTAAATCCTTCCGAATCTGTCTGTATATTTTTCTCAATTCGGATTTAAGCATAATTATCTTTTTAATCGCGTTGAAATATGAAACAGGGCATCACCTTGATATACAATGGGCGATTCGTTCACATTAATAATATAGCCCGCATTTGAGGCTTTTACATCATAAAATAATTTACCGTAGGGGTCGGTAATATTTCCTATAACATCATTTTTTTTAACATAGTAGCCAACCTTAACTAAAACCCTGAACATACCGGAATAATTGGCACGGATCCAACGGCTTTCATGTATAAATACAATATCGTTTTTTGTTTTGGATGCTTTTTGTTTGGTATTAAGCATGCCTAAATGCTGTAATATCCGTTTGGAGCCGTTTAGCCCAATTTGGGTTACCGTATCATCTATATGGTGCGATTTACCACCTTCGAACAACAATAGGACTTTGTTTTGTTTTAAGCAGGTTTCCCGGAACGATTTTTTTAATATTTTGGAATACAGCACAAAAGGAGCTCCAAAAATCTTGGCCAGTTCGGCAAGCTGTTTATTCTCTTTGGAAATACGTATTTGTGGTGCATTAAAACGACCGGCACCACCAGTATGAAAATCTACAACGTAATCGACACAAGGCAGTACTTTATTAATAAGTTTATAGGCTACCCTACTTGCCAAAGAACCACCTGAAATACCGGGAAAAACACGGTTTAAATCCCTGCCGTCGGGGAATTCCCGTTTTAAATTGATAAAACCGAACACGTTAATAATGGGCATGCAAATAATAGTGCCACATTTAGGTTTGTTGATGCCTTTGGTTATAAGTAACCTAACAATTTCTACACCGTTTACCTCATCACCATGAATCCCTGCGGTAAACAAAATTACAGGACCTGCTTTTTTGGAACGCTCGATAATAATAGGTACATTTACCGGAGATGCCGTGTGCAGATTGGCAACATCGAAATTGATCTCCTTACTTTCGCCGGGATATATTTCGGTGTTCAAAACAGTTAATATATCGTGGTTTGGCATGCTAACTATGTCGGTTTCGTTCAATATAGGTAATAATACTTTTGGCTATATTTTTGCCCGTAGCACCTTCAATACCTTCCAATCCGGGAGTAGAATTAACTTCCAACAACAAAGGCCCTCTTGCCGATTGTAACATATCTACCCCACAAACAGGCAAATTAAGTGCTTTTGATGCGTTCATGGCCAAACGTATTTCGTCATGGTTAAGTTTTATAATATTGGCCGTACCACCACGGTGCAGATTGGAACGGAATTCGCCTTCCTTACTTTGGCGCTTCATGGCACCTACAACTTGTCCGTCAACTATTAAAGCACGTAAATCGGCGCCTTTTGCTTCCTTTATAAATTCTTGAACGATAACACGGGCTTCAAGTCCGTTAAAGGCTTCGAGAACCGATTCGGCAGCATTTTTGGTTTCGGCCAGGACTACGCCCAAGCCTTGCGTGCCTTCCAATAATTTAATAATTACGGGTGCGCCGCCAACATGGGCGATAACTTCTTCGACATCGCGAGAATAGTTTGTAAAAACGGTTTTGGGCATACCAATACCGGCTTTGCTAAGGCGCTGTAAACTGTGTAGTTTATCGCGGGAACGCTGTATGGCATCGGAGGTGGCGATGGTAAAAACACCCATCATTTCAAATTGACGTACCACGGCACAGCCGTAGAAGGTAACCGATGAGCCTATTCTCGGAATAACGGCATCGACATAATCTAAATAGCGGTCTTTGTAATAAATAGTAGGTTTTTCCTTTTCAATAATAATATCGCATTTTAAGGGATCTATAACCTCCACGAGGTGCCCTCTTTTTTCGGCTTCGTTAACCAATCTTTCGGTAGAATATAGATTAGGATTTCTAGAAAGAATTACTATGTTCATAATACTTTTGAATTATGTGAAACATTTTCCAAATCCACATCGACCATAAATTTGCGTTTTAGAAACTGTCTGCCAATTAATACTGGAAATTTCATATCCTTTCGGGTGCTTAAAGTTAGGTTAATCTTGTATGTTTTTCCAAAAAATATGACTTCCGATTTTATTTTATATCTATTTTCCTTGTATCCGTTGCTACTCTTTACGTTGGTTCGCAAAAATTCGGGAAATACAATTTCGGTCTTACCAAAATTTTGGTGTGTATCGCTGTTAAATATACAACGCAGGGTGTTTTTTTCAACAATAATTTCAGAACAATGTATGGCCGACGTGTAGGCTCCGGTATCCATTTTCACATCAATATTGAAAAGTCCTAGTTTTGGAAAATCGACCACATCGACCCTGCCGATAATTTTTTTGCTCATCTTTTAAAAAAAAACCTTTTATACGGCGAATGTAGTGAATAAGTCTGAAAGTTGGAAAGTTAAAAGTCTTGATTGTTAATTTAATTGTTTAGTGTTGAGGCGAGAATTGGCAAGATTTGATTTTGGTTCTTTGAAAAAGAAACCAACCACAACATCCAAAAAATAAGTACCTTTGGTTTTTATGGATAAACCTGCCTTAGAAATACAGCTAAAAACCTTGCCTAACCAGCCCGGTGTGTACCAATATTACGATGCCAATGGTACCATTATTTATGTAGGCAAGGCCAAAAACCTAAAAAAGCGGGTGTTGTCCTACTTCACAAAAACACACGATAATGGGAAAACCCGGGTATTGGTTAAAAAAATTGCAGAGATTAAACACATCGTGGTTGCCACAGAAACCGATGCGCTTTTACTGGAAAACAATTTGATTAAAAAGTACCAACCACGCTACAATGTTATGCTTAAGGATGATAAGTCCTATCCATGGATATGTATCAAGAACGAACGTTTTCCAAGGGTGTTTCCAACGCGTCGGGTTATTAAGGATGGCAGTGAATATTTTGGCCCTTATACCAGTATGAAAACGGTTTCTACCCTTTTGGATTTAATAAAGGGACTGTATAGCTTACGTACCTGTAATTACGATTTATCCGAAGAAAAAATCAATGCCGGAAAATACAAGGTGTGTTTGGAGTACCACTTAGGAAATTGTAAAGGTGCTTGCGAAGGTTACGAAACCGAGGAAGAATACAGTAAAAATATTAGCGATATAAAAGAGATTTTAAAAGGAAATTTTAAAGATTCCCTATCGCAATTTCGAATGCAAATGAAGTGCTTTGCACAAGACATGCGGTTTGAAGAAGCCCAAAAAATAAAGGAAAAAATAGACATTTTAGAAAATTACCAAGCTAAATCGACAATAATAAACCCCAAAGTAAGCAATGTTGATGTGTTTTCGATAGTAAGCGACGAAAGCTATGGCTATATTAATTTTTTACAGATTTCGTATGGTTCCATTATACGGTCTCACACCTTGGAAATCAAGAAAAAATTAGATGAAACCGACAGTTCTTTGTTGGAACTTGCCATTACCGAAATCAGGCAACGTTTCCATTCCAAATCCAAAGAAATTTACGTGCCTTTTAAGGTAGATTTGGGCGAAAACATAAAAGTAACGGTGCCGCAATTGGGCGATAAACGGCATATTTTGGATCTATCTATTCGAAATGCCAAATACTACCGAATGGAACGGTTTAAACAAATTAAAATAACCGACCCCGATAGGCATGTTAACCGTATTATGGCACAAATGAAAACCGATTTGCGTTTAAAAGAAGAACCACGTCACATTGAGTGTTTCGATAATTCTAATATTCAAGGCACCCATCCAGTGGCGGCCTGCGTAGTTTTTAAAAATGGAAAGCCCAGTAAAAAAGATTACCGCCACTTTAACATTAAAACTGTTGAGGGTCCGGATGATTTTGCTTCGATGGAAGAAGTGGTTTACCGCAGGTATAAACGCCTACTGGACGAAGAACAACCATTACCGCAACTTATTATTATTGACGGTGGTAAAGGGCAGCTCTCCTCGGCATTAAAGAGTTTAAACGCCTTAAATTTAAGAGGAAAAATAGCCATTATCGGTATAGCAAAACGTTTGGAGGAATTGTTCTACCCAGACGACCCCATCCCTCTGTATTTGGATAAAAAAAGTGAAACCTTAAAAATTGTCCAACAATTACGTAATGAGGCACACCGCTTTGGTATTGAGCACCACAGAAATCGGCGTAGTAAAACCGCTTTAAACACCGAACTGGAAACCATACCCGGCATTGGTGAAAAAACTGTTGTGGAATTATTAAAAACCTTTAAATCGGCAAAACGGGTCGCCAACGCTAAACTGGACGAACTAGAGGATGTTGTTGGCGTATCGCGGGCAAAAAAGGTGTACGAGCACTATCATAGTTCCCATTAGATATAAGCCACAATTTTGCTTAAATAATCGTGTAAATTTTAATACATTTGTATAAATGTGAAACAAGTATTTCACATATTTTTTTCAGGACACAGTAAAATGATATCTGTTAATTTTGCTATGTGTTAAAAATCATCAAGTCCCAAAAATGAAAAAGTTAATTATAACATTTTTATTACTTTTAATATGTTATGTAGGCATGTCTCAAAATGAGCCTAACAACAAAAAAGTAGGCTTGGTATTAAGCGGTGGCGGTGCCAAAGGACTTGCACATATTGGTGTTTTAAAAGTTTTGGATAGCCTTGGAGTAAAGGTCGATTACGTGGCAGGAACCAGTATGGGGGCTATAATCGGGTCGCTCTATGCTTCGGGATATTCCGGAAACCAGCTCGATTCCATTTTTAAAACTGTAGATTTCGAAACGCTTATAACAGACGATATACCTCGAATTTCGCAAGCTTTTTCCGAACGGAACAATTATGAAAAATACGCCATTTCCCTTCCTTTCGACAAATTTAAAATTACTTTACCTTCGGCTTTATCAAGAGGACAAAATACCTATAATTTGTTAAAACGGTTAACTTTACATGTTAACGAAATAAAAAATTTTGAATATTTGCCCATTCCATTTTTTTGTGTGGCAACCAATGTAGAAACCGGAGAAGCAGTATATTTAGAGCGTGGCAATTTAGCACAGGCTGTTATGGCGAGTGGTGCTTTGCCGTCATTATTCCAGCCCGTAAAATTAGATGGACAAATACTTATAGATGGAGGCGTGGTTAACAATTACCCTATCGAGGAACTTCGCAAAAAAGGTATGGATATTATTATAGGCGTCGATGTACAATCGGATTTGGCTACACGCGACAAGCTTTCTTCTGCACCAGAAGTTCTTTCTCAAATAAGTAATTTCAGGACCAATAATGCCATGAAATCAAAAATACCAAAAACCGACATTTATATTAAGCCCGATATCGAGGATTATTCGGTTATTTCGTTCGATGCTGGTGCCAAAATTCTAAAAAATGGCGAAAAAGCAGCTCTAAAAAAAATAGAAGCATTAAAACAAGTAGCGCAATACAAATCAAACAGTTCCAGGCCCATAGTTAAATTAACCAATACCGATAGTATTCTTGTAAACGGTATCGACATTAAGGGAAGTAACAATACATATACCCGATCGTATATTTTGGGCAAATTGAAAATAAAAGGGGGCGAAAATAAAAAAATCGGTTTTTCCGATTTGACCGAAGGCGTAAATAACCTAATGCTTACCAATAATTTCGATGCTTTTTTGTACGATTTTGAAAAAACAAAAGACAAAGAAGGCTATATTTTAAAGGGTAATTTAAACGAAAGTCAAACTAGTACATACCTAAAACTGGCATTGCATTACGATAATTTGTACAAAAGTGCCGCTTTGGCAAATATTACAAAAAAACGGTTGTTATTTAATAACGACGAGATATCGTTGGATATTATTTTTGGTGATAACATCCGTTATAATTTCGATTATTTTATTGATAAAGGATTTTATTGGAGTATTGGATTTAAGTCAAGATTTAATCAGTTTAACCGAAGTGTAGGTGTTCAGTTATTGGACGAAATAGCTCCAATAAGTACTATTGCCGGAGTAAACAAAATAAATATTAAGCTTCGGGATTTTACAAACCAGTTTTATATCCAAACTTTTTTAAAAAGATATATAACTTTAAGCATTGGTGCAGAACATAAGTATTTGAGCCTGCAATCGGAAACCATTTTAAATACCGACAATATTAAAAAAAACTATTTGTTTGAAGACACCAATTATTACGGAATTTTTGGTAAATTAAAATTAGACACCTATAACAGTAAATATTTTCCCAAACACGGATTTCTATTTGATGGTGATGTACATATGTATTTATTCGCTTCGAATTTTAACCGCGATTTCGAAAATTTTTCTATTGCACAGGCTAAGTTCGGTTACGCTTTCCAAATATCCGATAAATGGTCTATGGTAATAGAAAACGGCGGAGGTTTTAAAGTGGGCAACACATCTACCTCCACATTAGATTTTGGTTTCGGCGGTTTTGGCACCGATTTTATCAACAACTTTAAACCGCTTTTGGGTTACGATTTTATGGCTTTATCGGGTAATAGCTATGTTAAGACGTATCTGGGAATTAATTACGAGGTGTTTAAAGATAATTATATTAGCGTAGAAGGCAATTGGGCCAATATTGAGGACGATATTTTTGCCTCGGGCGAGTGGTTTACACTTCCCGATTACCATGGTTATGCTCTAGGATATGGTATCGATACGGTTTTAGGTCCCGTTCAGGTAAAATACAGCTACTCTCCCGAACAAAAAGAAGATTACTGGTATTTTAGTATAGGATTTTGGTTTTAAAGCACTTTGGATTAAACTGAAATATTTTTTATTACATTTGGAACAGTAATTGTAATAACTATAAAAATTACAATCCCTACAAAAATGAAAAAGAAATTGCTCCCCTATATTTTTATACTAAGCATAAGCCTAACTTATGCACAGCAGGAATCGTCTTTTAAAGAAGGTGAATGGCTCAAATTTTCAATGAGTTATAGTGGTTTTTTAAAAGCTGGCAATGCTACTCTTTTGGTCAAAGAAACCCAACTGAAGAATACAGATGTTTACCATGTGGTTGGCAAAGGGTGGACTACAGGTATGATTAAGTGGTTTTTTAAAGTAAAGGACAGATATGAAAGCTATTTTGACAAACACACACTTGAACCCTATAGATTTATAAGGAATATAGACGAAGGCGGCCACACAAAAGATTTGGAAATAGACTTTAATCAACAAGAAAATAAAGCCCACGTTTTTGACAAAAAACGCAATACCCGAAAAACATTCGACACTTCGCCCAACATACAAGATATGGTCTCGACATACTACTATTTGCGCGATAAAGTAGAAATATCGAAACTAAAAATAAACGATGAGTTTAAAGTTGATATGTTTTTCGACGAAGAAAATTACGGATTTAAGTTAAAATACCTTGGAGAAGAAATAATCGATACCGATTTTGGTAGCGTAAGAGCCTTAAAATTTAGACCTTATGTTATGGCCGGACGTGTTTTTAAAGAAGAGGAAAGCTTAACACTATGGGTCTCGAAAGACCAGAACAAAATACCACTTCGAATAAAGGCTAATTTGGCAGTAGGTTCCCTTCGAGCCGATTTGGAAGCGTTTAAAGGTTTAAAATATCCATTCCAAATTGTAGTGAATAACTAACCCATATTAATTTTTAAAAATTGATATGAAATTGCTTTCATGGGGTTGTTTATACCTCCCTTTAACAAAATAAAACCTAAAGTTCCTTTTTTTTACTACAATCAAAAAACGTTTAAATGATCCTAAGTTACGCAACGAATTTGAACTTAGGTTTATAAAATTTGTCATAACTTTTATTATTCTTCGGCATTTATCCATGCCTTATTCATTAAAAAAGCAACATTAACAGTTTTTCAACAAAGAAACAGAAGCTATTTTAGTAGCTTTGACGAAATTTACCAAAATTAAACCCAAGCACCATTTTAAAACACCCAAATCGACCCTAACAATAATGCAGAAAAGAGGTATAGAAACCAGTAAAATTAATTTTTTAAACATACCAATGTCGAACATAAAAAAAAGTAAACCAACAAAGTATGCCCTATTGTTTTTTATGGGCGTATTGCTGTTATTTGCCTGTAAAGACAAAGAACAGGGTGAGCCGGAACAAGAAGAAGAATTGGTAATGAATGAAGAACCCGAAGAAAACTTGGAATTCGGTTTTAATTTAGACGATTATGTAGTAAAACGCGATACAGTTAGGAAAGGCGATAGTTTTGGTGAGATTTTAGGACGCAATAATATCGATTTCTCCAAAATTCATAATATAGTCGAAAAAGCCAAGGATACTTTTAATATTCGGAGTATTCGCATTGGTAAACCCTATACTTTATTTTGCGCAAAGGACTCGTTACAAACACCAAAAATATTTGTTTACCAGCCCAATTTAGAAGAATATGTAGTTATTAATTTCCACGATTCCATTCACGCCTACACCAGTAGGAAACCAATAAAATATGTCGAAAAAATAGCAACCGGAATAATCAACAATAATATTTCGCAAACCTTGGAAGAACAAGGTGTAAGCCAAAAACTAACCCATATTTTAGCCGATGAAATTTATGCATGGTCTATAGATTTTAGGCGGTTGCACAAAAAAGATAAATTTAAGGTTATTTACACCGATAAATATATAGACGATACCATTTATGCAGGTGTACACAATGTAAAGGCCGCTTATTTCGAACATAATTCCGAAGCCTTTTATGCCTTTAGATTCGAGACCGATAGTGCAAAGCAAACTTTCGATTATTTTAACGAACAGGCCAAAAGCCTACGTCGTGCTTTCTTAAAAGCTCCGGTGCAATTTAGCCGTATATCGTCCCGCTATAATTTAAAACGGCGTATTGCCCTTTACGGTTTTAAAATACGGCCACACAAAGGCACCGATTTTGCAGCACCCGTGGGTACACCCATTATGGCTACTGCAAGTGGTACGGTAACCGAATCCAAATACAAAGGCGGTAATGGTAATTATGTGAAAATAAGACACAATGCTACTTACGAAACCCAATATCTGCACATGCAAAAACGCAAAGTTAAAGCAGGGCAATTTGTAAAACAGGGCGATATTATAGGAACCATAGGCATGACAGGAAATACAAGTGGTCCCCATGTTTGCTACCGCTTTTGGAAAAACGGCAAGCAAGTAGATCCGTTTAAACAAAAACTACCCGAATCGAAACCAATAGCCGATAGCTTAAAACAAAAATACTTAGACTTTATCGAGCCTATAAAATACACTCTGGATAATACATATTTTAAGCCCCAAATACACGAACACGAACAACCCAAGCAAGCTGTAATAACTCAATCAAACACATAACAATGGCACTACCAGCAATTAATCCGACACAAACAAAAGCCTGGCAAAAACTTCAAGAACATTATAATGAGGTTAAAAACCTTCATATGAAAAATATGTTTGCACAAGATGCAGACCGAGCCAATACATTTACCATAAAATGGAACGATTTTTATGTCGATTATTCCAAAAACCGAATAACCAAAACAACCTTAGAATACCTTTTGGAGCTGGCTAATGAAGTTAAGTTAAAGGAAGCCATTTCAAATCAGTTTTCGGGCAAGACTATAAACCAAACCGAAAATCGTGCTGTGTTACACATGGCTTTACGTGCTCCTAAAACAGCTCATTTTACCGTTAATGGCAAAAATGTAATGCCCGAAATACATAAGGTGAAACAAAATATAAAAACCTTTACCAATAAAGTGGTTAACGGCGAATTAAAAGGCCATACCGGAAAACCTTTTACCGATGTGGTAAACATTGGTATTGGGGGTTCCGATCTTGGGCCGGCCATGGTTGTAGATGCCCTTCAATACTACAAAAACCATTTAACTACACACTTTGTAAGTAATGTGGACGGTGACCATGTAAACGAAGTGATTAAAAAATTAAATCCGGAAACCACCTTGTTTGTTATCGTTTCAAAAACGTTTACAACGCAGGAAACCCTTTCTAACGCGAATACCATAAAGCAATGGTTTTTGCAATCGGCCAACGAAAATGCCATTGCCAAACATTTTGTTGCCGTATCCACCAATTTAGAAAAAGTAAAGACGTTTGGAATAGACCCCGATAATATTTTTCCCATGTGGGATTGGGTGGGTGGCCGTTTTTCGCTTTGGAGCGCAGTAGGCCTGTCTATTAGTCTAGCCGTAGGTAGTGCTCATTTTGAAAACCTGTTAAACGGTGCCCATAAAATGGACGAACACTTTAAGAATACCGATTTTAACAATAATATTCCTGTAATTTTAGCTTTGTTAAGCGTTTGGTACAATAACTTTTTTAATGCCGAAAGCGAAGCTGTAATTCCATACTCGCAATATCTTAACCAATTTGCAACTTACTTACAACAGGGCATTATGGAAAGCAACGGAAAAAGTGTAGATAGAAGCGGTAACCCCGTAAACTACCAAACCGGAACCATAATTTGGGGCGAACCGGGAACCAATGCGCAGCATGCCTTTTTTCAATTGATACATCAAGGCACTAAATTGATTCCTGCCGATTTTATTGGGTTTGTTAAAGCTTTGCACGGTAACCAAGACCATCAAGATAAATTAACATCCAATTTTTTAGCACAGACCGAAGCCTTGCTTAATGGTAAGACAAAAGCGGAGGTTTTGGCCGAAGGCACACCAGACAGTTTAGTACCTTTCAAAATTTTTGAAGGCAACAAACCCACCAATACTCTTTTTATAGACAAACTAACACCAGAAAGCCTTGGCGAACTTATTGCCATGTACGAACACAAAATATTTGTACAGGGCATTATCTGGAATGTTTTTAGCTACGACCAATTTGGTGTAGAACTGGGCAAACAGTTGGCCAATAAAATTTTGGGCGAATTTAATGGTACAGTAACAAACAAACACGATGCTTCAACCCTAAATTTGTTACATTATTACAAGAGTAGGGCTTAGAAAACCAACAATCAAAACAAAAAATAAAGGCGTTGGCATTTAATTGTCTAACGCTTTTTTGTTAGTAAAAAGTTAAAAATATTAACAATTTGGTCATATTTAACTGTTAATTATCTCTAATTTTGTGGAGACTAATTCAATATTTAACTTATGAAAAAAAATTCACACTTTTTAATGTTTGCTGTAGCAATGCTGTTTTCTACAGTAATGATTGCCCAAACTACGGTTAAGGGAACTATAATGGATGGAGATCTTAATGCTCCGTTACCAGGTGCAAATATTATCGAGAAAGGGACCACAAATGGTGTTTCAACCGATTTTGATGGCCATTTCACTTTAGAAACTCAGTCTGCAACGGGACAAATCGTTATTTCGTATGTTGGCTACGGAACAGTAACTTTACCGTTTAATGGAAGTACTAATTTAGGTACAATTACTTTAAATCCGGATAATTCGCTTGATGAAATTGTTATTGTAGGGACAGGTATAGTCGATTTAGCAGAAGGAAGAGAAACTCCAGTTGCCGTTTCTACTATTTATGCAAAAGATATCCAATTGAAAGCTTCGGGTAACGTGGAATTTGGTGAGGCACTAAAAAGTACACCTTCGGTGTACGTTTCAAATCAAGCTGGAGGATTTGGTGAAAGCCAGATTTTTTTAAGAGGATTTGACCAGGTAAACACAGCTTATTTATTAAATGGACAGCCTATAAATGGTATGGAAGATGGTAGAATGTATTGGTCCAATTGGTCTGGTATGAGCGACGTGGCCAATGCGGTTCAAGTTCAACGAGGTCTGGGAGCATCTAAATTGGCCATATCTTCCGTTGGAGGTACTGTCAATATTGTTTCAAAAACTACCGAGAGAAAACAAGGAGGCTTTGTGCGCTTTATGGGAGGAAATGACAGTTATATGAAAGGAACTGCATCATACGATTCTGGTTTAAGCGATAAAGGATGGGCTTTTTCTTTTTTACTTGACCATTGGCAAGCTTATAGAAAATATGCCGTAGGTACTGCCGGGCAAGGTCAAAACTATTTATTTTCTGTAGGATATAAGCCAAACGATAAACATGCTTTTAACTTTTTGCTTACCGGTGCACCACAATGGCACGACCAAAACTATTCCGAATCTATGGAATTTTATGAAACTTATGGTGAAAAAGCCAACGATAATTCAGGCTTTTTAGATGGTGAGCGTTTTACAGAAAGAAGAAATTACTACCATAAACCAGTGGCAAACCTAAATTGGGATTTTAATATTAATGACAAATTAGATTTATCTACAGTGCTTTATGCTTCTTGGGGGCGTGGTGGTGGAACCGGAAATCTTGGTAACGGGCGCGTAAGAAATATAGACGAAGGCATTACAGGAATTAACGAGCAAGAAATTAATTTCGATGCTATTGTTCGAAACAATATTGCAAATGCCGACAGCAACGGTAATGGTAGTTATAGTGGTTCTTATTTAAGAAGGTCGAGTGTTAACATACATAACTGGTATGGACTATTATCTAATCTAAATTATGATATAAATGAAAAATGGACTATGAATTTTGGGGTAGATGGCAGAACATACAAAGGCATACATTTTAGGCAACTCGAAAACACACTTGGGTTGAATGGCTATAACGATAATTACAGAACAGGCCGCCCCAACGATTATGTGGTAACAGAAACTTTTAAAGCCACTCCATGGTCTGCTTTATTCGATTATGCAGACAGAGATCAAAGATATGATTATGACTACCAAGAGGTAATACAATACATTGGAGGTTTTGGGCAAATTGAATATAACGCTGAACATTTTTCTGCTTTTGTTCAAGGTGCATTATCAACACAATCCTACCAAAGAGAAGGCTTTTTTGTAGGAACAGGGGATGGTCTAGGTAAATCTGATAAACTAAATAAGCAGGGGTTCAATATTAAAGGTGGTGCAGCATACAAAATAAATGAAAACCACACACTTTTTGCCAATGCCGGATTTTATTCGAGACAACCTTATCTAGACAACCTTTTTGTTAACATGAGATACAGCAATACACTAATAGAGCCGAAGATAGACAATGAAGAAATTACTAGTTTTGAAGCTGGATATCGTTTTAAAAACAAAACGCTTAGGGTTAATTTAGATGTTTACAACACAGAATGGGGTAACAGATTTTTATCGATAAACGGACCTACTCAGCCAGGAACCGACGCTATGATAGGAACAAGCGATGACGAGTACAGCACATATAGGCTAATGGATGTTACCCAAGTACATAGCGGTGTCGAATTTGATTTTGAATATAGACCAATTACTGCTTCATGGAGCTTAAAAGGGTATGGTTCAATAGGAAATTGGAAATATGATGGTGAAACACCATATACCTTACAAAATGATGATACAGGGGAATTTATAACTACAAACGGACAGGTGGATTTAACAAATGTAAAAATTGGGAATGCTCCACAAACATCGTTCGGTTTAGGGTTAAGTTTTGATATCTTGGATAATTTATCCGTTGATGGTACTTATAATATCTATACCGATTTGTATGAATTTGTTGATCCTGCCGATGTAGCTGCCGAAGCTCTTGTTGGAAATATTTACAAATCGGTTAGATTACCCGCCTATACTTTAGCCGATGCAGGTATTACCTACGATTTTAAATTGGGAGATAATAAAATTACCTTTAGAGGAAATGTATATAACTTGTTTAATGAAGCCTATATTGGCCAAAAAGATTCATATGGTTATTATTTAGGAATAGGAAGAACCTGGAACGCAAGTATTCGTTATAGTTTCTAAAAACGATTATAAAAGAGGCTGTCTAAAAAGTAATTGTTTTGTTATTTTGAACGATGGTAAAAAAATCTTATTAACTTAAAAAACACTAAGTTAAAATTACAGAGATTTTTTTTATTTCATTCAGAATAACAGCTTTTTAGACAGTCTTTTTTTATTTTCAATAAGTTGGCTGTCATATTTTCTTACTCATATCCTTCTTTACCAGTCCAATTTTTTTCTTTCGCTTTCTATTAAGGAAATTACGTAGTGGCCTGTCATAAAAAACCATTACCAACCATGCAAATAATACCATGGCAAGCATTCCTATACCAATAATCCACGGCAGGCTCTCTTGCAATGGCTTTTGGGTTGTATAATAATGACCAAACCACCAAATACCTACATAATGAGTCATATAAAGCGGATAGGAAATATTACCTAAAAAAGTGCATATTTTTTGGATTGAACCAGATACGTTAGACCCTGCACCAAGTGTCACCAAAAGTGGAAAACAAAATAATACAACAATCGATTCTGTTAACCAATTTTGAGAAAACCAAGGCATTACAAATACTCCTGCAAGCAGTATTGCGAGTATTATGAATCCTAACTTGTTTTTAATAATCCAACCCGACCTAAAAATGAGTAATCCGGCCAAAAACGAATAAGCCATACGGATACCGCCATCCACAAAAGTTTCTCCGTTCCAGCCTCCCAAAAGATTGCCTGCACGATAACTTATCCAAACAATACCTACTGCTGCAGGAATAAGCAGGAACCATAGCATTTTGCGTGAAAGACGCACCAAAATAAGTGCATAAAGTATATTGGCGATATACTCCCAAAATAATGACCAACCGGGTGCATTTAATCCAAAAAGATTAAAGCCTCGCTCTTCCATAATAGGAAGTGGTACCAAAAATATTGAGCATATAAAAATGAAGGCAAGGGCGGCAACAGAATAAGTTTCTGCGTGATTGGCAAAAGGATCTGTTAATAATCCAATCATTCCCAATACAGTCCCTGCAATTACCAACGGATGCAAGCGTATTAAACGGGAAGTAAAAAAAGAACGGATTCCCATTTTAAGCAAACGATTATCGTATGCATAGGCCATTACAAATCCCGAAAGGCAAAAGAAGAAATCTACTGCCAAAAAGCCATGTCCTATAAAATTCTTGGAAAAATCGGTATGGATCCACTCCATATAATGGAACAAAACTACCGCCAAGGCAGCTACTCCTCTTAATCCATCCAAAACATAAAAATGCTGTTTACTTTGAAATATGGCCAATTTGTTAGAGCGATTCATAAATACTTTAAAATAGTTTGTAAGCCATAAATCTAAATAAAAAAGCTTAGAACCTGTTTAAATTTATATCAATTGTTTTTCTATGTCTCTTTTTGCGCATAATTTCGTTAAAATTTCATCAAGTAGCCCAGCTATTATCTTCTATTTTGCCTCATTATGCAACAAAAATAAACGATACAAAAAGGCTATCATACAAATTTAAATAGGCTCTTAATGTACCCAAACAAAAAACCAAGAGGCTGTCCAAATCATTTTTGGATAGCCCCTTTTAAGATAGTGATATTGGTTGTTAATGCTCATTCATCCTAAAGTCCGGATATGCATCCATGCCATGTTCATGTCCATCTAAACCTTCTAATTCCTCCCGTTCGGAAACGCGGATACCAACCGTTTTCTTTAAGGTAAAAATAATAATAAACGATGTTACTATACAAACTACCGCATAGGATGCTACACCTATTAACTGACTTAAAAACTGGGCTCCTCCGGCCAATTCACCAAAAATACCAACGGCCAATGTACCCCAAATGCCACAAATTAAGTGTACGGCAATAGCACCGACGGGATCATCTAATTTTAACCTATCAATACAACTTACCGCAAACACGATCAATGCACCTGCTACCGAACCGATTATAATGGCATCGGTAGGACTCATTTGGTCGGCACCGGCAGTAATACCTACCAAACCACCGAGTATGCCATTTAAAAACATAGTTAAATCCAAATTTTTAAACATTATGGTCGATACCAACATCGCTACTACGCCACCCGCTGCTGCTGCCAAGCAGGTTGTTACCAAAGTTAGGGATGTAAGTGAGGGGTCGGCCGAAAGCACCGAACCACCATTAAATCCAAACCAGCCCAACCAAAGTATCAGTACGCCTGCTGTCGCAATAGGAATATTATGTCCCGGTATGGCCTGTGGTTTTCCGTTTTTAAACTTTCCTATTCTGGGTCCCAATAAGCAAACAGCTACAACCGCTGCCCATCCGCCAACCGAATGCACCAATGTGGAGCCCGCAAAATCGTAAAACGGTGTTTCCATGGTCTGCAAAAAACCGCCGCCCCATTTCCATGAACCCACAATAGGATAGACCAAGCCAACGTATATAATGGTAAAAATCATAAACGGAATAATTTTAATACGCTCTGCTACGGCTCCCGAAACTATAGTTGCTGCTGTAGCGGCAAACATACCTTGAAAAAGAAAATCGGTCCAGTAGGTATAACCTTTATTATAAGTGAGATCTAAAGCACCTTGGGCAGTTATGGGCGAATCCAATCCAAATCCGGCAAAACCAAATACACCTAAAGCATCTTCGGAAAATCCAGGATACATTAAATTAAAGCCCACCAAACAATACAACAACAGTCCAACAGTTATTATAAAGGTGTTTTTAAACAGTATGTTAAGTGTATTCTTTTGTCTGGTTAAGCCTATTTCCAAAAAAGCAAAACCTAAGTGCATAAAGAAAACCAGAGCCGTACAGATCATCATCCATACATTGTTTATAGTAAGTATTTCCATAATATATATCGTGTCTTTTATTAGTATTTAGTTTAAAGTATCTCCTCCTTTTTCGCCTGTTCGTATGCGGTAGCATTCCTTTATATCGGATACGAAAATCTTGCCATCGCCCACATCTCCAGTAGCGGCCGCTTTTAAAATGGCCTCGATAGTTACGGCTTCAAAATTATCGTTAACAACAATGGATAGATAGCGACGCTGTATATCGCTGGTGCTGTAAGATACACCTCTATAAACATGGCCTTCTTTTTCGTTGCCCAATCCAGTAACGTCCCAATAAGAGAAAAAATTAACACCTACATCGTGTAGTGCTTCCTTTACTGTGCTGAATTTTGATTTTCTAATAATCGCTTCAATTTTTTTCATCTATTTTAAATTTTTGTAACAATCTGTTTTTTTAGTAATTTATTATATCGGTTGGCGTTGGCCATTGCCTGTCAAATGCCCATTATGGGCTTTCATGCATATTATTGTTTTAATATCTGTGGTGTATTTAAGTTTATATTAAAAAGCATAAATGGCAGCCAAAGTAAATGCAGCCAAGCTTTTTGTAGGCATACTATCGTTATCGAAATATACTTTTTGAGAATTACTATCCAATCGCAATTCGGGTTTTATGGTTAAATTTTCTATTGCATAGCTTCCGGTTAGGGTGATGGCAAAGACATCTTGGTCGTCAATCGCTGTATCGGTATCGTGAAGCCAATCAAAATATTCGCCTCTTAATCCTACAGATAGGTTATCTCTTATGCTGTACTGTGGGTATAAAGCGGCGCCGTAAAACCCTTTTGCGTTACTATTGGCGTAAGCTGCGTTTATTCCAAGAAAAAAATCATCCAACAGATTAAAACCTCCTGTATAGTCAATTTCAAAACCAAGAACTTCGTTATCATCGTAATACAAGTTCAAATATTGTCCGGCATAACCTAATTGTGCTCCTAAAGCATAGCTGCCAACTAGATTATTATTAACATCGGTCGGATTCATAACAGCAAGCATTAAACTAAAATCGTCGCCCAATGCAAAGTCGGCTTTTAAGCCTACATGCGAAAAAGGACCGTTTGAAAACAAATAAGAGGTGCTGTAGTTAAAATTAGCAACAGGAGAGATTACCTCGTAGCCCAAATAGGTGTTAAAACGACCCAATGTTAGTTTTGTGTTTTTCGATACGTTCCAATAAGCATATAATTGATTAACGTAAAGTTCTTTATCTCCGCCTACGGCATCTACACCTCTGGGGCCAAAAGCCAAATCGGCAACAGCTCCTGTTTTGGTTCCCTTATAAGAGGCTATAACGTTTGCCATACCCAGGGCAAACCCTGCTTGATTGGCAAATGAAGAGCCAAACGATGGAGAGATGTCATCGGGAGCAGTTATATACGTTTGGTAATATGCGTCTATACTACCACTTAAACTTATATTTTTTAATAGTTTTTCTTGAGCCAAAACAAATGTTGCTGTTAACAACATAAAAAGAGTTAATAATTTTTTCATCTACTTAAATTTTTGT
>JBKEDH010000178.1:0-5389 GCA_047975295.1 Aestuariibaculum sp.
TCAAGGCTTTTTGCCCATTGCAAAAAAATATACAGTAGGTATGATTAACTGGGGCTTGGTAGATGGTAAATCCCAAACAAAATACCCTTGGGATAGCTGGACAAAAACCTATACGGCAGAACCACCTGTTTGGTTTCATGAAGTTTTTCATACTGATGGATCACCCTACAATGAAGAAGAAAGATCTTTCATAAAACAAATCACAGCAGAAGTAAATTCTAAATAGAGATTCACTATGCTTTTTAAATACAATCTTATTTGTTTTGTATTAGTCTTGTTGCTAATAACCCCGTCAGGGGTTATTGGACAACAGCCTAATCCCCCAGGACAAGTAACACATGGTGAAAAAGCAAAGAACGAAGCTTATTTGTTTGCTCACATGTATCATAACGACTACGGAAGCCTTTATTATTCTGTAAGTTTAGATGGGCTACATTGGGACAAGTTAAACAATGGTAAAAGAGTTTTTGAAGACTATCATGGGCATCCTGATATTGTGAAAGGTCCTGATAATAAATACTTCATTGCTGGTAATACTAGTGATGCATCGCCCGATATAAATATTTGGGTTTCTGATGACCTGATTATTTGGAAAAAACATATTGTTTACACACCAGATTTAAAAGCTACTAAGGGCTATGCTAATGCATTACAACGTATTGGCGCACCAAAGTTGTTTTATGATAAAGATTCCGGAAATTTTGTGCTTACATGGCATACACCGCATGAAGAAGGTTCAAGAGAAGATCCTGAAAGGTATTGGGCAAGCCAGCGTACTTTATATGTATTGTCTAAAGACCTTAAAACATTTAATGGGCTACCAAATTTACTGTTTAGTTGGAATTTTGGTACTATTGATGTTTTCATTCGTAAAGTAAACGATATTTATTATGCTATTTTAAAGGATGAAACCTACCCAACCCTATTTTGGCCTACTGGTAAAACGGTACGTATAGCAAGGTCTAAATCCTTATTAGGGCCTTATTCATTACCCAGCGATCCTATAAGTCCTAATTTTAGGGAAGCTCCTACACTTATTCCATCTCCAAACGGTAAAATTTGGTATTTGTATTATGAGCAATATCCTGGAGTTTCTTACGGATTGTCTATTGCAGATAATTTAAACGGCCCTTGGTTTCAGGCTTCAGGCTATACCCATTTTAGTGATTGGGATAAATACAGTTTACCTGAAGCTGCCAGACATGGTTGTATGATAAGCATCTCTAAAAATGAATATGACAACTTGGTTAAGGAATTTGGACTATCAACAGATGAAGAAAAGAAGTAAAAAAACGTTAAGGAAGACGATTTTATCCAAAGAATAAAATTCCTTGGAACTCTATAGGAGAGAAGAAAATTGCAGATACCTGTGTAGGGTTATTAACAGAACTTATAGAAAAAGGAAGAGTAGTTAATACTGAAACTCTTTCAGTCACTAATAAAGATGTGAAATATCCATAAGCAATAAGCTGCAAACTGACCAGTAAGGCAATTAGGGCATCTCACAAACCTGTCGACAGACAGATTTAATAATTAAAAAAACAATAAAATATAAAAAGATGAAAATAGCTAACAAAAGCATAGTATACATCTTACTTACATGTTTATTTATATCTTGTTCTAAAGAAGAAAAAGGCTCCGTTGTTATTAGCCAACCTACAAGTAATATTTTTTTAGCAGACCCAACAATTTTTAAGGATAACGGGATCTATTATTTGTATGGAACTTCTCAAGGATCATTAACCAATATGGGCAATGGCTTTCTTGTTTATACATCAACCGATTTGCAGGAATGGGAAGGTCCTATAGGCAATACAGGAGGTTTTGCGTTAAAAGATACCAATGCATTTGGCGACACCGGTTTTTGGGCTCCTCAAATATTTAAGCATAACAATATATTTTATATGGCTTACACAGCCAACGAAAAAACAGCTATGGCTACTAGTAACAGCCCATTAGGGCCATTTGCTAACAGCGGTAGCCCTATATCAGAAACCAGTCAAATAGACCCTTTTGTATTTACAGATGACGATGGAAAAAGTTATTTATATCATGTAAGGCTTACCAATGGTAACAGAATATTTGTTGCTGAAATGAATGATGACCTTCAAACCATTAAAGAAGAAACCTTAACTGAAATTATAACTGCTACAGAACCTTGGGAAAATACTGTAAATGCTAGTTGGCCGGTTGCAGAAGGCCCTACTGTGCTTAAACTTGATGGTACTTACTATTTATTTTATTCCGCAAATGATTTTAGAAATCCTGATTATGCAGTTGGTTATGCTACTGCTCTCAACCCTATGGGCCCTTGGACAAAAGCCTCCAATAACCCAATAATACATGACAGTATGATTGATGAAAATGGCACAGGTCACGGAGATGTGTTTTATGATGGGCAAGGTAATATGCAGTATGTAATACATACCCATTTTTCAGCAAGTGTTGTGCATCCTAGAAAAACAGGTGTAATTCAGTTGCAAAAAAATGGAGAGATCATCACTTCATTACCAGAAACATTTGAATTTTTAAAACAAACAACAAACTAGTTATAAAATTTAAAAAAATTAGACAAAGGATTCTATCACCAGATTTTGATGGTTTGTATTCAAAATATTTAAATGAAAAAAGTAATTAAAGTTTCAGTTATTCTTTTAAGCCTTACAGGACTCTTCTTTTTGTGTGAAAATAAAAAGGAGTCAAAAAAAGAGAATGACAAAAACTCTAAAACAGAAATCATTTGGAAGGAATCTGAAATAATAAATAATGAGCCTTTGCTAAATTATGCCGGAGATTCTTTGCAAGGACCTACACTTGATGTCCGTTCAAAATACGGATCTCAATACGGAAGACTTCTTAAGCTTCCCTCGGGTGATTGGTTAGCTGCATATACACTATCTATTAACTATGGTTATGAAATTGAAGTAGATGGTGGCTACCGCCTGGAAGTTGCCAAAAGCACTGATAGTGGTGGAACTTGGCAACCTATAAGCCGAATTACAGATGAAGGCAGGGATTTGGATAATGCACAGATGATACAACTTCCAGATAGCTCAATACTACTCGCTTGTCGCTCTGTAAGGTGTCAGGAATCTTACCGATTACCTGTTTACAAAAGTACCAATAATGGCATTTCATGGTCTAAAATTAGTACTATAGATGCCAATGAAGGTAATGTGGGAGAACTAGGCTCACCCGATAAAGGAGTATATGAGCCTCACCTTTTGTTTTTAGATAATGGTAAACTGGCAGTAATGTATGCCAATGAAAAGCACGTTACAGATCCTGTGTCATACTGCCAAATAATATCTGAAAAGATTTCTGATGACCTTGGACAGTCGTGGGGAGATGAAATTTGGGCAGCTTTTGAAGAAGGTAAAAATGCATCAAGACCTGGTATGCCGGTTTGGATAAAAATGAAGAATGGGAAATATATTTTAACCTATGAGATTTGTGGTCCAGAGGCCTGCAATATATACTATAAAATAAGTGATGATGGTATTACCTGGCCAAGCGGTCATGGCTCTCCTGTACCCAACCAAAATGGTGCTCCTTACGTAATATCTATGGAAGACGGAACCGTAATCTTAACCTATAATAAAGGTGATTTTTCAATAAGTTCAGATTATGGTAAAACATGGCAATTAACAAACCGTGCATGGCAGCAACCCATTAGTTTTGACGAGGATTGGATCCAAACTATTTGGTCTTCTCTATATCAAACCAATCCTAACGAAATAGCTGTTATTACTTCAATAAAAAGACCTGAAGGAGGTCATTCTGTTAAAATTCGTTTTGGTGATGTTATTAAAAATTAATATATGAATACAATTAGCAAATTCTGTGTTTTATGGTTTTTTACTGCAACAGTAGCAGCACAAACCTTTACAAACCCTTTATTACCATCTGGGGCAGACCCTTACAGCACCTATTATAAAGGCTATTATTACTATACACATACATTAGGCAACCGCTTAATGCTTTGGAAAACAAAAAATCTCGCCGATCTTAAAAATGCTGAAAGTAAACTTATTTGGACTCCTCCAATTGGCACCGAATATTCTAAAGAAATATGGGCACCTGAATTTCATATAATAAACAATAAATGGTATGTATATTTCGCTGCAGATGATGGGAATAACAATAACCACCGTATGTATGTGCTTGAAAACAAATCGGAAGACCCATTTAAAGGCACATGGGAATTTAAAGGAAAAATAGCTGCTAGTCCAGATAGGTGGGCAATTGATGGCAATGTATTTACCTACAAAAACCATATGTACATGATTTGGTCTGGTTGGGAAGGAGACACCAATGGACAACAAAATATTTATATAGCCAAAATGATAAACCCTTGGACTATTGATGGCCGTCGCGTATTAATTTCCGAACCAACTTACAATTGGGAAAAACAAGGCGATCTGGACGATGAAATCAATCCGCCACACGTTAGTGTTAATGAAGGCCCTCAATTTTTACAGCATGATGAAGATGTCTTCATTATATATTCAGCAAATGGCTGTTGGACAGATTTTTACAATTTAGGAATGCTACAATTAACAGGAGAAAACCCTATGAATCCGCAAGCATGGACAAAACATTCCGAACCAATATTTACAAAAAGTGAAACCAATGGCGTCTATGCGCCAGGTCACAATTCATTTTTTAAATCGCCTGATGGAACCGAAGACTGGATTCTTTACCATGCTAACGATAATCCTGGTAATGGCTGTGGTCGAAAACGATCTCCTAGAATGCAAAAAATCCATTGGAATGATGATGGCACTCCTAATTTAGGAATACCGTTTTCAAATAACGACATTTTACAAATACCCTCTGAATAATTAAAAATCAATGTAATGAAAAACATAGTAGTAGTATTTATGTGCATAATAAGTTTATCCACAATTGCACAAAGCCAAAAATGGACTAAAGAAAAAGCAGACAAATGGTATGCGGAGCATCAATGGATATCTGGTGCCAATTTTAATCCTAGCACAGCTATAAATCAGCTAGAAATGTGGCAAGAAGATACCTTTGACCCAGAAACCATTGATAAGGAACTTGGATTTGCCGAAGGTATTGGGTTCAATACTATGCGTGTGTATTTGCATAGTTTAGCTTATAAAGCAGATAAAGAAGGCTTTAAAAAACGTGTTGACAAGTATCTTGAAATTTCAACCAAACATGGGATACAAACAATTTTTGTAATTTTTGATGACTGCTGGAATGCCCTTCCTGAAATAGGAAAACAACCCAATCCTAAACCAGGAGTACATAACTCTGGATGGGTGCAAGACCCTGGTTTTCCTGCTTCAGAAGAAAGAGCAAACGACAAAGAACTTGAAACTTATGTAAAAGATATACTTACCACTTTTGGTAAAGACAA
>JBKEDH010000198.1:0-7868 GCA_047975295.1 Aestuariibaculum sp.
CCTTCTGTTGTTGTTTAAATTTTATATCCTTTAAATATAATATGGTTGTATTCATTTCTAACTCCGCCCATTAGCAATAATTTATCTGTTATTTTATAATTTGCCATAAAATAGGAGGCATACACATTTTCTTTACCAGAGTAGGATGCCGCAATATTAGAAGCAGCACTATCGTCCTGTACTTGAATTAATCCGGCACTTTCTCTAAAGCTATTGGTGAACATATTATCAATTTGACTATTGGTAATTTGGTTTATAATGTCTTTATTATAGGGTTCTCCAACTTCGGTTAAAAATCCGCCGTTGTATGGGAATTTTTCTGTTTTTAAAGAAGATAAAAACGTATATGGAGCATTGGGAACCCCCATAATTGCTCCAGGTACCCAAACCAATGTTTGGCTGTTTATTGTTTTATATTTGTTAAGAAGCTTAAAGCCTGATTTAAATGATAGTTTTTTTTCTTCGTTATAAGCGAAGTCGGCTTTTAATCTATAATCTCTTTCCTTATTGTTGTTTTGCACTAGTATAATTTGGTTTAATACCATTTTATTTGGATCTAAGTTGGATTGTGTGGCCGGAAATATAATAGTGTCGTCACCAATACCATTTGGAGAATCTATTTTTAAATACTTTAAACCGTTGGACGACAAATTGCCATATTGCATAGTTTGTGTAA
The DNA here is from genome assembly GCA_047975295.1 of Aestuariibaculum sp. Classification (GTDB taxonomy): domain Bacteria; phylum Bacteroidota; class Bacteroidia; order Flavobacteriales; family Flavobacteriaceae; genus JBKEDH01. The sequence goes on from JBKEDH010000198.1 coordinate 677, forward strand.
AATTTACAATTGGATACCCTCTGTCGTCTTTAGGTAAATTGCTTGGAGAATTAAATTTAAAAGACGACCGTGCTGTACTTACCGACCAGTTTAGTTTTATTTTATTGGTTAGTAAAGATTCGCCTCCCAAATCAAAAGAGTACAAATCGGTTAAATAATCGGCATGTCTCGATTGTACTTTAACATTATTGGCATTAAAGCCAAAATAAGTTTCTCTAACACTTTGTTTATCCAGATATTGGCTGTATAGCGCTTTAAAATATACTTTGTTTTTATCGTTAAGGGTGTAATCCATACCGGCGTTAAAACCCAATGTACGTCTTTGTGCCACATAATCCCTTAGTTGCATTTCGGAAATGGAATACGATTTTACCGGATCTGGATTGTTATAGTCGTAAATAGCTCTATACTGGTCTAAGCCGGATGATCTGTTCCAGATTACGGCAGAAGTGATAAATTTAAATTTATCAGATAATTTATTTCCGTACACTATAGATGTATTGTAGGTTGTATTGTTGGATTGATCGACATATCCGCCAGCAGCATTAACAGTAAGTGTTTCCTTGTTTGGAGACGATTTTGTTATAAAATCTATCGAGCCTCCAATAGCATCGCCATCTATATCCGGAGAGATGGCTTTTGATAATTTTACATATTGAATCAATTCTGAAGGGAAAATATCCATTTGTACACCTCTGTTTTGATAGTCGCCACTGGCACTGGGCATTCTGTTGCCGTTAAGCATAGAAGCACTCCATTGTATAGGAGTTCCCCTAATAGAAACAAAACGGCCTTCTCCCATATCCCTTTCGATAGATACTCCTTGTAACCGCTGTACGGCTTCGGCTGCATTTCTGTCCGGTAGTTTTCCAATGGCATCAGCCGCCAATACCTCTGAAATAACTATGGAAGATTTTTTTAACGATAAAGCTCTTGCTTGCGAAGGTCTGTAATTCCCTAAAATAACAACTTCGTCTAATAAGGCACCTTCCGATAGTGTAATTTCGTTAAGGTTTAAATTGCCCTGTTGGGGAACTATAATGTTTATTTTTTTAGTCTCATACCCAATAAAGGATATGGTTAATTGATAATTTCCGGATTTTATATTTGTAATTAAAAAATTTCCGTCAAAATCCGATGAAGCCCCTTTTTCTTCGGAAGCAATAAAAACAGACGCTCCAGGAAGAGGTATTGTTCCGTCGGATATTTTGCCCTTAACATTGTTTTGTGTGTAAGATATTATGGATAATAGGCTGGCCATAATTCCTAAAAGTGATTTTTTCATGCGTTAATAATTAAATTTGGTTTTAAATTTTGAGTAAATGTATGGGAGGCTTTATAAGAATTGGTTCGTCTTAGCCAAGATGGACTAATTTGGTCGAATATGGATATGAAAATTTGTTTAAATAACAGAAAAACAACTTATTAGCTTCTGTTAATAAAATATTAATTAAATGTTATGTACGGGATTTTAAGAGGTTTTCTTTAAATTCGTTGGGACTTTGACCATTAAATTTTTTAAAATATTTGTAGAATGTGGTTTTAGATTTAAATCCTGCGGTAGGATATATGTCGGAAATACTACGTTCAATATTGGAAATTAGTTTTCTTTTAAAATATTGTATCTTTAAATAGTTTATATAGTCGTAAAATGAAGAGCCATGAACTTCTTTTATAAACTGGCTGAGTATGTGTCTTGGCTCTTGAATTTGGTTGGCCAAAATGTCGAGTGTTAAATTTTCGTTCCTAAAAAGTTGCTCTCCTTCCAAGATTTGCTGTAATTTTTTTGTTAACAGTTCTTTCTTTTCGGGAGTAAGTTTTTTTATGTTTTCTTTTTTTGGTTCGGATTTTCGGATACTGTCTGGCAAGCCATTTCTTTTATCGGAAAGTTTAGCTTGTAAAGTAAGTTCTTTTTTTGAGGGTTGAAATCCAAAAAAACTAATTTTCACCAAAATTCCGAATTGAACAAAAAACAAGCATGAATAGACTGTTTTAAGAATAGAATATTCAAACTCCATTTGGTTAATGTCCGAGAGCATAAAAATGGAATAAAAGACACCAACCGTTATTAATAAAAACCAAATTAAAATTTTTGTAAATCTAATAGGTATATTTTCTTTTAATATTTTTGGTGCTTTATACAGAACCTTAATGGATATAATTAAATAGGTTATCCAATAAAATATATAGACATTAAATAAATTTTTGTAAAAATTTAAAAATCCTAATTCTTCCGAATTGCTAAAGGTTAGTGTAAGGACTATAATGTTAAGTACAAAAACAGCTACAAAAGGATAAAAATGGATTGTACTTTTAAAATTGGGTACAGACTTACCTACTAATTGCAAACAAAAAAAATATAGTAGAGGACCTTTTAGTAATCTAAAAGCACTGGGCATGGTCTCTATAGGAAGTGTCTTAAAATCATAATACACGAAAAGTCCCAATTCATAGATGAAATCTATAAGAATAATACCAATATAAGCGATAAGATATTTAAAAAAAGAATCTCGTTTTAAAACGAATATCGTTATAAGACACTGTAATATAATAACATAAAAAACATTTGCCATTCTTGTTTTTGACAAATATAACTTAAGCAAATTCCAAATAAATTCAACTTATATCTTCTTAAACTAAATTTAATACTGATTTAAACATATCGTAAAACTTCTGCTTAGTAGCAAAGTTGAAATAAAGGAAATACTTTTTTGTTACCATAAATCCAAAACACGTTCTAAAGCCATACCTCGAGAACCTTTTATTAAAATGGTCGATACTTTTAATGTTGATGGATTGAAAGAGGCCTTAAAATCGTTGAACGATTCAAATTTTATTATTTTTTTGGAAACCGAGGTTGTTTCGTAAAAGTTGGAACCTATTAAAATAATATTATCCAAGGTTAATTTTTCTATTAAGTTTACAATATTTTGGTGTTCTGTATTTGCAGAACGACCCAATTCGAACATATCGCCTAAAATAGCTGTTTTGCTATTGTCCTGTAACCTATCAAAATTGTTTAAGGCAGCCTGCATACTGCTTGGGTTGGCATTGTAGGCATCTAAAATAATTTTAATGTTTCCTTTGTTTATTATTTGCGAGCGGTTGTTTTTGGGAATATAGTTACTTATAGCTGTTTTAATGGCATTTTCGTCAATCTTAAAAAAATCGCCAATGGCAATAGCGGCTGCAATGTTGTTAAAATTGTAAGCTCCGATTAAATGACTTTCTATTTTTTGGTTTTTAAACCTAACAGAAACATTGGGTTGGGCATCGATAAAATGGATGTGGATTGAAGTATCGGTTGTATCTCCAAAGATAATTCTATTTGCATTTTTGGTTCTTTCAACCTGAATGGGGTCACTACCGTTAACAAAAATGGTCTTGTGGTTATTTATCAAATGGCGGTACATTTCACTTTTACCTTTAATAACACCTTCTATGCTGCCAAAGCCTTCTAAATGTGCTTTTCCAAAGTTGGTGATATAACCATAATCCGGTTTTGCGATACTGCATAGCAATTCAATTTCTTTTAAATGGTTGGCACCCATTTCCACAATACCTATTTCTGTGTCTTTATTCATGGATAATAAGGTTAAGGGCACGCCAATATGGTTGTTTAAATTGCCTACGGTAGCTGTTGTACTGTATTTTTTAGAAAGTACCGTGTTTATAAGTTCTTTGGTTGTGGTTTTGCCGTTACTACCGGTAAGTGCTATAATGGTGGTGTTTAGATAATTTCTGTGGTAAGCAGCTAATTTTTGTAGGGTTTCCAATACATTAGTAACTAAGATTGTGTTTTCGGATGTTTTAAATCTCTTTTCATCAATAATGGCGAATCTTGCTCCTTTTCCCAAAGCTTGGTTGGCATAAGTATTGCCGTTAAAACAATCGCCTTTTAAGGCGAAAAACATATCGTTGGCCATTAGTTTTCTGGTATCGGTACAAGCCGAATGGCAGTTTAAAAACAATTGGTGTAATTGAGCTATTTCCAAAGGTTTAGAGTATTGGTGTGTTGAAATAAAATTATAAAAAAGTCCTAACAAAATTGATAGGACTTTTCTATTATATGAATAAAGGCATTATACTGAATTAATTTCTTTTTTTGTTTTTACTTTTAGATTTTGTACCCACACGGGACATGGCACATCTAAAACCAATATAATCGGTTGCCATATCTTGGGGAAAGTATCTTCTTTGGGCAGGGTCTAACCAATACTCTCTGTCTTTCCAAGAGCCGCCTTTGTAAACACGAACTTCATCATTTATCAAAGATGTTCTTTTGTTCGATTTATCGTATTCTCTAATAGGGTTTCCAAGAGAATCGGTGGTTACAATGTTTTCGGGTGAGTTGTACATTCTACGGGTATAACTGTCTTGGTTATCGGTTTCGTCATCGTTATAGGTAATATAGTCGCGCGACGATCTTTTGTCTCCATCTCTAAAATTTACCTGATTGCTTTTATCGAAATTGGTACGTAAATAGGTTTCGTTCTCGTCAATTGGTACTTGTAATATTTCACCAGGTAAATTTCTGGCTACAACTCTACCGTTCGAAAGTGTATCGTAAATAATGTCGTTTGCGGTTACTACTTTAACAGTACCATCGTCGTTAATGGCATTTTTGGTATAAACGTTTCCTCGGTAGTAGTTAAAATCGTTATATTCATCGTCCACGATAGGTCTGTAAACGTCGGCAACCCATTCGGCCACATTACCGGCCATATCGTAAAGTCCAAAATCGTTGGGTTCGTACGATTTTACGGCATTGGTAATGTCGGCACCATCGTCTGACCATCCTGCAATTCCACCATAATCACCTTTACTCTGTTTAAAATTAGCCAGTTGGTCGCCACTATATTTACGCTTTGAATTACGGGTATATTGTCCTTCCCAAGGATATTTTTTGCGTCCTCTGTATATATTGTAGTCTCTAAGTTCGCTTAATCCTAAAGCGGCATATTCCCATTCGGTTTCGGTAGGTAGCCTATATTTTGGCGATATTAAGCCCGATTGCCTTGTGGCGTATATATTGGTTTCGTTACCATCGGTATCGATCCGTGCATGTCTTTGGTTTCCGGTATTAACGTCTTGATTGCCACCATAGGTCTGGGTAGGTGCGTTAATATATGTTTCTGTGTTAAAAGTAGATTCTGCGTTAACATCGGTAATTTTGGCATCGCGTTTTAAATAACCTGCCTTTTCCAAATTAAGCTCGTTAACACGATCGGTACGCCAATTGGCATATTCGACAGCTTGAATCCAGCTTACACCAACAATAGGGTATTGCCCATAAGCAGGGTGTCTTAAATAATTTTCTACCATTACCTCGTTGTAACCTAGTCGGTTGCGCCAAACCAAAGTGTCTGGTAAGGCACCGTTGTAAATGGCTCTAAATCTTTCGTCCGAAGGTGGATAAACCCGCTTTAGCCAATCTAAATATTCAAGGTACATTTCGTTTGTAACTTCGGTCTCGTCCATATAAAAAGACTGGACGTGTTGCTGTGTTGGCGAGTTGTTCCAATCGTGCATAACATCGTCCTGAACCCTACCTTTTGTGTAGGTGCCGCCTTCAACAAATACCAAGCCCGGAGAAGTTTCCTGTTCTCTGTAATTAGTATTGTACTGAAAACCACCATCTCTGGAGTTTATTTGCCACCCTGTTCCACGAGATACATTACCAGAACCCGAAGACTTTTTACAGCCAGTAGCTGTTATGGTTAGGGCTATAACAAACAAAATCTTGAATGTTGCTGTTTTTTTCATATCTATATTTTAATATACTAATAATTTATAGGTTTTAGCACTGCAATATAGCAATTAACCGAACACTACAAGCTAATTTTTTTATTCAAATCACAAAATAACACACTTAAACCGATATGTAAACCGTTTTGCCGACATTTTTTGGTTTTAAGGCTGTCGCTTATGTCGATTAATAACGTTAGCAAATAATATTTATTATAGATAACTTTGTAGGTTATAAAAAATAATTGCACTTTTTTAATAATATGTGCATCTTATCGACGTTAATAAATGTGATGAAAAGAGGAATTTTTCTTTTGTTTTTATTGTTGAATCTTGTTTTGTACGGGCAGCAAAAAAGTTTTAATATCGAATGGGAATCGGATAAAACCATTTTTGGTGATAGCTATTCGTTTGTAGTTCCGTCATTTAACGAAGAATTTTTTAGTTATTCTCCCGAAGAAGGCGTAAGGTTTGTAACCCAGTGGAAAGCAATGAATGTAGATGAATCTTCTGTTCAGGTTACCAATGTTGTTTATGCTCCTATTTTAAAAGGTGAATTGGGTAGTTTGGATGTGGACGTTATTCCAAATAAATTGGAGTTTTCATTGAATAATTCAAAGGCAAGGGGAACTAATTATGTGTTTTTCAAACTTAGTCCGATTATAAATACCGGAGGCTCTAATTATAAAAAGGTAGTCGCTTTTACCTTAAACTACAAAGAAGGGAATAGTGCGGCAATTAATAGAAAATCTATATCAAAAACAAGAAAACAACAGGCTGTTTCAAACTCGGTACTTGCTACAGGCCGTTGGTATAAATTTTATATCGATACTACTGGTGTTTTTAGGCTTACCAAGAATTTTTTAAGCCGATTGGGAGTAGATGTGAATAATGTCGATCCCAGAAATATTAGGCTTTATGGCAATGGAGGTGATATGATTCCGTATTTAAATTCGGAATATCAGCCCTTTGATGTTGTCGAGAATGCGATTAAATTTGTTGGAGAGGAAGATGGTGTGTTCAATAACGAAGATTATATTTTGTTTTACGGCCGTGGCCCAAAAGGATATAATGCCGAAAGTAAAACCAACATTAATTGTTATACCGATAAAACCTATTACTATATTAATGTGGGAACGGGCTACGGAAAGCGCATACAGACTATGTTCCAACCTTCTGGAGTACCAACAGTAAACATTAATACGTTTAACGATTATCAATTTCATGAGGTCGATACTTATAACATTGGTTTTCTGGGAAGACGTTGGTTTGGAGAACGATTCGATATTGAGTCCGAACAGATTTTTGAATTCGATTTTCCCAATCTGCAAACGGCTTCACCAATTGAATTACAGGTTTATGTAGCATCAACCGGAGCAGCGAGTACCTCTATGGAAATCTCGGTAAATGGCGCACAGGTTTCCAGTCTTTCAATACCGGGCAG
>JBKEDH010000016.1:0-21679 GCA_047975295.1 Aestuariibaculum sp.
AAACATCCGAAAAAGCAATAAATTTGTAATTTAAGTTATTTTATAACTTAGTGCCTGTTTAAATTCGTATGGTTGACTTTTTGTATAGTTTATTTTTGATACAGAATGAGACAAAATAGAAGATAATAGCTGGGCTACTTGATGAAATTTTAATGAAATTATGCGCAAAAAGAGACATAGAAAAACAATTGATATAAATTTAAACAGGCTCTAAATTTATTCGTGTGAAAATACATTATCTACAACATGCTCCTTTTGAAGGTTTAGGCTATATGGAAATATGGTTAAAACAGAACAACCACAGTATTTCATCAACCCTATTTTACACAGCCAATTATATATTGCCCGCTGTTTCGGAAATCGATGCTTTAATCGTTATGGGCGGTCCTATGGGAATTTATGATGATGAACAGCACCCTTGGTTACCTGAAGAAAAAACATTTATTACAAACTGCATCCAAGCAAGCAAAAAAGTACTGGGCATTTGTTTGGGTGCACAATTAATTGCGGGTTGTCTGGGTGCAAAAGTTAGTAAAGCAAACCATAAGGAAATAGGCTGGTTTCCTGTTATACCAACAGAAGAAAGCATACAAATATCTTGGTTTTACAAACTTTTTAAAAATAATCCCATTGCCTTTCATTGGCATGGCGATATGTTTCAAATTCCCAAAAAAGCATTGCATTTACTTTCCTCCGAAGCCAACAACAATCAAGCATTCTGCTATAAAGACCGCGTTATTGGCCTTCAATTTCATCTGGAAGTTACGGAGGAAACTATGGTACTACTTTTGGAACATGCTTCCTGCGACCTGGAAAACAAACCTTTTGTCCAAACGGTTGTGGAAATCGAAAGTGGAGCAAAACACATTAAATCATGTAACGAAATTATGGCGAGCATTTTAAGCCACTGGCTTGGCCATAAATAAAAACATATTTTTACTTTAACAAAGCCTTATTAATCTTTTTAACCAAACCGGGCCCTTCGTAAATAAATCCGGTATAGACCTGTACCAAAGTAGCTCCGGCCTTTATTTTCTCTATAGCGTCGGTTGCCGAATGTATGCCACCAACACCAATTATAGGAAAAGTACGGTTACTTTTATCGGCCAAATATTGTATGGTTTTGGTACTTTTATCTTTTATTGGCTGCCCGCTTAAACCACCGTTACCAATGGTTTCCAAAGTTTTTTCAGAAGCTTTTAAACCACTCCTGTCCACCGATGTATTACTAGCAATAACCCCATCTAAATTTGTGGTCTGTACCAATTCTATAATTTCATCCAATTGGATGTTGTTCAAATCGGGAGCAATTTTCAATAAAATAGGCTTCTGTTCATCAAACGTTTTATTGGCCGCCTGCGTAGCTCCTATTAATTCCTCAAGGTAATCCCTGTCGTTCAATTTGGCATGGCTCCCTACGTTGGGGCAGCTTACGTTAAGCACAAAATAATCTACATATGGATGCAGGGCATTAAAGCATTGTAAATAATCTTTGGTATAATCTTCGGGCTTTGTTGCGGTATTTTTACCAATATTGCCACCAATTATTAATTGCCCTTTATTTTTTTTAAGTTGCACAATAGCAGCTTCGACACCTGCGTTGTTAAAGCCCATACGGTTAATAATACCATTATCGGTTTTTAACCTGAACAGGCGCTTTTTTGGATTTCCCGATTGTCCTTTGGGTGTTACCGTTCCTATTTCGATAAAGCCAAAACCAAAATTGGCCAATTCGTTGTACAGCACCGCATTTTTATCGAAACCTGCTGCCAGACCTACCGGATTTTTAAAAGTAAGCCCAAAAACCTGTTGTTCCAAACGTTTATCGTTTACCACATAAAAGCTACGAAATAAAGCCTTGAACCCCGGAATCTTACAGGTGAATTTTATTAACGAAAATGTAAAATGATGGATTTTTTCGGGATCGAAACAAAAAAAGATAGGGCGTAAAAGCAGTTTGTACATGCGGTGTTATTTCTGCAAAATTACTTCGAAATATTCTAAATAAAAAATCTATCAAATCCTGAAAGGTAAAGCATTAATAATTGTATTTTTGAAAACTGAAGAAATAATTTAAAACGTTGGATGTCTTTGGACAACTTCAACCAATTTGTAAAATCGAAATAAATTTCGAAATAGGTTTAGAGCAATAGTGCCAATTGTTTTAAAATTTCAACAAAAAACAAAAAATCCTTTCTACCATGATTTCAAAAGAACACATTGTTAAACGTTTTATAAGCTATGTAACCGTTGATACTGAATCGGATCCAACATCGAACACAACACCAAGCACCGAAAAACAATGGGTTTTGGCAAATCAATTGGTCGAAGAACTAAAAACCATTGGACTTACAGATGTTAGCATAGACGAGAATGCCTACATTATGGCCACCTTGCCAAGTAATGTGGAACACGAAGTTCCTACCATTGGTTTTATAGCACATTTCGATACCTCGCCCGATTTTACCGGAGCCAATGTAAAACCACAAATTATAGAACATTACGATGGTAAGGATATTGTTTTAAACGAAGAAGAAGATATTGTACTATCTCCCGATTATTTCGAAGATTTACTGTTATACAAAGGCCAAACCCTTATTACTACCAATGGTACTACCCTTTTGGGTGCCGACGATAAAGCGGGTATTTGCGAAATCGTATCGGCCATGGAATATTTAATAAACCACCCCGAAATAAAACATGGTGAGATTAGAATAGGCTTTACACCCGATGAAGAAATTGGCCGTGGTGCCCATAAATTCGATGTCGAAAAATTTAATGCCGAATGGGCCTACACTATGGACGGTAGCCAAGTGGGCGAACTGGAATACGAAAACTTTAATGCCGCTGGTGCCGTGGTAAAAATAAAGGGAAAGATCGTACATCCCGGTTATGCCAAAGGTAAACTGGTAAACTCCATGTACATTGCCCAAGAGTTTATAAGCTCGCTACCAAGGCTTGAAACACCCGAACACACCGAAGCCTACCAAGGGTTCTTCCATTTAAGTTCTATTAAAGGCGAAGTTGAAGAAACCGTTTTACAATACATTATACGCGACCACGACCGTAAACATTTTGAAGCCCGAAAGGAGGTTATGGAAAAACTTACTAACGAACTCAATTTGCAATACGGCAGGGAACTTATCACTACCGAAATAAAAGACCAATATTACAATATGAAAGAAAAAATAGAACCCGTTATGCATATTGTAGATATTGCCGAAGAAGCCATGAAACAATTAAACATAACACCATTAATAAAAGCTATTCGGGGTGGTACCGACGGTTCGCAATTAAGCTATATGGGGCTTCCCTGCCCCAATATTTTTGCCGGTGGACACAACTTCCACGGTCGCTACGAATATGTTCCCGTTGAAAGTATAATCAAGGCCACCGAGGTTATCTGTAAAATTGCCGAATTGACCGCAGAAGAATACAAATCTTAGTTCACACCTACCTCAACAAATCTTCTAAAGCCGGTTGAAGATGATGGTGCTTAAAATAAAACCCACAATCTTCAATCTTTTTAGAACTTACCCGTTGACTTTCAAATAGCAAAACATGCATTTCGCCCAAAAGCAGGTTCATTAAAAATTTTGGAATATTGGGCAAAAACAAAGATTTATCCAAAACTTTAGCAATAGTTTTGGTCAATTCTATATTACTTACCGCATTTGGAGCTATGGCGTTATAAATTCCTTCCAAATTATTCTCCAAAACATACAGGAACATTTGGACCAAATCACGTATATGAATCCACGATTGCCATTGTTTACCAGATCCAAAAGCGGCTCCCAAATTATATTTTATAGGTTTAACCATTTCCATTAAAGCCCCTCCTTTATTAGAAAACACCATACCAATCCTAATTTTAGAAACTTTAATGCCCAATAGCTTAAACGCATCCACTTCATGTTCCCATTTTTTTACAACGTCTCCCAAAAAGGAGGTTGATGGAGTTTTAAAAGATTCATCGTAATAATTGGTTTCCGAGTCGGGATAAATACCAATGGCACTGGCCGAAATAACTTGTTTTACAGTATGCATTTCTCCCTTTAAGCTGTGTACAAGAAGTTGTGTACCTAACTTTCGGCTATTAATTATTTCAACCTTGTAGGACTGTGTCCAACGTTTGGATATACTTGCCCCTACCAAATGAAAAATAGCATCGACATCCTTTAAACAGTTTATATCCATCTCTTGGGCTTGAGGATTCCAATAAAACCCTTGATAATTAACCGCTTTACTTATCTTTTTTTTATCTGTCGTTAAATAATTCACCACAAAACCTTGTTTTAAGCAAAGTTTTACAAGCTCGCTCCCAATAAGTCCCGTTGCTCCCGTTATTAAAACTTTCATATTGCTTTTTCTTTTAAAGATACTGAAAAGTAGCGCAAAAAACCATCGTTTTAATGTTGTTTTAACACTGTAATACATTCTTTTTACAAAAAAACAGACATACATTGTTTTAAAGTAAAATTGCTGTTAACTTTAAAAGTTATATTTTTGAATATTAACTCTTACGTTATCCCTTTTTAATGAAACGCTATTTATATTTTTTGCTAACTGTAGTTTTTTTATCCACTTGGAGTTCCTGTCGTAAAGATTTCGAATTTTCACCAAGTACCGGCAATCTGATTTTCTCGAAAGATACTGTTTATCTCGACACGGTTTTTACCAATATTGGTTCGAGTACCTATAATTTAAAAGTATATAACAAAAGTAACAACGATATTGTAATTCCTACAGTAAGATTGGGATTGGGAGAAAATTCTAACTACCGTTTAAATATCGATGGCATTGCAGGAAAAGTATTCGATAATATCGAAATATTGGCCAAGGACAGCTTGTATATTTTTGTTGAAACCACCATAGATTACAACAATTTTTCAGATCCTGATACACAATACCTTTACACCGATCAAATTGAATTTGACAGTAACAATAATTTACAAAAAGTAGAACTGATTACCTTGGTAAAAGATGCTGTTTTTATTTATCCCAACAGAGATGGAAGTACCAAAATAATAGAAACCCTAACCTTAAACATAGACGGCCAACAGGTAGAAACCAATTTACAGGGTCGCGAGCTGCAACTGGACGAACTTACTTTTACTAACAAAAAGCCTTATGTTATTTACGGTTTTGCCGCTGTACCCAATAATGAAGTCTTAACTATTGAAGCTGGAGCAAGATTACATTTTCATGAAAATTCGGGTATTATTGTTACTGCCGATGCTTCTATAAACGTAAACGGAAGCTTTAGCAATAATGAAGAAACTTTAGAAAACCAAGTTATCTTTGAAGGCGACAGGTTAGAACCCGATTTCGATTACAGACCCGGACAATGGGGTACCATTTGGATTATGGAAGGCAGTACCAACAACAATATCAATTATGCTACCATTAAAAATGCTACAGTCGGTATTCTTTGCGACGGCAACCCCAACAGCAGCAAACTAAACATTACCAATACACAAATTTATAACTCAAGTACTTTTGGTATTTTGGGAAGAAATACCGAAATAACCGGTAATAATGTCGTGATAAACAATAGCGGCCAATCGTCGTTTGCGGGTACTTTGGGTGGACGGTATAACTTTACCCACAGTACCATTACAAATTATTGGAGCAATAGTGCAGCACGCCAGTTCCCTTCTGTTTTGCTTAATAATTTTGTTTTAGATGAAGAAAATACTGCAACAATTACCAATTTAATCGAAGCCAATTTTAATAATTGTATTATTTACGGCAACGACAATCCCGAAATTTTATTGGATGAAATTGAAAACGAGACTGTAAGTTTCAACTTTAAATTTACAAATTGTTTAATCCGATTTAAGGACGAATACAACAATTATACAGGAGCTAATTATAATCTGGACGACACGGCACATTACGAAAATAATATTTTTAACCAAGACCCGCACTTTATGGATGTTGCCAAAAACAAACTCATTATTGGCGAAACATCGGCCGCAATAAATATGGGGTTGGACATATTTGCCTTACAAGTTCCCTCAGATATTTTAAATATGGATAGAACCGCTTCCCCCGATATTGGAGCCTACCAACACACCACTTTCCCGGATGAAGATTAAGAATATATATTAGGAGTCTTTTTCTCTTTCTAAAACTACTCTTTTTAAGGAATCTCCTTTTTTATAACGAAACACATGGTGTAAAAAAACTACAAAAACCTATTGTGCCAACTTTCGCTTGCGGGAACTTCCCAATTTTCGTTAAACTCGGCAATATTGGTAACCAAATTATTAAATACAATAGTATGTTTTGATATGGCCTTATCTTTTGCCATTTTTTTAAAATCGATTAGTGGTTTATATGCAATAAATTCTCCTTGTTTGTAAGACACGTTCATTTTATCCAATAAATCGATACTATACGTATTTTCCAACTCTTGGATAAACTTTACCGAAGCATCTATGGAACAACCGGAAGCCTTAATCATGACTTGGTCCAGCGCAATTACAATAAAACGTTTGTATTTAATTAAATATCCCGCTTTTAGGTCGCTACCATGTGCCGTCCAGTTTTCTATAAAAACATGAAGTTTTTCCTTTATTTCTTCTATTTCCCCATCGGTAAACGAACGGCTGGCTTGATATATCCAGACACGTGATTCTTCGGGAAGTGTATTAAAATCTACTATCATTTTTATTTTTATTATTACTATTCCGATTAAAAGCATTAAAAATACTTTTAAACCATAGTATTTTTTGGTTGATTATTTTCTATTAATTAATTCTTTGTTTTTACAATAGAAAAGCTAGAAAACAAGAACAATTTATAAATTAACATGTTTTTACCACCAAACCAAAATCAAGTTTTGTTTCCTTGTTCTTATAATGTAGCGGTGTTTGTTCTTTTCTCCAATGATTTTTTTATAAACCTTGTGCTTGGACTATTAATTCGACTACATCGAATACGGCTATATCGTTTTCTCTTTCCTTAGCTTTTACACCATCTGTCATCATGGTATTGCAATACGGGCAACCTGTAGCTATAATTTCGGGCTTGGTCTTTAATGCATCTTCGGTGCGCAGTACATTAATATCCTGATCGCCTTTTTCGGGTTCCTTAAACATTTGAGCGCCTCCTGCACCACAACATAATGCGGTACGGCGATGGCGTTTCATTTCTACCAATTCTACCCCAAGTGCCTTTAATATTTCACGGGGTGCTTCGTATTCGTTATTCGCTCGTCCTAAATAACAAGGATCGTGAAAAGTTATACGCTTACCCCTTAGCACATCGGTATTTATATCCAACTTTCCCATTTGTATAAGTTCACCGAGAAACTGGGTATGATGCTGCACCTTATAGTGTCCTCCCAATTGCGGATACTCGTTTTTTAATGTATTATACGAATGTGGACAAGCGGTGACTATTCGCTTTACTTCATAGGCATTTAATATTTCGATGTTAGCCATGGCCTGCATTTGAAATAGAAATTCGTTTCCGGCACGTTTGGCCACATCGCCCGTACAGCTTTCTTCGGTACCAAGAACAGCAAAATCGACTTGAGCAAAATTCAGGATTTTTACAAAGGCCCGGGTAATTTTTTTTGCTCGATCGTCGTAACTACCTGCCGAGCCTACCCAAAACAATATTTCGGGCTGCTTGCCTTGAGCCATAAGCTCTGCCATGGTTGGTACATTTAATATTTCGCTCATTACACTTTACTTTAAGCTATTGCCCATTTTGGTTGTTAGTCGCGTGTTTCGTAAAAATTGTTAATTAAAAAAAATTATAATCACCAACTATCCGTTTTCATTTTTCCAGTTTAACCGATCCATTTGGCTATACGGCCAAGGGGCACCGTTATTTTCTATGTTGGCCATCATATTATTCAGTTCGGTCGGAGCTGCACTTTGTTCCATAACCAAAAAGCGTCGCATTTCGATAATAATGGACAATGGGTCGATACTTACCGGGCAGGCCTCGGCACATGCATTACAAGTAGTACAAGCCCAAATTTCTTCGGCACTTATATAATCGCCCAATAGCTGTTTGCCATCGTCTTTAAATTCTCCATTGTTGGCATCCATATTCTTACCTACTTCCTCCAATCGGTCGCGGGTATCCATCATTATTTTTCGAGGTGATAGTTTTTTTCCTGTTAAGTTTGCCGGACATTCACTGGTACAGCGCCCACATTCGGTACACGTATAGGCACTTAGCAATTGTACCCAGCTTAAATCTTGTACATCGCTGGCTCCAAATTTTGCCGGTATTTCTTCGTTGTTTCCTTCCTCGGGCATAGCATACGGATCGGCATCGGGATCCATCATTATTTTCACCTCATTGGTTACAGCTTCTAAATTATTAAGCTTACCCCGAGGTGTTACTTTTGCATAAAACGTATTGGGAAATGCCAATAGTATATGTAGATGCTTTGAGTAATACAGGTAATTTAAAAATATTAAAATCCCCACAATGTGCAGCCACCATGCCCCTCGCTCTATAATATGCAATACTTCTGCGGAAAGTTCTCCGAACCAAGGTGCTATATATTGGCTAATAATATTTCCTGAATTGACCGCTTGAAAACTTATATCGGTAGCATTCATAATTAAAAATAGAGACATTAGTACCATTTCGAAATATAAAATGATATTACCGTCGTTTTTTGGCCAACCTTTCATTTCCGGTTTCCAGAAACGAGCCAACTTAATAACATTTCGGCGTATCCAAAAAATAATTACCGAGACCAAAACCAAAACAGCCAAGATTTCGAAACTCCCTATTAAAATACCGTAAATACTACCTACAGACGAAAACACTCGATGTGTACCAAGCAGGCCATCGATAATAATTTCCAATACTTCTATGTTGATAATAACAAATCCCAGATAAACCAAAATATGCAATATACCTGCAATAGGACGACGCACCATTTTACTTTGCCCCAAAGCTATCATGACCATATTTTTACAACGTTGCGAGCGGTTATCGCTTACATTGGCATCTTGGCCCAATTTAATGTTGCGTATAAGCTTTTTTATGTTTTTGGTAAAATAACCTACTCCAAAAACAAGTACAATGGCAAAACATATATTGGACAAATACTGCATAAGGGGTGTTAATTAGTTGGGTCGTTGGTATATGGAATTTCCTTTTTGGAAAGTATTCTAAAATAGCGTTTTGGATGCAGTTTTATATCACGTAACAATTCTTCCATTTCCTTGGTGGCACTTTCCAAATTGTTGTACAGACTTTCGTCCTTTAATATTTTGCCCAAGGAACCTTTTCCCGATTCCACATTAACCAAAACCTTGTTTAAGTTAGTAAGAGTAGTATTTAAAGAGCTTACCGTTGCACTCATATTGGCATCTTTTAAATCGTTTACCAACACAGCCAAATCAGTACTTGTCTGCTTTAAATTACTCAAGATTTCGGTTATGTTCTGGTTGTTTTTGGACACCAGACCGTTAACGGAATTCGATGTATTTCTAAACGAACTTAATGTTAGATTAAGCTCTGCTATGGTTTGTTTCAATCCTTTATCCGAATCGTCGTTTACAATCCTGTTCAAACTGGACATAAGCGTATCGGCCGAATGTAGAGTGCTGTTTAAATCGTGGCTTAGTCCCGAAAAATTTTTAGATAGATTACCAATTAAACCAGCTTCTACTTCCGATTTTAAAATATCGCCCGGAACAGCTGCTTCCCCTTCTTCGCTAACAACCACCGCTATACCTTTGCCGCCCATTAAACCGGTATCGTACATCCTTACTATGGAATTTTTAGAAAATTCAAGCTGTTTATTTACTACAAATGCCACTCGGGTTTTTCCTGTATCGTATTGATATTCTATATCCTGTATCTTGCCTACCTTATTACCTTTTACCGTTACCGGAGAAGCTGTAGTTAATGCATTATAATCGAATTCGGTATAATATACATTGGTAGATTCAAATAGGTTTATCCCTTTTAAATAATTAAATCCGAAAACAAAAAGGACTATACCCAATACTACCAGTACCCCTGTTTTAACTTCTTTTGATATTTTTAAAGCCATTATTTTATTTTAACACCAAGCCCATTTAAAATCTGCTTGCTACTACAAATTTATAATAAATTTAAAAAGAACCTGTCTTAGAGCCTGTTTAAATTTGTATTATAGATTTTTTGCATAGTTTATTTTTGATGAAGAATGAGGCAAAATAGAAGATAATAGCTGGGCTACTTGATAAAATTTTAACAAAATTATACACACAAAAAGAGATATAGAAAAACAATTTGATATAAATTTAAACAAGCTCTTAATCAGTGTTTTGTTTTTAGGGCATCTGTTAAGCTAATTCGCTTTCCGCCTTTGAATGCTACAATATAACAGGACGAATAGCCTTTTTGTTTGGCTTTATTTTGAAGTTTTTTTATTTCGGTATAATTTGAAGTATTACCATAAAAATATTTGTACAGATTACCTTCTTTTGTTTTCGAAATAGTTGACAGTCCCTTAAAATTATAAGGCTTGGTTTCCAATGATTTTGAACTCGCCGCAATTTGAACCTTAAAAGTCACTTCGGGATAAATATCGACCGTTTGCACATCATCATTTTCCGTATTACCGTAAGTATAATTACTCACGTTGCCATCGATTGCTTTTTTATATTCCAAAATGGCATCGGCAACGGCTTTCGACATATCCTTTTGCCCTTTGGCCGAATTAAGATAACGCCCTTCTGGCTTATAGGTTAAAAAGCCCATTTCAATTAAAACACTTGGCATTACGGTTTGGTGTAGCACAATAAACCCGGCTTGCTTCACCCCTCTGTTTACACGTTTTAACCGTTTTGTAAACTTATTTTGGATTAAGCTCGCCAATTGGATACTTTGGTCTAAATACTCCTCTTGGCTAATTAAAATACTCATTACCGATTCTGGCGAATTAGGATCGAAACCGGCATATTTGGTCGTATAATCTTCCTCTAAAAATATAACAGAGTTTTCCTTTTTGGCCACCTCGAAATTGGTATTGTTACGGTGCGTACCAAGCACAAAGGTTTCGGTACCATGTGCCGTCGAGCCATGTGCGTTGCAATGTACCGAAACAAACAGGTCGGCATTGGCATTATTGGCAATTTCCCCACGTTTAAATAAATCGACAAAAACATCTTTTTTTCTGGTATATACCACATCGATTTCCGGATTTTCACCAATAAGTTTCCCTACTTCTAACACAACCCCCAAAGCAATATCTTTTTCCTTAAATCCACTGCCGGTATTACCGGGATCCCTTCCTCCGTGCCCGGCATCTAAAACCACCACAAATTTACTTTGGGCATCGCTTGTACCCAAAAAAGAAGAAAATGTTAATACTATTATAAAAGATACGAAAAGCGGTATCCTGTTCGTTTTCATGTCAACCATCAATTTCAAATTAATTGTTTTTCCATGACCTATTTTTATCCATATAAAAATTGCCAATCAATAAAATGGTTTTCAATAGGTTTTTGCACATTAAAAAGTTTTTAACTTTTGGTTAAATCGGCATTAAACCTTAATTTGAAATTTTAATAGAAATATCCATTAATCACAGAAAAATATATGTAATTTTGGCAATTCAAAAACCGAGCCATACTTTTACAAAAATACATTTAAAAGCGTTGCGTACAATCAACTTTAAAATACTTTTTGCATTAAGTTTTACCATGTTTATCAACATGTCTAACTTTGCCCAAGACTTGCCTAAAAAAGGACGGTCCATAAACCGAACGGCCAAGGACAGCCTTGTGGTAAAACAAGACAGTTTGGCAACAATTGGTAGTATTGAAAAAGAAACCGACTCGACAAGAACCGACTCCATTCCTGCAAAAAAGGAACTTTTAGAGCACTCGGTAAAATACCATGCCACCGATTATACAACCTTTAACAAAAAAACAAACAAACTATATTTATACAACGACGCATCCATCGATTATGGCGATATGAACATCAAGGCCGGCTACATTATTTACGATTACACCACAAGTACCGTTTACGCTAAAGGCATACAGGATTCTGTACAGGGCTACACACAAAATCCGGTTTTTACCCAAGGTAGCAGTGTGGTAGAGCCCGACTCTATTGTTTTTAATACCAAATCGAAAAAGGCCTTAATTTATAACTCGAAGACCGAACAGGGAGAAGGTACCGTAATTGCCTCACTTACCAAAAAAGAAAACGATTCGGTTTACTTTTTAAAAGATGCCAAATACACAACTGCCGAAAATTTAGACGATCCCGAATACTACATTAGGCTACACAAAG
Organism: Aestuariibaculum sp.; assembly: GCA_047975295.1. Classification (GTDB taxonomy): domain Bacteria; phylum Bacteroidota; class Bacteroidia; order Flavobacteriales; family Flavobacteriaceae; genus JBKEDH01. Next base: position 12,277 of record JBKEDH010000016.1, read on the forward strand.
CCAAAATTGTACCCGGCAAAAAAATAGTTACAGGCCTTGCCAATATGTATATTTACGATGTACCCACTCCGCTATTTGTTCCCTTTGGATTTTTTCCACAAACCGAAAAACAAACTTCGGGAATAATAATCCCCAGTTTTGGAGAACAGAACGAACGTGGTTATTTTTTAAATAACGGCGGTTATTATTTTGCCATTAGCGACTATATAGATTTGGCCGTTTTGGGCGATTATTATACCAATGGCAGCTACGGATTCCGTACCGAAAGTACTTATACCAAACGCTACAAATTTAGAGGAAATTTTGGGGTGAGATACGAAAATTTAATTAGCAGTGAACGTGGATTTTCCGACTACGCCAGAAACACCATTTACAATATACGTTGGTCGCATAGCCAAGACTCCAAAGCCAACCCCAATTCGCGGTTTTCGGCATCGGTAAACATGGGAAGCAGCAAATACTACCGCAACTCCATAAACCAAATAAATTCGGGCGCATTTTTAAATAACACGTTATCGTCTTCGGTATCGTACCAAAAAACATTTCAGGGCGAACCATCGGTTAGCATAAGTTTGGCCGCGACCCATTCGCAAAACACCAATACAGAAACCATAAACATGACCCTACCCACATTTCAGGGAAGTGTAGGTAGGATTTATCCCTTTGCACCAAAAACAGGTTCGAAAAAAGGGATTATCCAAAATATAAATTTACAGTATTCGGTTAGGGGAGAAAACAGAATTTCCACAACCGACTCCCTTTTCTTTAAAAAGGAAATGTGGGACGATGCCAAAACAGGCTTTCAGCATTCCATACCTTTAAGCACCAACTTTAAAGTGTTTAAATACTTTAGTTTAAGCGCAAGTACCAGCTATAACGAGGTTTGGACTTTTAAAACCATTAATAAATACTACGACAGGATAAATAGCGAGACAATTATCGAAGATGTTAACGGATTTGATGCGTTTAGGACTTATAACTTCAGCACCAGTTTAGGAACGACCATTTACGGTATGTTCAATTTTGAAAAAGAAGGACAAGACCGTAAAATAAAAGCTATAAGACACGTGGTACGGCCATCTATTAGCTATAGTATAAATCCTGCTTTCGACAAATATTACGACACCTACGAAGTTGTTAGTGCAGACGGACTTACAACCAGCGATGTTGATTACACCCGATTTGAAGGTGGTCTTTTTGGCTCGCCCGGAAAAACATTTTCCAGTTCCATGGGAATTTCGTTAGCTAATAATCTGGAGGCCAAAATACGTGATAAGGACAGCACCGCTACCGAACCAAAAAAAATTGTACTACTAAACAATTTGAATTTTTCGACATCGTATAATTTTGCCGGCGATTCGCTGCAATGGAACCCTGTTAGAATGAGCGGCGGCACCCAGCTATTTAACAATAAAATGAGTGTTAACTTTGGTGCAACCTTAGATCCCTACGCTCTAGACAATAACAATAACCGTATTGATAAATTTAACATCGATAACGGAGGCAGCCTGTTTAGACTAACTAGTGCCAACTTAACCACAAGCTGGTCTATTTCTAACAAAGGCGATAAAAAAGAAAAGAAAAAAGACAGAGGTATTGAAGAAAACCTAAGAAGTGGTGGTCGTGACGACGATTTACTTGGAGTTTCCGAAGATTATGCCAACAGACAGTTTAACGACGACGACGAAGGTACCGACGAGCAAAGCGAACTGTACCGATACAAAATACCTTGGAGCCTACGCATTGCCTATGCCGTAAATTACTCGAACGCAAGGAGACAAAACGAAATATCGTCGCACTCCCTAATGTTTTCGGGCGACATAAAATTATCCGATAAATGGTCTGTTGGCGGATCGTCGGGTTACGATTTAAAAAATGCCGGATTTACCTATACCCAATTGCGCTTTGAACGAGACTTATTAAGCTGGCGTATGAATTTTAGCTGGGTTCCGTTTAGCTCAAGAGGATCATGGAATTTCTTTATCGGTATAAAATCGAGTATGCTAAAGGATTTAAAGTACGAAAAGCGCAAACAGCCGGATATCCAGTTATAAGCATATTTCGCGAGCAATTAAAAACTAGAAAAAATCCAACACACACAAAGTGCAACTTACCCATTATAATACCACCTTTAAAAGCCATCGGTTTCCTATTACCTTAGTTTGCGATAATATTACCAGCACGCCCAATATAGGAAGCCTATTTAGAATTTGCGATGCCTTTGGAGCATCCAAGCTCTTACTTTGCGGTGAACGTATAAATATGGGCAGAAAAATTTCCAAAACCTCCCGTGCCACCGAAAAAGCCATAGATTTTGAAATTAAACCATCTGCCTTAGAGGTCGTTGCCCATTTAAAAAATGAACAGGCACAAATTATCTCGTTGGAAATAACCCAATCTAGCATCCCTATACATCATTTTAAATTTTCAATAGAAAAACCCATTGTTTTAGTAGTTGGCAATGAAAATTTTGGCGTTTCGGAAACTATTTTAAAACTGTCCGACCATACTGTCCATATCAATATGTTCGGGCAAAACAGCAGTATGAATGTAGTGCAGGCTACCAATATTGCACTATACGAAATTACCAAACAACTTATAGCATTTACTACATAAGTGTTTTATATCTTTACCCTATGAATTCGAAAACCATAGCAAACGGTATTTTAAGAGCCATTGGCATTGTATTGGGCATTACCATATTACTGTACTTTCTGTACCAAATACGCTCGGTTATCGGGTATATTGCCATAGCTGGTGTTATTTCGCTTATAGGCAGACCCATTGTACTGTTTTTACAAAATAGGTTAAAATTAAAAAACACACTTGCCGTTATTGTAGCCATGGCTATTTTACTGGGGCTTATATTGGGATTAATTAGCTTATTTATTCCATTAATTATCGAGCAGGGTCAAAATTTAGCCCTTTTAAACATCGAACAGTTGGAAGTTAATATCGAAAATCTATATACCGAAATTATAACCTATTTCGATTTACATAAAATCGATATCGAGACCTCGATAAAAAATTCTAACCTACTCGCCAAACTCGATTTTGCTTTTATCCCCATGTTTTTTAACTCGGTTATTAGCGGTTTGGGCAGTTTTAGTATCGGATTGTTTTCGGTATTATTCATATCCTTTTTCTTTTTAAAGGACAGTCAATTATTCGAAAACGGTATTTTAACTTTTATTCCTGCAGGAAAAGAATCTCGTTGGAAAAAATCGTCAACCAAAATTAAAGACCTACTCTCGCGGTATTTTGTTGGCTTGGTATTCCAAATTCTCATTTTGTTTATTATTTATACCGTTGGCTTATTAATAGTAGGGGTAGAAAATGCCATTGTTATTGCCTTTTTATGCGCTTTGCTCAATTTAGTGCCTTATATTGGACCGTTAATTAGTGCAGCGTTAATGTTGGCGCTTACCATGACCAGTAACCTAGGCGAAAGTTTTAGCGAAGTTATACTGCCCAAAGCATTTTGGGTTTTGGTGGTGTTTTTAATTGGGCAAGTGGTCGATAATTTTTTCAGTCAACCTTTTATATTTTCAAAAAGTGTAAAGTCGCACCCTTTGGAAATCTTTCTGGTTATCCTAATTGCAGGGATTTTATTTGGTATTGTTGGTTTAATCCTTGCCGTTCCTTCCTATACCGCCATAAAAGTCATTTTAAAAGAATTTCTTTCGGAAAATAAAATCGTTAAAAAAATCACCAAAAATATCTAATTTTCTTTTGAACACCGAGATTCTAAATACCGAAGCTCAAGATTTCATCACATCAAATCTATATGCAGATGTTTCCATTTTACTGCTAAAAGGCCTTTATTTTAAGCATATTGAAACTAAGGAAATTATCGAGCAGATCGAAGCCAAAAAACGCTCTGAAAAGAAATTACCCTCTTGGTTCAACACTCCAAAAATTTATTACCCCAACAAACTGAATATCGAACAGACCTCATCTGAAATTACCGCAAAATATAAAGCTAACCTTATTTTGGGCAAAAGCATTATAGATTTAACCGGAGGTTTTGGTGTAGATTGTTATTATTTTTCGAAACGTTTTAAAAGGGTAACATATTGCGAAATCAATCCGATACTCGCTAAAATTGCAACGCATAATTTTAAGTCTCTACATGTTAACAATATCGATTCCCATCCTGTCGATGGTATTACATATTTAAAGAATACCAATACCTCTTTCGATTGGATCTATATCGATCCTTCCAGACGCCACGACAGTAAAGGCAAGGTGTTTTTTTTAAAAGACTGTTTGCCCGATGTACCCCAACATATCGACATATTGTTTAAGCACACTAAAAATATTCTGATTAAAACATCGCCTTTATTGGATTTATCGGTTGGAATTGGCGAACTAAAACATGTAAAAACTATCCATGTTATTGCAGTAAACAACGAAGTAAAAGAACTTCTTTGGGTTTTGGAGAAGGAGTTTAACAGTACCATCTCGATTAAAACGGTAAATATTAAAGATGGTACCCCTGAGTTATTTTCATTTTATTTAGAGGAAGAAAAACATACCGAAGCCCCCTACCACTTACCACTTGGTTTTTTATACGAACCCAATAGTGCCATATTAAAGACAGGGGCATTCCATTTGGTAGCAAAACAATACAATATTTTTAAACTACACCAACATTCCCATTTATATACAAGCAAAGATTTGATTGGTTTTTCGGGACGTATTTTTAAAATTGAAAACGTAATTCCTTTCAACAAAAAAGCGATAAAAAAACAGGGGATTACAAAAGCCAATATTACAACACGGAACTTTCCTGAGACCGTTTCTCAAATTAGAAAAAAGTTTAGCATTAAAGATGGAGGAGATACCTATTTGTTTTTTACCACAGATATGGATAACAACAAAATAATGTTGGTTTGCACTAAGATTAAAACCTAATGTTAGGCTGTTTATAATTTAAAGCCTTTCCTTTTTTCGGTTTTTTTGCCTTATCCAAAGGATAAAACTAAAAAAAGCCAAATCCCTAATATTTAAACTTGGAATTTGGCTTTTAATACCATGAACCCTTTTATTCCTCTTGCCTATTTAACAATAAGCTTTTTCTGTAGGGTTTCCGTATCGGTTGTAATGGACACAATGTAAAGCCCTGCACTAAGATTACCCGAAGAAACAATCTCTATACCTTCTTGGGTTTTGTTAAAGGAAACATCAACTTGTTGCCCATTGGCAGCATAAACCTTAATAGTTTGTACCGTATTGGCTTGTTTGCCTTTTAAGTATATTGCTCTACCATCATTGGGGTTGGGGTATAATTGAAGACTTTTTGCCAATAAACTCTCATTAACACCCATTGTTTCGTTTTTTAATACAATTTTATAATCTTCATACTCACCTTGCTGGATAGTGGAACAAGCACTACTTATTGGATTACTGTATGTCGTAATAACCCTTAACCTTACTTCGGCCAAGTCGGTTACATCGGTTGGTATGGCAAATGATCTGGTAATATCGTACTCCCTACTGGTTGCCGCATATATGGTTTCATTAGCATCATCAAAATCACCATCACCATTATAATCTATATAAACGTTACAATAATGTGAGTAGGCACCATTATCATACACTGGTCTTTCTCTAAAACTATATGTTTGTCCTGCTTCTAAAGTTGCAGAAAAAGTATTGTAAAAATCGCCATAACTATTTTCGGAACACCCATCTTCTATAGTGCTTTCGTTATGGATAAGCTGTGTGGTACCATCGGTATCAAATAGAGAAAACAACTGGATATAATGCCAACGGGCACATACATTGGTTACAGTCATACCACACGAAATAGGCATTACAGCTGCTTCGGAAATTGATGAAATACTTGGGTTATTGGAAGGTTTAACCTTATAATAGTAAGTTGCTCCCGCCTCTGTTTTGGTATCGGCAAACTCTGTTGTATTGGGAGCCACACCCCCAATAGGGACATAATCGCCATCAACCGATGTTGCCCGTTCTACAATATATCCGGTTTCTACTGCAGAAACATCAGTCCTGCTAACAGTTGCTCCTGTGTTAACCGATGCGCTCATTAAGGTAACTGTTACATTTGCCGGAGCCGATTGTACGGTTAAAGGTGCCGAAAAATTAAATGGTGCACCAGCTCGTGTTAAATAATCGTAGGCATCAGACATTCTGGAATATTGTCCGGACGTAAAAATATTATTATCACAAAAGTAATAATCCATAAAATTTCTAAGTGTAGGCGAAAAAAAGTCACCATTGACATCGGTTATGGTACTCGCAAACGTACAGTTATTGGTAGTAGTGGTACCATCGGTTCTTCCGTACGGATCGGCCGGGGTATCGCAAACCAAATCACCTTCGGTACTGCAATTGGCAGGTAATCGTCCTCCTGTTTCAACATCCAAACGCGTTACCAATTCTCTTTTGGTAATATCGGAGTTGGTAGAACCTTGGTGTGTATGTATCAAGTTGAAATAATGCCCCAATTCGTGCGAAAGCACCTTACCTGTAACGTAAGGATTGGCCATAGTTGCCTTGTTTCCAGATTGATTGGCCGGTATTCGTGGCGCATATCCGGAAACTCCCGAATTTGTGGCATCAACAAAATAAATATTAATGGCATCGCTCTCTCCGTAAATACCATGATTAGTACTTTCATTGGAAGAAGTATAGTTTCCGGCCAAAAACTCACTATCGTTAATACTGGTTAAATCGCTCTCGGCTCCCGAAATGTAAAATTCAATACCTATCGCTCTATAAGAAGCGTTAATATTACTTAATCCCGTATTAAGCTGTTCAAAAGTCAAGCCTCCCGTACCATCATCTTTTCTATAAATAACCGGATTAATGGCTACATACCGCATGGTACCACTTGCTGTCTTAGCACTGGTTTGCATTCGAATTTTTTTTGTGCTCTCGATGCGCTTAAGATCTGCTAAATATGCCTTAGTATCCGTAACGGTACCGCACATATCCTGTTGTGCATACAGGCCACAAGCAATAAGACCCATAGCAATGAGTAAAGTTTTTTTCATAAGTAAGTTAGTTTTAATTCGTTACAAAACGAAATATATTCTTAAAACGAATCAATATTTATCCTTAATTTTAGATAAAAGGGTGGTTTTTGAGTTTTTGGATGGAACTAAAAAAAGGGTTCAAAACAAAATACTTTTAATATTGACAAAGCAATAATATCTCTTTAAAAACCGCCTTCGCATATTTGGGAATTTCAAACTTTGTTAGACAAAAAACTTTTCCGTTTGGAAAATCTGCCATAATTGAGACTATACATTACTACTTTTTAGGGGTAGGGTCATTTTCTTGAATTCTAATTCTGCATTTTTTTTCAATTTCAAATACGTTTTTTATTCCAGAAATATAAATTAAGTCAGGTACAAATTTGTCAGAACCTTCATTTCCTCTTTTCACTTTTCCAGTTCTTAATTCTAACTCTAAATCTCCTAATTCGGATTTACTGTTTATGTTGATGTTTCCCGAAAATTGTTCCCAATCTTTAATAATTATTTGTCCGTTTCTATATTTTATAAATCTAGTTTCTGTTCCTACAAAATACCCTCCTTTTTGTATAAGTTGGACTAACGCCCAAATTAACATTCCAATACCAACAAAAACGAATAAACTTATAATTAAACTTGGAACTAGTATCGACTCCCAATTATCTAAACTACCAGAAGTTGGAACATCATTTACTTTAAAATGTATTTCTTTACCTCTTATTATTGGAACAATAAAAGCAATAACAAAAATACTCACAAAAGTATTCCAAAACAATGCGAACAGCAAAAGTACTATTCCTTTCTTTTTCGGAAAATTTCTTGTGCTCTTAACTATAAAGTCGGTTTGTTCAGAATCTATTAAATTTCTTAAATCAACAGGTATATTCAAAAATTATCTGGATTTACAGGCCAACGATCTCGTGTAACCGTCAGTTACGGGTAAATATACGATAATTTTCGGTTTAAAAACGACCTTAGCAATTTCGAGTGGATTCGGACGTAGTCGAATCCGCCGTAATTGCGGTTATACATTGTTGAAAAACGTTTTTATTCGTTCCGTTTTTTCTACTTTAATGTCCTTTCGTCTGTATCCTATTCTGCCAAACCCAATTATAATATTTAATCACTTGTTCTGCTTTCAAATGTGGTCTTTCTCTGGTTGTATGTCCATCTTCGATAACTGTTATATTATAATCCTTAGTTAAAACAGATTAAATTGTTGACTCAACAAAAAAGTCAGTTACTCAACCTGTTATAAACAATTTATTCACATTCAATTCTTTTAGTTTTTAGTGAAGTTCAGATTTATAAAACACATCATTTTGCATATTTGTCAATTCTAATATCAGTAGCTTCGACAATTAAATCGTCAAGATTTTCCCAATCAGTAGCATTTTTTTCAAATTCCTCAGTTCCAGTTCCGTCGTGTTATATGTAAACAACATAATGATTTAATTCTCGAAATAATTTGGCAAGTTCATTTATTCACTTAACAACTCCAGTTGTATCAAATCTTGGTATTTTTGGCATGAAAGAGCCTTTTTGCATATCAATAACTAATAAAGCTTTTCTTTTTTCATTGATAGTAATGGGTTCAGTCAAATATATGCCAATATTTCGGGTATTACCGAAGGCGGAGATTTTTAGCACAAAAGTTCAATCGAAGAACGAAAGTTGAACCTTGTACAAATGCCCAATCGAAGCCGTTCAGCCCCACTTTTGATAATACCTTGTTAGCTGATGTTTTTTTCTTGTAATGATTTGTCAAGCCATAATTCGTACCAATCAAGAAATGTAATTCTTTCTGTCTGGTCAAAATATGGATCAGGAAAAAGTCCATTTTCATTTACTCTATCATCTACCCAAATATTTCCTTTCTCTTTCCCATTTACAACAATATTCAATCTTACTCCACAGCCAAAATTTGAAATTCTTAAAAGTCCAGTTACAAACTTGTTGTCATAATAATTTTCAATTTTTTGTTGTTCAATTTCTTCGTAATTGTCGTCATTCATTTCTTGAAATTCAACATTCCAGTGGTCAGTAAAAGGGAAGGTTTTTGATAAGTCTATTAAGTCTTTTCCGTCTTTATAATCCAAATCAACTTCTCTCCCTGCTTCAAGTGGTTCAAGTCCGTAATATGGTCCAGCACCACCATTCCCAACAGACAAAAGAAATTCTCTATATTCTTCGGGTAATTTAATTTGATTCTCTCTCTCAAATTTTTCTAATTCTTGTTCTGTCTTGGTCGGTTTGAGAATATATTCGTGAGTGTCTGAACCAAAAATTTCAAAGTCTAGGTCTGAGTTTCGTAGTTTGTCAAGTTTGTTTTTAATTCGATTTATTTGTGCTTCAAATTTCATTGTGAGTTGCGGGTTAAAATATCAGCTAACGTT
>JBKEDH010000028.1:0-10941 GCA_047975295.1 Aestuariibaculum sp.
GGACTTTACGATTTTCCTAACACCCTTTGTATGAGTCCTAACGAACAGGTGGTACACGGTATTCCTAATGATAAACCTTTGCAGGAAGGCGATATTATATCCATAGATTGTGGTGCTTTAAAAAATGGTTTTTACGGCGATCATGCCTATACTTTTGCTGTGGGAGAAATAGCTCCCGAAACCCAAAGACTACTCCAAATTACCAAAGAGTCGCTTTATATAGGTATTCGAGAGTTTAAGGCCAATAATCGAGTGGGCGATGTGGGCTATGCCATTCAAAAATATTGTGAAGACCATGGTTATGGTGTGGTACGTGAATTGGTTGGACATGGTTTGGGTAAAAAAATGCACGAAGACCCCGAAATGCCCAATTATGGAAAACGAGGCCGAGGTAAGAAATTTGTAGAAGGTATGGTAGTAGCCATAGAACCTATGATAAATATGGGAACGCAGCGTATAAAACAACATAAAGATGGTTGGACCATTACCACAAGAGATAACCAGCCCAGTGCGCATTTCGAGCACGATGTAGCCATTGTAAATGGCAAGCCGGAACTACTTTCAACTTTTGCCTATATTTATAACGCTTTGGGTATTGAAAGTAATGAAGAGGATGAGTTTAGGCAAGTTGCCGTTCCTTAAATATACCTAATTATGCTTTGTAAAAGTTGCAGTAACCCTATAACGGACAACGATAAATTTTGCCCTAATTGTGGTGGTAAAACAGTAAATGGCCGACTTTCTATTAAAGGGACTTGGAACGAATTTATTGGGCCATTTTTTAATTGGGAAAACAATTTTTGGCGTACGTTTTTCAGTCTTTTTAAAAATCCTAAAGATGTTTTGGAAGCCTACATTAGCGGTGCTCGTAAAAAATACTTTCAGCCATTTACTTATTTAATTTTATATACCACAATTGCTGTTATTTTTTATAAAATTTTTCCTCTCGAAATTTCAGTTGATTTTTCGGATTTTGTAGCCGATGGAAATAAAATCAATGCAAATGGTTCTACACTTTCTTTCGACATAAATGGATTTGTGAAAATAATGTATAGTTATTACAACTTTTTTATGTTGGCATTGCTTCCGTTTTACGCCATTATAACATATTTAGTTTTTATAAAAAGAGAGCACAATTTTAGCGAACACTTGGTTTTTAATACATATATTCAAGCTAATTTGGGTTATATTTCATTACTATTACAGCTAATTTTGTGTAATTTAATAGGTCTCGATTTTGCCTATTATACCTATTGTATAATGCTTTTTTTCTTTATTTATAACATGTGTATTTTTAAGAGTTTGTACTCGCTTAATACAAAGCAAACGTTGATAAATTCGCTTAAATATTTAAGTCTGGGATTTCTGGTTTATATTGTGGGCAGCCTAATATTAGGTGTTATTGTTGTTGCGTATATGTTATTTTTTAAATAAGATTTTAAGTGAAAAAACTCTTTAAGTTTATATTGAATACTATTCCGCGGCCAATACTTATCCGGTTTAGTTTTTTAATACGCCCCATTGTTGCTTTTTTCTTAAAGGGAAACAATTATACCGACCCCATTGACGGGAAACGTTTTAAAACGTTTTTGCCTTACGGATATGAAAACCAACGCAACAATGTGCTTTCGCCAAGTACACTTTCTTTGGAGCGCCATCGGTTATTGTGGCTATATTTGCAAAATGAAACCAACTTTTTTACTTCCGAAGAAAAATTAAAAGTCTTGCATTTTGCACCCGAACAGGCGTTTTACAACCGTTTTAAAAAACAGCAAAATTTAGATTATACCACAACCGATTTAAACTCACCATTGGCCGATGTTAAGGCCGATATTTGTAATTTGCCTTTTGAAGATAATACATTTGATGTCATTTTTTGCAATCATGTATTGGAACATATTCCCGACGATACCAAAGCTATGCAAGAATTATATAGGGTGATGAAGCCTAATGGCTGGGGTGTGTTTCAAATTCCGCAGGATTTAAACAGGGAAAAAACTTTCGAGGACAATTCGATAACCGATAAGAAAGTACGTGCCAAAATTTTTGGGCAATACGATCATGTCCGGGTTTATGGACGTGATTATTTCGATAAGCTAAGAAACGTGGGGTTTAAGGTCAAGGCGGTTAACTACACAACAAATTTTACCGAAGCTCAAATAGATAAGTATTGTTTGGCGAAAGGAGAAATTATTCCTGTGGTCATGAAATAATACTGTTCAAATCATTCTATTTTTATCCAATTTTGTTAAATTCCCATTATAAAGGCTTTCCAGCTTTTATTTTTTTAATTTATTTTGATTAAATTTATATCTTTATAAAAAAATTTAATAAGATGGCTAAAGGATTCTGTATTGTAAGTGTAGTTTTATTAATGTTTGCCTGTGTTGACAAAGCCTCCAAAACAAAAATAGATAGCATAGGAGTAGCAGATTACGTCGATCCCTTTATTGGTACCGGAGGCCACGGCCATACATATCCGGGTGCAAGTGTACCATTTGGGATGGTACAGGCTAGTCCGGTAAATGGTATATCGGCTTGGGATTGGTGCTCGGGCTATCATTATTCCGATTCTTTGGTAATCGGGCTCAGTCATCTAAATTTAAGCGGTACGGGTATTGGCGATTTGTTGGATGTCCTGCTTATGCCCATCAATAAAGAGGTCGATTTATCTGTAACACCTAAAAATAGGGATAGTATTCCATACAAATCAAAATACAGCCATAAAAACGAAAGCGCATCCGCAGGTTATTACCAACTTTTTTTACAGGATCATGATGTTAATGTAGAAGTATCGACATCAAAACGAACGGCCTATCACAAATACACCTTTAAGAAAAACGACCAACAATCGGTAGTTATCGATTTGGGTTTTGGAGCAAATTGGGACAGGGTACTTAAAACGTCATTGCACATTGAAGACGATTACACCATAAGCGGCTATCGGTTTAGTAAAGGTTGGGCAGCCAACCAAAAAGTATTTTTTACGGCCAAGTTTTCAAAACCTATTGTAAAAAGTAATTTGTATGTCGATGGCAACATTCAAAATAAAAATATAGGTGAAGGTGTTAAAACAGCAACCCAATTGTTTTTTAATAATGAAGAAGGTAGCGAAGTGTTGGCTAAAGTGGCTTTATCTTCGGTAAGCATTGCCAATGCCAAGGAAAATTTAGACGCGTCCGATTTTAATTTCGAAAAAATAAAGAAAAACGCACGCGATACATGGAATGGTACACTTTCCAAAATTGAAGTTGAAACACCCATCGATTCCCTAAAAACCATTTTCTATACAGCACTTTATCATACACAATTGGCTCCCGTTACCTTTAGCGATAAAAACGGCCAGTTTAGGACGGGCAATGACAGTATTGTAAAGGCAAACAATTATACGGCATATTCCACATTATCGCTTTGGGATACTTTTAGGGCAGAACATCCACTGCTAACATTGGTTCAGCCAGATAAAGTTTCCGATATTATCAACTCCATGTTGGCGTATTACGAAGATAAAAACATCTTACCCGTTTGGACACTTTACGGCAACGAAACCAATACCATGACGGGTTATCATTCCATTCCTGTTATTGTTGAAGCTTACAAAAAAGGGATTCGTGGTTTCGATGCCGAAAAAGCTTTCGAAGCCATGAAAATCACCATGATGCAAAATGAACGTGGTTTGGAACATTATAAAAAACACGGATATATTCCGTACAGTTTGTTGGACGAATCGGTAACCATAACCTTAGAGTATGCTTATAACGATTGGTGTGTGGCACAAATGGCGCAGGCACTTGGTAAAGAAGACGATTATCGACATTTTTTACAACGTTCAAAAGCCTATCAATATTTATTCGATAACGAGACTGGTTTTATGCGTGGTAAGTCGGCCGATGGCAAATCGTGGAACGAACCTTTCGACCCCAAACATTCCAACCACCGAAAACAAACCGATTATACCGAAGGCAATGCCTTTCAGCACAGTTGGTTCGTACCACACGATGTAGAAGGTTTTATCGCCCTGCACGGTAGTAACGAAACGTTTACAAAGCGATTGGAGCAATTATTTACAGAAAGTTCCGAGATTACGGGCAACCATATTTCTGCCGATATTACGGGGTTAATAGGACAGTATGCCCATGGTAACGAACCCAGTCACCATATCGCTTATTTGTTTAATCATGCAAATAAGCCGTGGCGTACCCAATTTTGGGTAAAACGTATTTTAGACACCCAATACAATACAACACCAAATGGATTAAGCGGTAATGAAGACTGCGGACAAATGAGTGCTTGGTACGTATTAAGTGCAGTTGGATTGTATCCTTTAAATCCAGCTTCGGCAACTTACGAAATAGGTACACCATTGTTCGAAAAAACAACTTTTAATCTTCCAAATGGAAAAACTTTTGTTATTGAAACCGAAAACGTTTCGGATAAAAACTTTTATATCCAATCGGCGACATTAAATGGTGAACCTTTTAATAAAACCAACATAACGCACGAAACTATTTTAAACGGCGGTACATTGCATTTTGTAATGGGAGCAACGCCCAATACAACTTGGGGTGTTAATAAAAACGCCGGTGAATAATGGATATTATCGATGTTTTAATAATAGGACTCTATGTTGTTTTAACACTTGGTGTTGGTATTTGGATTTCCAAACGGGCATCTAAAGGATTGGATTCCTATTTCCTTGGCGGAAAAAGTATAAAATGGTATTATCTGGGGTTAAGTAATGGTTCCGGAATGTTCGATGTTTCGGGTACCGCTTGGATGGTAGGTATCCTGTTTTTATATGGCGTAAAAAGCTTTATGTTTATGTGGATGTGGCCAATATGGAACCAGATTTTTATTATGGTTTTTTTGGCCGCTTGGATAAGGCGTTCCAATATTATGACGGGCTCCGAATGGATTCTAACCCGTTTTGGTGACGATAGGGCAGGAAGAGCATCCCATTTAATTGTAGCTGTTTTTGCTATTATCGCTTCCATAGGATTTATAGCTTATTTTTTTGAAGGTGTCGGTAAATTTATGACCGTTATCTTGCCTTGGGATTTAACTTTAAACCTAAGCGGTAACGTTTTGTTAACTTCCGACCAAAGTTATGCATTGCTTATTATTTTTTTAACAACTATTTATACAGTAAAAGGCGGTATGTTTTCGGTTGTTGCTACCGAGGTGTTGCAGTATGGCATTATGGTAATTGCAGGTGTTTTAATTGCCGGATATGCCTTTTTTACTGTAACCGATATACAAATAAGCAGCGTGATACCCGAAGGTTGGGCCAATACGCTGTTTGAATGGGAGTTGGAAGGAACATGGACCGGAAAATTCGAGGCTTTTAATAATTTAATCGATACTCAAGGCTATAAAATGTTTGGAGCTTTAATCGGGATGTCACTTTTTAAAGGCTTTTTTTCTAGTATTGCAGGGCCAACGCCCAGTTACGATATGCAACGTATTTTATCGACACGTTCGGTAAAGGAAGCTGCCTATATGAGTGGTTTTACAAACCTAATTCTTTTTGTACCAAGATATTTGCTTATTGGTGGTATTGTGGTTTTGGCTCTTGTTTTTCTATCGCCCGAAATGGCAGCTTCCGGCACCTTAAACACGGCCGATTTGGAGGTTATCTTGCCTAAAGTAATTAATAACCACGTGCCCGTAGGTATAAAAGGGTTACTGTTGGCAGGACTTCTGGCTGCATTTATGTCAACGTTTTCGGCATTTGTCAATTCGGGGCCAGCTTATATTGTGAATGATATTTATAAAAAATATTTTAAGTCGGAAGCAACACCCAAACACTATATTAAAGCCAGTCATATAGCATCGTTTGCCATTGTTATTTTGGGTGTGGTAATGGGATTTTTTTCAGAATCCATAAATTCCATCACACTTTGGATTACTAGTGCACTTTACGGTGGTTACGTAGCAGCCAATTTTTTAAAATGGATATGGTGGCGTTTTAATGGTTGGGGTTATTTTTGGGGTATGGCATCCGGATTGGTTGTGGCAACACTTCAGTTTTTAATGGACCAGAACAAAGATGATTTTGAAGCAGGGACTTTAATATACGATTTGGCACATACACCGGCCATTTATCTCTTTCCCATTATCTTTTTAGTATCTTTATTGGGTTCGTTTCTGGGAACTTATTTTACACCGCCAACCAGTATGGCAACCTTAAAATCGTTTTACAAAAATGTACGTCCTTGGGGGTGGTGGCAACCTGTTTATAAAGAATTGAAATCTGAGGATGCAACGCTCTTGAAAAATAACGGATTTATATCCGATATGCTAAATTGTGCTGTTGGCATTATATGGCAATCTAGTATGATTTTGCTCCCCATATATTTTATGATTCGTGATTATCCCAAAACATGGTTAACATTATCGGTTTTTATAATAACAACGGTAATTTTAAAATTTACTTGGTTAGATAAAGTTAAAAAATATAAAGATTAAACTACATGAACAGTATTCCTTGGCAGGATAAACCCAAAAACAGTACCGATATTATGTGGCGTTATACCGAAAACCCCATAATAAACAGGTACGATATTCCTACTTCAAACAGTATATTTAATAGTGCTGTTGTGCCCTTTAAAGACGGTTTTGCAGGTGTTTTTAGGTGTGATAACAAAGCGGTGCAGATGAATATTTTTGCAGGTTTCAGCAAAGATGGTATCCATTGGAACATTAATCACGACCCTATTGTTATGCAAGCAGGCAATACCACTATGATAGATTCCGATTACAAATACGACCCCCGTGTTGTATTTATTGAAGACCGCTATTGGATTACATGGTGCAATGGTTATAACGGTCCGACCATAGGTATAGCTTATACCTTCGATTTTAAGGAGTTTTTTCAATGCGAAAATGCCTTTTTACCGTTTAACAGAAATGGGGTGTTATTTCCAAAGAAGATTAACGGAAAGTACGCCATGCTAAGCCGGCCAAGCGATAACGGGCATACGCCTTTTGGCGATATTTATATAAGTTACAGCCCGGACATGAAATATTGGGGCGAACACCGTTGCGTTATGAAAGCAACAGCTTTTGAGGACAGTGCATGGCAATGTACCAAAATAGGGGCAGGGCCAATACCCATTCTTACCAACGAAGGTTGGCTTATGTTGTACCACGGTGTTATAAACACTTGTAACGGCTTTAGGTATGCCATGGGAGCCGCTATTTTGGACGAACATAAGCCCGACCAGGTTAAGTACCGAACACAACCTTATCTGTTAGCGCCCAATGCACTTTACGAAACTGTTGGCGATGTACCCAATGTGGTATTTCCGTGTGCAGCATTGCATGATACAAAAGCAGATAAGTTGGCCGTTTATTACGGTGCTGCCGATACCGTTGTAGCCATGGCATTTGGTAAATTGAGCGAAGTAGTGGCATTTACAAAAAATAATAGCCTGTAAAATTATGGAGCAAAAAGTTAAGATATTATGGGTTGTATTAAACTGTTTTTGTGCATTTGCCTGTGCGCAAAAAAATCAAAGTACGGTACCCGAACAATACATAGCTTATAAAACTTCCGAAAGTATAAATATTGATGGAAATGCTACGGAAGAATCTTGGAAAAAGGCCAAATGGACCAATACTTTTATAGATATTGAAGGCATTAAAACGCCAAAATACCAAACCAAGGTTAAAATGCTTTGGGACGAACAATATTATTATCTATATGTAGAAATGGACGAGCCGCATGTTTGGGCAAACCTAAAACAACGTGATACCATTATTTTTTACAACAACGATTTTGAAGTGTTTATCGACCCCGATGGCGATACCCATAATTATTACGAACTGGAAATAAATGCCCTAAATACCGTTTGGGATTTGTTTATAACCAAACCTTACAGGGAAAACGATGCCGTTTTGAATGATTGGACACTTACCGGATTAAAATCGGCCGTACAGATAAACGGAACCTTAAACAACCCAAACGATGTAGATAAAGGCTGGACGCTCGAAATAGCCATTCCTTGGGCCGCTTACAGAATATCGTATTTTGAAGACAATATTCCGGCCGATAATTTTTGGAGGGTTAACTTTTCGCGGGTAAATTGGGACCATACGGTTACAAATGGCAAATATTACCGCAAAAAAGGCGAAAACGATAAGTTCCTTCCGGAATACAATTGGGTGTGGTCGCCCATGGGTGTTATAAACATGCACGAACCCGAAAAATGGGGCTATGTTTATTTCTCTTCAAAAGAAATAGGCCTTCGGGATACTTTTACTATTCCGCAAGATGAAAAGATAAAATGGGAATTGTTTAAACTTTACCGGGCACAAAAAAAATATTATCAAGAACACAAGGCTTGGGCATTATCGGTAAAAAACCTTTCAGAAAAGGATATCAACATTAACAATAAAACGATAACACCCGTTATGGAAAACCATCTTACAGGATTTAACATTTCGGTAAAAAGCCCTTTTTCAAATAAAACACTAATCATTAAAGAAAATGGAAAAATTATTTCAAAATAAATTCATCAAATCAATAGGCATACTGCTTGTTTTTGCTGTTTTTTCGTGTAACAACAAAGTCCCCGAACAAAAGGGTAAGGTGGTTGAAAACATAAAATCCGAATCGATTTTCAAATTTGGAGTATGGATTACTGCCGATGCCAAAAGAAGCAATGAAGACTATCTTAATGAGTTTGAAAAATATAAAAATGGAGGCATCGACGAGGTTTTAATAAATACCTTAACCGATGCCAAACTTTTAGAACGTTTGGTTCCTTTGGCAACCGAAAAAGGCTTGCGTGTACATGCTTGGATTATGGCCATGAACCGTCCCGACGACTCGATAGCCCTGCAGCACCCCGATTGGTATGCAGTAAGTAGGGATGGAAAATCCTGTTTTGATAACCGTCCTTATGTCGATTATTATCAATGGCTATGCCCAACACGACCCGAATCGCGTAACCATGTTTTAAGTCTGGTAGAAGGTTTGGCAAAAGTTGAAGGTATTGAAAGCGTACATCTAGATTACATTCGTTTTCCTGATATTTTTCTGCCTATCGGCCTGTTGCCCAATTACAATTTGGTACAAGATGTAGAACTGCCCGAATACGATTTTTGTTATTGTGATGCCTGTATCGATGCTTTTCAGAAAGAACACCATAAAAACCCTCGTGAAATGAAAAATACGGCCATCGATATGGAATGGAAAAATTTTAGGCTCAATGCCATACGGAGCGTGGTTAACGATGCTTACAAGATAGTACACAAATACGATAAAAAATTAACATCGGCGGTATTTCCTTATCCCGAAATGGCCGACCACATGGTGCGCCAACGTTGGGATAAATGGGATATTGATGAGGTGTATCCTATGATTTACCACGGATTTTACAACGAAGAGATAGATTGGATAGGTTACGCCACCAAACAAGGTGTAGAAGATGTTAAAGGTAAAAACACAAAGATAAATACCGGAATTTATCTGCCAGACTTTAGCTCTTCCGAAGCATTGAAGGAAGCCATTTTACAAGCAAAAAATAATGGAGCATCAGGTGTTTCCTTTTACGATGGGCCGGTGCTATCGGAAGAATTTTTAAACACGATAAAAACTTTAAAGGCAAGTTTTAAATCAAATTGATAAATCAAGTAAGTTGATTTTTGTTATGTACTAAATCTTAAACTTTTAACCAGAAACTTTAAACCAAAAAGAAGCATGTCAACTAAAAAATCGTACCGTTCTGCATTTATACTGCTTACTGTTTTATTTTTCCTTTGGGGATTTATTACGGTACTTGTAGATTCCTTAATTCCGCGTTTACGGGAATTGTTCACATTAAGCTATTTTCAGGCAGGATTGGTACAATTTGCATTTTTTGGAGCCTATTTTCTGTTATCTATTCCGGCCAGTTTTATCCTTTCAAAAATAGGATATAAACGAGGGATTATTGTAGGTTTGTTAACTATGGCTTTGGGATGTTTGTTGTTCTATCCTGCGGCATCCTACCGTGTTTTTGGTATTTTTATTCTGGCTTATTTTATATTGGCGGCGGGCATGACGGTTTTACAAGTGGCTGCCAATCCTTTTGTTGCAGTGTTGGGTTCGGAAGAAGGTGCTTCCAGTCGGTTAAACCTATCGCAAGCATTTAATTCTCTGGGAACAGCCATAGCACCTGCTGTTGGTGCCTTGTTTATTTTAAGTGACGTAATAAAAACCAAAGACGAAATAGCCATGTTAGACGATACGGTTCGTGAAGCTTATTTAACAAGCGAGGCCGCCGCCGTACAAACACCGTTTTTAGGGCTGGCGTTGTTTATAGGCCTTATTGCGATTATATTTTTGTTTGCCAAATTGCCCAAAATGATAACCGAAACATCTACGGGAACATATAGCCAAGCATTAAAGAACAAAAAACTAATGCAAGGCGTACTGGGCATATTTTTTTATGTAGGGGCAGAAGTTGCCATTGGAAGTTATTTGGTAAATTATTTTTTGGATATGAATCTTGTATCCGTAATTAAGGAAAACGGGATGATGAAGTCTATTGCAGAAGCCATCCTTAATTCCGGACTAACAGAAAATGACGATAAGGCCGTAGTGGGGGTTTTTGTAACCTTTTACTGGTCTGGTGCCATGATTGGACGGTTTATAGGGGCTTATCTTACCAAAATTATTAAACCAGGAAAAGTCTTAGCTATTTTTGCGGCTATTTCGATAGGATTAATCTTGTTGTCCATAAGTACGGTAGGTTTGGTAAGTATGTGGATTATTTTGGCTGTAGGTTTGTTCAATTCCATTATGTTCCCAACCATTTTTACCTTGGCCATTGATGGTATAGGCGAATTAAAGCCCAAAGCATCGGGACTGCTTTGCTCCGCAATTGTGGGTGGTGCAATTATTCCTCCCACATTTGGGCTTTTAACAGATTTTATGGCTTTTAAAAATGCACT
>JBKEDH010000075.1:0-22013 GCA_047975295.1 Aestuariibaculum sp.
TATCGAAACATGGCGCTGTAATACCAAGATTAATTGGACAATGGGAACTGTAACAACTGTTGATGCAATAGCATTGGACGGAATAAATGTGGTTAGGTTTGATAATGGAAATGAATTGGAAAACAACGAGATAGGTCGGGCAGTATATAATTTTCAACAATGTGGTTCCGAGTGGTCTGTCTCGGAGATCGATATGACTTTCGACGATGCCACATTATGGAATTTTAGTGCCGATCCTCCTGGATTTGAGTACGATTTTGAAAGTGTAGTATTACACGAATTAGGGCATGCCCATATGCTGGGACATGTTTTAAATGATGGAGATGTTATGACTTATTCTATAGGAGTAGGAGAGACTCACCGTAATATGAATACTAATAATAAAACATCTGCAGCTAACTTAATGGGTAGATCTACTTCCAATGTCATTTGTAATACCTCAGTCATGACCGAGTATTCAGGGAGCTGCTCTTTTAGTGACGAAGATGAAATATTAAGCAGAGCTCTTGTGCTTTACCCTAACCCTACAAGTGGTTCCCTTTATATCGAAAAGACATTATCTGTTAATCTGAAAAAAGCGGAAGTTTACGATGCTATGGGGCGTAAAATATTATATTTTAATTTGTCCTCTGGAGAAACAGTCTTAAATTTAGAAAGATTAACAAGTGGTATGTATTTTGTCAAACTCCATTCTAATTCGGCTTTGGCTACGAAAAAAGTAGTTTTAGAATAATGTAGGTTGATTTTTATATCCGTACAGTTATCCTATGGATGGGGTTGGTGTGTTTTGTTTTTTAATGGTTGATTCTGGATGTGTTTTTTGTGTATAAAACCGAAAACGCCTCTCTTTTTTAAAATCATTATAAATAATAAAAACATGACTTTTGTTAGTTGCCTAAAACCAATACCATACTTACCTTTGTTGCTTATACAGTAAATTAAAAATAATGAGCGGATTTTTAAAATCTTCAATTGGAAGAAAAGTGGCCATGGCGCTATCGGCTTTTTTCCTTATGTTTTTCTTGTTACAACATTTTGCAATTAACCTGTTATCCGTTTTTAGTGGCGATCTTTTTAACGAAGTGTCCCACTTTATGGGTACCAATTGGTTAATTCAATTTGTTATGCAGCCTATTTTAATTTTTGGTGTGGTATTCCATTTTGTAATGGGATTTGCGCTCGAAATTAAAAACAAAAAAGCACGAGGAAGTGTTAACTACGTAAAAAACAATGGTGCAGCCAATTCCTCTTGGATGAGCCGAAATATGATTTTTAGCGGTGCTGCTATTCTGGCGTTTATCGTACTCCATTTTATTGATTTTTGGTTTCCGGAAATCAATATCAAATTTATTCAAGGCGATTGGTCCGGTATCCATGAGGGTGTAGATGGGTATAGATATTTCCACGAATTACAGGAAAAATTCGTTAATCCGGTTAGAGTAGTGGCCTATGTTGTTGCTTTTGTGTTTTTGGCATTGCATCTATTGCACGGCTTTACTTCGGCTTTCCAATCTATGGGAGCAACGGCAGGCCGGAAAAAAGCATGGCAAAACATAGGAAAAGCCTACTCAATTCTTATTCCATTAGGATTCATAATCATTGCTTTATTCCATTATTTTAACCATTAATCTTTAAAAAATATGGCTTTAAATTCAAAAGTACCTGAAGGTCCAATAAAAGATAAATGGACAACTTATAAAGATAAAATTAACTTGGTAAACCCTGCCAATAAAAGACATATAGATGTTATTGTTGTAGGAACTGGTTTGGCAGGAGGTTCTGCCGCTGCTACATTGGCAGAGTTGGGTTATAACGTTAAGGCTTTTGCTTACCAAGATTCGCCACGCCGTGCGCACTCTATTGCAGCACAAGGTGGTATAAATGCCGCTAAAAACTATCAAGGTGATGGAGATTCGACATACCGATTATTTTACGATACCGTAAAAGGTGGCGATTACCGTTCGCGCGAAGCTAATGTATATCGTTTGGCCGAGGTTTCTGCCAATATTATAGACCAATGTGTGGCACAAGGTGTGCCTTTTGCACGTGATTATGGCGGATTGTTGGATAACCGTTCGTTCGGAGGGGTATTGGTATCCAGAACATTTTATGCTAAAGGACAGACCGGCCAGCAGTTATTGTTAGGAGCCTATTCGGCCATGAACCGGCAAATAGCCCGTGGAAAAATAGATATGTACAACCGCCATGAAATGTTGGATGTGGTGGTGGTCGATGGCAAAGCCCGTGGTATTATTGCCCGTAATTTAATTACCGGCGAAATTGAAAGACATTCGGCTCATGCCGTTGTAATCGCTTCCGGCGGTTATGGAAATGTATATTTTTTGTCTACCAATGCTATGGGAAGTAATGCCACGGCAGCATGGAAAATACACAAAAAAGGTGCTTATTTTGCTAACCCCTGTTTTACGCAAATTCACCCAACCTGTATTCCTCGTTCGGGCGATTACCAATCCAAATTAACGTTAATGTCGGAGTCGTTGCGTAACGATGGCCGTATTTGGGTACCAAAAAACATGGATGATGTTTTGGCTATTCGTGAAGGGCGAAAAAAACCGACCGATTTATCGGAAGAAGAACGCGATTATTATTTAGAGCGCCGCTATCCCGCATTCGGAAACTTAGTGCCCCGCGATGTGGCATCACGTGCCGCCAAAGAGCGTTGCGATGCCGGATATGGTGTGAATGCAACGGGCGAAGCGGTTTATTTGGATTTTAAATCGGCTATTGAACGCTACGGAAAAGAGCAGGCCAAAATTCACAATATAACAAATCCTTCAAAAGAAAAACTAAAGGACCTGGGTAAGCAAATCGTTGAGGCCAAGTATGGAAACCTATTCCAGATGTACGAGAAAATCGTAGATAACAATCCTTACGAAACACCTATGATGATTTATCCTGCAACGCACTACACCATGGGCGGTGTTTGGGTAGATTATAATTTAATGACTACGGTCGATGGTCTGTACTGTATAGGAGAGGCTAATTTCTCCGATCATGGTGCCAACCGACTTGGAGCTTCGGCACTAATGCAAGGTTTGGCCGATGGCTATTTTGTGTTGCCTTATACCATTGGCGATTATCTGTCGCACGATATTAGAACAGGTAAAATCCCGACCGATACCAAAGCGTTTGACGAGGCCGAAAAAGCAGTTAAGGATAGAATTGATTTCTTTGTTAATAATGAAGGTAAACACTCGGTAGATTATTTTCATAAGAAATTAGGAAAAATAATGTGGGATAAATGTGGTATGTCCCGTAATGCCGAAGGTTTAAAAGAAGCCATAGTTGAAATTAAAGCCCTACGCGAGCAATTCTGGAAAGAAGTAAAAGTACCGGGTGGTGCAAACGAATTAAACCCAGAGCTTGAAAAGGCCGGTCGTGTTGCCGATTTCTTGGAACTTGGCGAACTGTTTGCCATGGATGCTTTAGATAGAAATGAATCTTGTGGTGGACACTTTAGGGAAGAATCCGTAGAAGAAAGTGGCGAGCAAAAGGGCGAAGCCAAACGTAACGATAAAGATTACGCCTATGTGGCCGCTTGGGAGTATAAAGGAGAACCTTCGGAATCTATACTCCATAAAGAAGAATTGGAGTTTAAAGACATTGAATTAAAACAACGTAGTTATAAATAGTTGTTGACTATAAGTTGTTGGCTGGTCATTTTAAAAAAAAACGGGACAACCAACAACAAACAACGAACAACAAACAACGAAAAGAAATGAATTTAACATTAAAAATCTGGCGCCAAAAAGACTCGAAATCCAAGGGTAAAATGGTCGAATATAAAGTTACCGATATATCGGAACACATGTCGTTTTTGGAAATGATGGATGTTCTTAACGAACAATTGGTAGAAAAAAATGAAGAACCCATTGCTTTCGATCACGATTGTCGCGAAGGTATTTGTGGCATGTGCTCTATGTACATTAATGGCGAGGCTCATGGCCCCGATAGAGGTGTTACCACCTGCCAACTGCACATGCGTATGTTTAAGGATGGCGATACTATAACCATAGAGCCATGGCGAGCCGCTGCATTTCCGGTAATTAAGGATTTGGTTGTTGATAGGACTGCTTTCGAGCGTATCCAGCAAGCCGGTGGCTTTATTTCGGTAAATACCTCGGGCAATACCCAAGATGCCAATGCTATTCCAATTTCCAAACATGCTGCCGATGATGCTATGGATGCTGCTACCTGTATAGGTTGTGGTGCCTGTGTAGCCACTTGCAAAAACTCATCTGCCATGTTGTTTGTTGGTGCTAAGGTTAGCCAATATGCCTTATTGCCCCAGGGTCAGGTTGAAGCTGCCGACCGTGTACGCAATATGGTAGCACAAATGGATTTGGAAGGCTTTGGAAACTGTACCAATACCGGTGCCTGCGAAGTGGAATGCCCTAAAGGTATTTCGTTGGATAACATTGCCAGAATGAACAGGGAGTTTTTAAAAGCTAATGTTTAAAACGGTAGTATGCATTCTGTTTTAGAAGAAACTACTTATTGATATAAGGCCGGATATTTGTATATCCGGTTTTTTTATTAAAAAAAGAGGCTAAAAATAAGCTTTTAACTGTACGGTTCCTGTATGAATGGTATGGCTTGTCTCGGTTTTTCTGCCAAAGTAACTTAGGTTCAGATCTAAAAATTTAGTTAATTTTTTTTGTGCAAGTAAGCTCCAAGTAAAATTTTTACCGGGCTGTAGGCCTTCAAGGATTTGGTAGGCAACAGGTGTGTTAGCTTTACCTTTAAATGTATTGGAAATATAATTGAATTCACCTATTAATGTGTTGTTCTTTTTACCGGAAAGTGTAAACGATGTGCCGTATTTTCTTTGTTTTAAAGACTCTAAATCTCCTATGGTGTTGTTTTTTTTGGCATGCCGGTAATACAGGTCGAAACGCGAATTATCATTAAATAGATATGATAGTTTTGGGCTTAAATGAGTTTCGTTAAAGTTATAATTTTTACTGCTGAAGTTTTCACTTTTGCTTTCATTGGTTTCAAAATCCGATTGGAGGGTTATTAGCCAACTTTCTTCTATTTTGTGGTTAAAATTCAATTGATGGCTCTCTAAGTTATTTTCAATAGAACCAATCGACAGCATATTTTGGTTTTTATTAGACAAATAGGTGTACGATGTAGTAAAGTGCTGTTTTCCTCTATTAAAAAACAATACATTTCTAAAATTAAGTTGTAGTCCTAACTGGTTTTTGGCATTACTATTAAAAGGATTTAAATTAAAACGGTTACCTTGACGTTCTGTTTTCCTATCGATTAAATAACTGGTTTGGTTGTAAAAATGCGACCAAAACAATTTGCCTTTACTCTTGCTAACCGCCCATTGAGCAGGATTTACGGTAAGTGTTTGGCTAAAACGGTTTTGATGGGTTTTTAAATAAATCCTGTTGGGCAATAGTACCCGAATATATTTACCTTGGTCTTGAAATTGAGCTACTTCAAACTCTTCGAGATCCTGTATGCCGTTATTGTTGTAATCTATCCAAGTGTAAGAGCCTTGTCCGGATTCTACTTCAATATAGGTAAAATCTTGTTGGGGCAAGGTTCCCGAATTGGTTTCGAAAAGCGTATTCCATAGCACTACTTGCTTAAACAGTTTTTGGGTAAATTGTAATCGGGAGTTTATCGATTTTTCGTTATTAATACCTACTGCATGATTTTTTAAAGTTCTATAATTGGCATATAAAGCCAAATTAGTGTTTTGGTTTTGTATTATACGGCTGTTTAAATAAACGGTGTTCGATGTGTTTACCCGTTGTAGTTGGTGGTTGCGAATACTGTCGTTTACACGATGTTTATATCCAATTTCGGTAAAAACTTTTGTGCTATCGCCTACACCCAAAAAAACATTGTACGATGTAAATTTTTGGCTTAAAGAGGTTAATGCTCCAGTTAAAGTTGTTTTTTGTTGGTTGTTTTCAGAAGATAGTTTGGTGCCTACCCAACTGTTGTCCATACTATAAGTAATACGATTGTAGTTTCTGAAAAAAGTTGAGGTATTTACATTCGAATCTGCGTTTAAAAAACTGGTAAACGATTGGATATTAAATCTGTTAAAAACTAAATTTCCATTTACAATATGGCGGTTACCATTAAAATTATCGGTGTAGCCCAAATGCTCAAAATTATACGAAATATTCCCTTTTTGGGGATGTGAGAGCATCGTACCTGTTTGAAATAAGGTTTGGTTACTATTGTTAAAAGTAACGATTTTGCCTTCAAAATCGCTTAAATTCCAATCACGGCCAAATTCGGCATTGTACAATCGCTGTATGGTTTTAAAATGCTTTTGGATATAATCGGCATTGGCAAAGACATTCAAGATCCAGGAACTGTCTTTTTTTATAATGGTCTGTTCTATTTTAAGTTTTGTGGCAAAACCATTATTGTTGGTGTCATCTAAATTTGAAAATAAATTTAAGTCGTTTTTGCTACCCGCAATTTCGAAGCCGATAATGGTTTTTGTGGTAGGTTTATATTGGCCATTAACTACTGCCATTTGGAGTTTTGTAGGTGCAACGAGCCGGATAACAGGTGCATAATTGCCTTGGTTTATGCCAATAAATTCGTAAATATTGCTAATGGCATTGGTATTGCTTAATACATAGTCGCCCTGATTGCTGCCTACTTGACTAAAAGTAACGCGGTACAGTTCGTCGTTCGGATTGTTAGAAAATACAAAAGCTTCCACACCATCAATAATTTCTTTTTTATAGAGAATACGGTTTTCGTTGTAAGGTTCCGGTATGGCCGATGGTGCTACCATTGCGTCTTGATTGTCTCCGGCCTGCGATAATAATTGGACTTGTTCTTCCGAAAGATTTTGCTGCAAGGGTTGGTTTTTGGCATCGTTTTCAGAATAAATAGAAACACCAACCATTAATTTATCGCTTTTGTAGCGACTGCCACCGTAAGCCACCAATCGAGAATAATTGCGTTCGCTGTATTGGTAATCGACCGTAATACGCATTTCGGAAGTAATAGGAAATGTAGGGTTGAAAATAATTTCACCTGCATTATAATCGATAATATAATCTTCGTTTTCACCACGTTTAACCGGACTTCCGTTAACGTAAACTGTTTCGCTTCCCGAAACAATAAGTACATATAACTCTCCATTTTCACCTTGTAGTTTATAAGGGCCTTGGTTGCCTTCCTCTCCTTTAAACAAACTTCGGGTAAATTGCCCTCGAACCAAAGCTCCTGCAGCAAACAAATCGGTTTGGGCATCGGGACTTCCTAATGTGGTCTGTAGCGACAGCCCTTGTACCCGTTTAGAAAAATTGGCAAAATAAGAACCGTTATTTTCTAAGTCGATATCGCCGGCACGAATACGCCATTTATCGCTGTAAAGTTCTATAAAAATTTGATCGAATTCGTCCAAACGCTGGCTGTATCCGTTTTCTTGTAACGGAATATTGGCATCCTGTATCGATGCCCGAAGTGATACCTTATCGTTAAGTTTTCCAGTAATCTGTAAATCCAGTTCACTGTTCAGTACCGAATTTTGGTTGTTGCCAATGGTTACCCCACGCGAAATACTCCCCGAGGTTGTTAAGCCATCAAACGGAACAAAATCTTTAGTGTTGTTAGGTTGCGAGAGTTTGTACAGGTTTTCTATATTATTGGTATTTTCAACAATAACGGTATTGTCCAATTGCTTGTAGGTCTTGGTTAAAAAATCGGGAAATTTAAGGTAGTCGATAATAATGGAATCGGTCTCAATGGGCTTTATAAATCTTAAAATACCTTTATGGAAATCAACTGTATAAAATGAAGTGTCAACAACTATATGGTTTTTGTTTTTAATGCTGAAGTGATTTGGGTTTATGCTTACACTATCAACAACAATAGAGTCGGTTACAGCAACCATTTTGGTTCTGTAATTTGTGTTTTGCGAAAAGGCATAACATCCAATTAAAAAAATAATAATAAAACCTTTGAATTTCATTTATTGTTAAAACTGAAAATGAGCTAAAATATTTTGTTGAAGCTTTTTGTAAAAAGAATTTTAAATTAATAGTGTAAAAGTAGCGTATTATTTATTTTAGCTGAAAATAAACAAGAATTGAATGAAAATAATATCATATAACGTAAATGGTATTCGGGCTGCCATAAACAAAGGATTTATCGATTGGTTAAAAAGTGCCAATCCCGATGTAATTTGTTTACAGGAAATAAAAGCTTTAAAAGAACAGTTGGATTTAAGTGTTTTTGAAGAAGCCGGTTTTACTTACAATTATTGGTTTAGTGCCGAAAAAAAAGGGTATAGTGGAGTGGGCATACTTAGTAAAATAAAGCCCGATCATGTCGAGTATGGCACAGGAATTGCATCTATGGATGCCGAAGGTAGAAACCTGCGTGCCGATTTTAATGGGGTGTCGGTAATGAGCCTATACCTGCCATCGGGTACCAACGATGCCCGTTTAGAACATAAATTCGAATATATGGATATGTTTCAGGATTATGTTAATACATTAAGAAAAGAATACCCAAACCTTGTAATTTGTGGCGATTATAATATCTGTCACAACGAAATCGATATCCATAACCCAAAAGGCTTGAGCAAGGTGTCCGGGTTTTTACCGGTAGAGCGTAAATGGCTTGGAGCATTTATAGATAGTGGATTTATAGATTCGTTTCGTTATATAAATCCCGAATTGCAACAATATAGTTGGTGGAGCTATCGTGCCAATGCACGGGCCAATAATAAAGGCTGGCGATTGGATTATGCTATGGTAGCAAAACCATTACAACAAAATATAAAGCGGGCCGTTATTTTACAGGAAGCCAAACATAGCGACCATTGTCCCATTTTATTGGAGTTGGATAAGCAAACCTAATTATTGAGTAAAATAAAGTAACCGAAAAAAAATGATTAAAAAACTTTTTCTATCAGTTGTAACATTGTCACTTTTGGTATCGTGTGTATCACCAAAGGTTTATAAGGAGTTGGAAACCAAGTACAATAACCTAAAAAAAGAAAACAGAAAACTCCATAACGAAAACGAATCCCTTTTAGATGGTATAGATGCTGCCGAAACCGAATTAAAACAATTAAAGGAAGCCCATAAAACAGCAGTTGCCGAACGCGATAAGCTAAAGGCCGATTACGCCGCTACGGTAGCCAATCTCGATGCTTTAAAAGCATCGTACGATGCTCTTGAAAAAAACAGTTCGAAGGCTATTGCAACCAATTCACAGAAAAACCGGGAGCTATTGGCCGAATTGGAAGCCAAAGAACAGGCTATGGCGGCCGAGAGAGCACGTATAGAACAAATTAAAAAGACCTTAGAGGAACGTTCTAACCGTGTGGCCGAGTTGGAAAAACTTATTGCAGATAAGGATATCGCCATGACCAACTTAAAAGAAGCCATTTCTCGGGCGCTTACCGATTTTGAAGGTAAAGGTCTTACCGTGCAACAACGCAATGGCAAGGTTTATGTTTCTATGGAAAATAAACTTTTATTTAGTTCGGGCAGTTGGGCGGTAAATACCGAAGGCCGTCGTGCCGTACAGCAGCTTGGTGGTGTATTAGCACTTAATCCCGATATTTCGGTGCTTATTGAGGGGCATACAGATAATGTTCCCTATACACCTAATGGTGCATTAATCAATAACTGGGATTTATCTACCAAACGGGCTACAGCCATCGTGGATATTTTAGAACAAAACCCCGATATTTATCCGGGCAGCCTTACCGCTGCAGGACGTGGAGAATTTGCTCCCGTAGCAACAAACGATACACCCGAAGGTCGTGCCAAAAACCGTAGAATTGAAGTAATTTTAACACCAAAATTAGACGAGCTCACCAAACTTTTAAACGATAATTAATAATTTCTCGTTAGGGAGTTTGTTTATTTAAGGTTTCAAAGGCTTTTTTAGCTTTTGAAACCTTCATTATAATCGAGTGGTTTAGGCTAACAAATAGGGGGAAAAGCAATTTTTTATTGACAAAGTTTAAACGAGTTCAATATGTAAAATTTAATTCAAATTCCGCTTTTCAATAAAAAAACGTTTTAATAGGCTCGATGTTTCGTCTTCTAAAATTCCACCTGTAATTATGGTTTTAGGGTGAAGTTTCGTTTTTAAGTTTATACAGCCACGTTCCTCGTCTCTGGCACCGTAAACAATTTTCGAAATTTGGCTCCAGTACAATGCACCCGCACACATTTGGCAGGGTTCTAAAGTAACGTATAGAGTGCAGTTGTTAAGATATTTACCGCCCAAAAAGTTGGCTGCTGCTGTAATGGCTTGCATCTCGGCATGTGCAGTTACATCGTTTAGTGTTTCGGTCAAGTTATGTCCTCGGGCAATAATACGATTATCGATTGCCACTACGGCTCCTACGGGGATTTCACCTTTATCGAAAGCTATTTCTGCCTCCTGCAAGGCTTTTTTCATAAAATAAACATCATCAAAAGGATCTATCATTACCGGAAACTTTTAGTTTAAAAATCAAAAATACAATTTCAAATGGTACATTTGCATTGCTATGCAACAATCATTGTTAAAAAATATAGATTCGCCTAAAGCACTCCGTCTTTTAAATCAAGATAAATTGCCTCATATTGCTAAAGAATTACGGGAATTTATAATTAATATAGTAGCCACTAAAGAAGGCCATCTGGGAGCAAGTTTGGGCGTAGTGGAGCTTACCATTGCCTTGCATTATGTGTTTAACACGCCCAATGATTTATTGGTTTGGGATGTGGGCCACCAAGCTTACGGCCATAAAATTTTAACAGGACGGAAAGATATTTTTCATACCAATAGGCAAATGGGAGGTATAAGCGGATTTCCAAAGCGCAGCGAAAGCGAATACGATGTTTTTGGCGTTGGGCATGCTTCAACGTCCATATCGGCAGTTTTGGGTATGGCCATTGCTTCACGGTTAAATGGAGAAAACAAACATCATATTGCTGTAATAGGCGATGCCAGCATTGCCGGAGGAATGGCCTTTGAAGGCTTGAACCATGCCGGAGTTGCCAATGCCAATATATTGATTGTTTTAAACGATAATGCCATTGGGATAGACCCTAGTGTTGGGGCTTTAAAACAGTATTTAACCAATGTGAAAAAAGGTAAGGAAAGACAGGATAATATTTTTGAGGCTTTAAATTTTGATTATTCGGGTCCTGTTGACGGCCATGATTTTGATGCATTGATTTTTGAGCTAAACCGATTAAAAACCGTTAAAGGCCCCAAGTTTTTACATGTTATTACCACAAAAGGCAAGGGCTTAAGGCAAGCCGAAGAAAATCAGGTAAAATACCATGCTCCCGGAAAATTTAACTCCTTAACGGGAGAGATTATTGCCAAATCGAACAAAAGGCAACCGCCAAAATATCAGGATGTTTTTGGGCATACCATTGTGGAGCTTGCCAAACAAAATAAAAAAATTGTGGGTATTACACCTGCCATGCCAACAGGGAGTTCGTTAAAATATATGATGCAGGAACTGCCCGAACGAGCTTTCGATGTTGGTATTGCCGAGCAACACGCTGTAACTTTGGCAGCCGGTATGGCTACCCAAGGACTTATACCATTTTGCAATATTTATTCTACATTTTTGCAACGTGCTTACGACCAAATTATACACGATGTAGCTTTACAAAAATTGCCTGTAATTTTCTGTTTAGACCGTGCCGGATTAGTGGGCGAAGATGGAGCAACACACCATGGCGTGTTCGATTTAAGCTTTTTGCGTTGCATACCTAACCTCATTGTGGTTGCACCGCGAAACGAAGTAGAGTTACGCAATATTATGTACACCGCACAATTGGGGCTGGATGCTCCTATTGCCATCCGGTATCCGCGAGGTCAAGGTGTAACCTTAAACTGGAAACAACCCTTTGAAGCAATTAAAATAGGTACAGGATTGCCGTTAAAGAAAGGTGAAAACGTAGTTGTTTTAAGTGTAGGTAGCATTGCCAAAAACGTATCCGAAGCTATTAACAATTTAAATATTTCGCATTACGATATGCGTTTTGTAAAACCTTTGGACGAAAACTTACTACACCATATTTTTAAAGCCTATAATACTATTATTACAGTTGAAGATAATACTGTTAAAGGTGGTTTTGGAAGTGCTGTATTAGAGTTTTCGGTAAATAATGATTATACAAACAATATTAAGGTTTTAGGTATCCCCGACATATTTATAGAACATGGTACCATTAACGAACTGCAGCAATCTATTGGGTTGGATGCTGAAAGTTTGGCTTATTATTTTAAACTGTTTTTATAGCCAAATAAAAGGTTTAAAGGAGCTTAACTTTAGTCTTGGTATAATAAGCTAATTATCTTTGATGTGCTGATAAACAAATTATTAAATGTTAAACCCTGAAGGTTTTTAAACCAACAAGGAGGATTTTTGTCATGTACTAAAGAGTTCAGGATTTAAAAAGTAACCCCTTCAAGCTTTTTAAAGTTTTGTATGGCCTTACTGTCCGATAGCAACGATATATAATGGCAAACAGCAAGTAACCGTTGGTATAAACTGTCGTTTTTAAAATTGATGGTTTTCGGTAGGTGTTTTAGTATTAATTTGTCATAATTGGATGCTCTTCCATTATAAGCATTATTTACTGCTACGGTATATACGCCCAACAATTTATTGATAATTTGGTAGCCTGCTATTTCTTTGTCGATAACTTCGTTGGATTGGTAAATGTTTTCGATACTAATCTTAATAATATCTTTTATTTGGGCATCGTATTTACTTTTGTCTATTAGCGAACAATCGAAATTTCCATTTAAAATGGTATTTTCGTTATCCATAAAAATGGTTACGGCATCGTTTATAAGTTCGCCTATAGCAAGGGCGCGCAGGTATCCAATGCGATCTTTTTTATTGGATAAAGCATAGTAATTTTCCGGAATTATGTTTTTCCTTATAATTTTAGATAAATATTCTAAGGCATATTCTTCTTGTATTAATCCCAAATTAATACCATCTTCAAAATCGATTATGGTATAACAAATATCGTCGGCAGCTTCGACTAGAAAAGCTAACGGATGGCGCGAAAAACTCAAATCGGTATTACTGCGTTTAAGTAGTCCTAATTCGTTGGCAATATCTAAAAAAGCCTCTTTTTCACTTTGAAAGAAGCCATATTTTTTATCGGCAATATGTTGGCTCGGTTTTTTGGGTAGCGATTCTTTGGGATATTTGGTAAACGCCCCCAATGTAGCATAGCTTAAGCGTAAACCACCGGAACGCCCGTTACTGTTTTGGGTCAAGATTTTAAATCCGTTGGCATTGCCCTCGAAATCACAAAGATCTTGATATTCTTTTTCGGTGAGTTGATTTTTATAGATTTTGCCTTTGCCGGTTATAAAAAACTCACCGATGGCTTTTTCTCCCGAATGTCCAAATGGCGGATTGCCAATATCGTGTGCTAATGCCGCCGCCGCTACAATGGCACCAAAATCGTTGGCTCGATAACCATGTATGTTTTGTAAATGCGGGTGTTTTTCCAATATCTTCTTGCCTACCAAACGTCCCAACGAACGTCCAACGACACTCACCTCTAAACTGTGTGTTAATCGGGTATGGACAAAATCGGTTTGCGAAAGGGGAATAACCTGGGTTTTATCCTGTAAACTTCTAAATTCCGAAGAAAAAATAATACGATCGTAATCGACTTCAAATCCTAATCGGGTTTCATCTTGCTCTTTTCGTAAGCGTTTATTGCTGTCGCCTTGACGTTTTAAGGATAAAAGTTGCTCCCAGTTCATACTGTAAAATTATTTGTGGCAAGATAATTAAATTCAATAAAAAAATTAAGTAGTTGCTTAACATTAGGGTAACATTTTTATTTTAATTACTTAAAGTTTTAATAACATATAACTGCAATTAAAATAGTTGTTTTGCTTTTATAACGATAAAACTTAAACGGAATGAAACGACTATTTCTTTTTACGGTTCTTTTTTTTGTGGTTTCGGTTGTTGTTTCCCAGAATGCAGGTTTTATTGTTGGTACAGTAATAGATGAAGAAATAGATAATGATCCGCTTGTATTTGCTAATATTTCTCTTAAAAATACCAATGTAGAAGTACAAACCGACGAAACAGGATTGTTTACCATAAATAACTTAGAAACTGGTAATTATACTATAGTTTTAAGCTTTGCAGGTTACGAGACCAAAGAAATAGATATAAAAGTTGATGGTTTAACTCCTGTTGAATTAAAATTGTCGTTAGGTGCTACTTCCGTTTCGGTAGATGATATTGCCGCACTTGTTAATATTGAACAGGAAGAAACACAAAAACCTTCAGAATAGTATTTTTTTGTTATAGAACTCGTTTAAACTTGTGTTACATTTTGGAAATAATTGATTTTTCAAGTCTGTCAATATCCGTCTATATATTTTCTTATCTCCATACCATATTTCCTATTAACATTTACATAACGCTTATATCATTATTGTTTAACCTTAAAGTAACGGCATGTTTACAAAGGGACTCGTTATTTGCGCCATGATAAAAACTAATATAATGAAACATTCATGGTTAATATTTTGTTGCAAAGCAGAATAACGGTAAGGATGTTACATAATAATCATTAAAACAATAAATACGAACAAATGAAACGACTTTTTTCGATTTTCCTATTATGCTTTACGGCTGTTGTAGGTGCGCAAACCACAGGTTCTATAGTTGGAAAATTAACAGACAAAGAATACAATAACGAACCTCTGGCTTTTGCCAACGTCTTAATAAGAGGCACAACTAAGGGAACAACTTCGGATATCGATGGACTTTATGGTTTTGAGAATTTAGAAACAGGCAATTATACTTTGGTTTTTAGTTTTGTTGGGTATCAAACTCAAGAAATTTCTATAACTGTTGTTGCCGATAAAGTTACCGAAGTAAATGTGTTGATGGGTGCAGATGCTGCAGCTTTAGATGAGATTGTAATTACAACAACTACAAAGCGCGAAAGCGAAACAGCCCTTTTGTTGGAACAAAAAAAAGCCGTTGCATTTAAAGCTTCCATTGGTGCCGAAGAATTGTCGAGAAAAGGTGTAGGCGATGTGGCTACAGCCGTAACAAAAGTTAGTGGCATTTCTAAGCAGGAAAGTTCGGGGAGTATTTTTGTAAGAGGTTTGGGCGATCGTTATAATGTAACAACATTAAATGGCTTGCCGTTACCATCCAACAATCCGGCAAACAAAAATATTACATTAGATATTTTTTCTACCGACATTGTAGAGTATGTGGGTATTAGCAAAACATTTGAGTCGCAAAACTATGCCGATTTTGGAGGGGCCAACATAAATATCGTGTCGAAGAAATTCTCCGGTTCACCATATCTTGCCATTGGTGTGGGTTTGGGCGCTAATACAAATGTTTTAAAAGTTGATGATTTTTATTTGCAGGATGGGCCATCGTATTTGGGGTTCGATACAGGAAAAAAACCAGACAATCCTTTTTTACCATACAACTATACCACGAGTTGGGACAGACAAAAAAACAAGAATACGTTTAATAACAACTATGCTGTTTCGGCAGGAAAACGTTTCGATATTGGCAAAAACAGTCGTTTAGGAACTTTTATTACAGCTTCGTTCGATGCCAACAATATGTTTACAGAAGGTTTAGATCGGGGAAGTATTACGGCTCAAGGCACCATAAACTCCGATTTTTATAAAAAATCATACAAACATAATACCAATAGTACGGTTATGGGTACTGCCGACTATAAAATAAATAGCGATAACGCCATCTTGTTTTCGTCTATGTTTTTAAATTCCAGTACACAAGATTATAGCGAATACGAAGGTGACAACCAAAATTTTGATGGTGGTATGCCTGGTCTTGGAGATATTTCAGGGTTTATAAAACGAGGTACATTCGAAAGAACTCAATTGTTTATAAACCAATTAATGGGAAAGCATAATTTTAACGAACAATGGCAGACAAGTTGGGCTGTTGGTTATAGCGTTATAAACAATATTGTACCCGACCGTATGCAGAACACTTTTGTTCCCGCTCGCAACAATTCTTCCAACTATACTTTTTTTACCGATTCAAGTATTCATAACCATAGGTATTTTCAAAATCTGGAAGAAAAAGAACTTTCTGCCGATGTTTCGGTGGCTTATAATTTTAAGAATGAAGATAACGATTATAAGGGGAAAGTAACTTTGGGCTATTCGGGAAGAATGAAGGATATCGATTTTACTTCGGAACAGTATGCCTTTTTTCCGGTAGCAAATTCAATAGTGTTTCCAAAAGAATGCATCCATCATGTCGATAACTATTTTAATGCTTCCCATTTCGACTATTCCAATGGCGACAAATCTAGTGTGATAAACCAGTTGTATAACGGTAACTTAGATGTACATTCTGCTTATACAAATGTACAATATAGGTTTACCGATAATTTATCTGTAATTGTTGGTGCCAGAATAGAGCAGTTGGATCAATCGGTTTATTTTATTTCCCAACTTGCACCAGGTGGCGATACCTCCAATTTTACACCGTTTAATTTCTTACCCAGTTTAATTGCTAAATACACACTTGGCGATAAGCAAAATTTAAAGTTTGCAACCAGTAAAACCTACACGCTGCCACAATTTAAAGAAAAGGTTAAGTTGTTGTTCCAAGAAGTGACCCAAGACTATTTTGGTAACCCGACTTTGTACGCTTCTACAAACTATAATGTGGATTTGGGTTGGGAATTTTACCCTAACGATGGTGAATTAATTTCGGTTACCGGTTTTGGTAAATTAATCCAAGATCCGATAAACGAAATGTTTACCAATTCGTCGTCGGGAAACATCACCTATGCCAATACCGGTAACAATGCCATTGTTGCGGGTGTTGAGGTGGAACTAAGAAAAAATATCTTTAAAATAGAAAAAGGTAACGATTTAACCAATAAATTATCGTTGGGCATTAATGGTTCGTACATTTATCATACTCAAGATTTGGATAAAGATAAAGTTTTTGCCGAAAACGGATTTGGTGCCAATTTCACCTTCAATGAAGCCAAGTTATCCGGAGCATCGGATTTTTTGGTAAATGCAGATATTACTTATGCTACGCAATTTTCTGAAAATAAGAATTTTACGACTACGCTAGCTTATGCTTATTTTTCCGATAAATTGGCTGTAATCGGTACCCAAGGTTTGGGCAATATGGTCGATAAAGCTATCAATAAATTAGACCTTATCGTTAAAACCAATATAACCGAAAATTTACAATTAGGCCTTTCATATAAAAATATATTGAACCCAACATTTAAACGTGTTCTAGAACAAAGCGAAGTGTCGGGAAGCAGTACCAACGATGTGTTGGTTAGTTCCTATAAAATGGGTTCTAATTTAAGTTTATCTTTTAAATATACATTATAGTCAACGTAAAATTAATGTTAACCAAAAAGCGCAATTCTCTTATTATACTTAACAACATCATAATACTTGCTTAACCAAACAAAAATACATTGTAGCGTTCTTTGCACCGAAACCAAAAAAGGAATATTTAATAAATTAAACAGAAAAAGAATGAAAAAGTCAATTTTAGCCATAACGGCAATAGCCGGTCTTATTTTTACCGGATGTAGCAACGACGATGATACGTCGATCCCAAAAAGTAGTTTTGAGCTTGTCGCAGCCAATTTTAAAGGTAATATTAACGATGGTGAAGTAACCTTGAATCCTGCCGAAGTTTATACATTAACAGGTCCATTGGTTGTAAAGTCTGGAGCCGAATTGAATATTCCCGCCGGAACAAGAATCGAATCCGATCCTGCTGGAGACCCACTTACCATGTATATTGCGGTAGAGCGAGGTGCAACTATAAATATTACCGGACAACCCAATAACCCGGTTGTAATGACTTCCGGAAAAACAGTAAAGGCCGAAGCCGATTGGGGTGGTTTAATTGTTTGTGGCGATGCGCCCGCAAATACCGGTAACAACGGTGAATCGGAAGTAGGATTGTTACCTTATGGTGGTGACAACGAAAACGATTCGTCTGGAAAAATACACTATTTAAGAGTGGAATATACGGGTTCTAAATTCTCTTCTTCCAAAGAATTTAATGGTGTTTCGTTTTTTGGAGTGGGAAAGGGTACCGAGATTTCTAACATCCTTGCATACGAAAGTGGCGACGACGGTATAGAATTTTTTGGAGGTACTGTTAATGCATCAAACTTAGCCATTATAAATGCTTACGACGATTCGTTGGATTTTGCCGATGGTTACTCAGGCACATTAACTAACGTATATATTTCGGGGGTTACTAAAGCAGGTATTGAAGGGTCTAATAACGGCTCTAACGATATAGCAACTCCAATGACCAATGCCACTTTGGTAAACGTTACCATTGTTAAGGGAAGCGATGCTAAATTTACGGCTTCCGAGCAGGCCATTAACTTTAAAGAAGGCGGCGGAAAACAAACCTATACCAATTTATTTGTTTCCGGTATCGAAACCTTTGCAAAGTTGGATTCGGGTTCTGGTGCAACTGCAAGAATCGAGGCTGGAGATTTTAAAGTAAATGGTGTAAATTTTGTAGCAGACAATAACCTAACAACAGATTATATCTTGAACGAAACCGGTGCCGGTAATGGTGCGGCATTGCCAACTTGGGTCGCTGCAATTGAATAGGAGAAGTATAATATAAATATGATTAAAGTCCTTTACTATTTTTGTAAAGGATTTTTTTTGTAACTTATTTTTTTAGTACACGGTAAAAATATCTTTATGAGCTTATCGATTTTTTATCTTCAAGGTTAATAATTCAACATTTCATTCATCAATATACTGACGATAATTTGCTTTTTTTGGCTATAAAGCCGAACACAAAATAATGTAAGGAAAAAAGTAATACTTTTCTATTCAATTGAAAAGTTTAATCGAGTTCTATGTCTATATTTAGGGAGAATATTATTTTTGAAATATGAATCGTATAAAAAGACAAGTTAGTACTACGGTATTTATGTTGTTTACCCTGATTGCTTTTTCCCAAAGTAAAAAAAATCAGGCTATTATCGATTCAATTCACAAAAATATTTTAAAATTTAATAATACAGATTCTACGGTAATAGCAAATGCACATTTTAACTTGGGAGAAGTTTATAGGTACAGTTTTATAGGCGATAGTGCATATTTTCATTATTATGAAGCCGAAAAAATCTATAAAAACACATACGACAATTTTAAGTTAGCCCAGACATTGTACGGTATTGCGGTAATCCAATGCAACGAAAAAGATTTAACCGGTAGCGAATTAACCTCGATAGAGGCTGTTTCGTTGTTGGAAAACCTAACTGAAACCAATAAAGTAAAAGCCCTAAAATCTTTTTTATACAACAATTTGGGTTTGGTTTTTGGAGAGTTGGAACAATACGAAGAAGCCGAATATTATTATAAAGAATCCATAGCTTTAAAAGAAGAATTAGGTAAAGATTATAAGACAAGTAAGGGTATTTCCATGAACAATTTGGCTTTGTCGTATAAAAAGGCAGGAAAATATAAGGAAGCTATTGGGTATTTTAATCAAATTTTAAAAAATAAGGATTTAGTAAAAGAAAGATCCGATCTGTTGGCTTTAGCGCTAAACAATTATGCACACTGTAAATTTTTATTGAACGATTTTAACGAGTTACCCCAATTATATTATCGAGCATTACGGGTTGTTGATAGTATAAACACCAATGGGTATAATTCCATTATAGTACATAAGCATTTGGCCGAATATTATAAAAGATTGAACAAAATAGATTCTGCCAAATATTATGCGTACAGAGCACGGTCAATTGCAGAAAAACACCATAACGACGAACTGCTAAGTTCTTTGCTGTTGCTTTCCAATTTGGAAAAAGGAGAAAAAAGTTCCGAATTTTTAAGACAATATATTGCTTTAAGCGATAGTATGCTAAAAAAAGAGCGAAGTACCCGTAATAAGTTTGCCAGAATACAATTTGAAACCCAAAAAATTGAAAAAGAAAATGTAAGAATAGCCAAAGAACGCTTATGGCTTTTTGTTTTTTTAATTGTCTTGATTATAACTACCTTTTTAATATACTTGGTAATTACCCAAAGGAAAAAAAATATAGAGCTGGAATTTGTACAGGAACAACAAAAGACCAACGAAGAAATCTATAATCTTATGCTTGGTCAAAACGAACAGATTGAACAGGCCAGGACGGCAGAAAAAAAACGAATTTCCGAAGAGCTTCACGATGGTATCTTAGGACGGCTGTTTGGTACACGTTTAAGTTTGGACAGCCTTAATACCAACAACAGCAAAGAGGCAATAGCAACTAGAAATGAGTATATAGCCAAATTAAAAGTTATTGAAACCGATATACGTAAAGTATCGCACAAGCTAAATGCCGATTTTGTTTCGGGCTCTGGGTTTATGGATATTATAAGGACTTTGCTAGATACTCAAACCTCAGCATATAATCTTAGCTATATGTTAGATTACGAGGATGTTATAGATTGGGATGGAATTTCCAATAAAACAAAAATCCATATTTACAGAATTTTACAAGAAACACTTCATAACATATATAAACATGCTAAGGCCAGTAAAATAGATATTAGCATAAAACCAAAAAAAAATGTAATTTACATCACGATTATTGATAATGGGGTGGGCTTCGATATAAATAAGGCTAAAACAGGAATAGGTTTAAAGAATATAACATCAAGGATTAAAGAAATAGAGGGGAAATTATCAATACAATCGGAAGAAAACCATGGAACAAAAGTGATTATAGAAGTACCTGTTTAATAATCAAATATTTAGTGATGATGCAGAAGATTAGAATACTCATGATAGATGATCATCCTATGATTATCGAAGGTTATCAAAACACGTTGTTGTACACAAAAAAGGAGAGCCAAGAACTAAAAATCGATATTGCAAATAATTGCGATGAAGCTTTAAAGTGTATTGAAAAAAGCATAAAAAACGAGTTTCCTTACGATGTGTTGTTTATCGACATTAGTATTCCGCCATCATCCAATGGAGCTATGACTTCGGGCGAAGACATTGCCGTTTATACCAGAAAAGTTTTGCCCAAATCTAAAATTATAATCCTTACCATG
Organism: Aestuariibaculum sp.; assembly: GCA_047975295.1. Classification (GTDB taxonomy): domain Bacteria; phylum Bacteroidota; class Bacteroidia; order Flavobacteriales; family Flavobacteriaceae; genus JBKEDH01. The sequence continues at coordinate 21,112 of JBKEDH010000075.1, forward strand.
TATAACGAATCGTTTCGAATACACAATATAATAAAAACTGTAAATCCCGAAGGGTTTCTAATTAAAAGCGATTTAACATCGAGTGAGTTGGCAAGCGCTTTCCAGGCTATTTTAAACAATCCGCCATTCTATAGTGGCACGGTAAACAGTTATTTGAAAAAAATTGTTGCCAGTAATGTTGTTATAGACGATAAAAATAGAAAAATATTACACCTATTATCACAAGGTGTAAAAACAAAAAATTTAGCTTCACATTTAAATATTTCACTTAGTGCCATTGAAAAACGGAAGAAACACTTACGGGAAATTTTCGAGGTGGACGATGGGCAAGATGAAACGCTATTAAACCAAGCCAGAAAAAAAGGTTTTGTATAAGAAAATATACAGATAATTAAAATAACGTATAAAATTTACTTCCTTTAAGCTTCTGTAAATACTTGTTGCTACGGTGTTTTTACTATTTGCTTGAGGTTAGGTGTGGGAAACCCACAACAAGAAATAAAAAATAATGTTTACTTTTGGGATATCAACACCAAAAATTAATTAATCCCTCAATTTTTTGTTGATAATAGCAATTTACAATGGCCCTGTGGAGGTGAGAGAACCACAGGGCTTCTTCTTTTATAAACTGCCTAAGACAGCTTTATTCTCCCAAACAATAGCAATATAAAGCCCTAAGCAAATTAAGCAGGTTATCAATTTAATAAAAACGGGAGTTGCTCTTTACAGTGAAAAGGCTAAGGAAGTAGCTATAAAACGTTACGATATCTCGAACAAAAGGTATGTGTTGGGTAAAATTTCCATAACCGATTTAAATATCGCCATACAAGAACGAGACCGTGCTGTTATAAACTATTTAAATGCTTTTTAAAGTTTTTGGATAGATTATTATATTTTACGGC
>JBKEDH010000205.1:0-16701 GCA_047975295.1 Aestuariibaculum sp.
TTAATTCTATTTCTTTGGATTGAAGAAAATCTGGATTCACAGAAGACAAACCAAAACTTTGTATTTTCTCCTCTTTAAGTTTTTCAATTTGTTCTTTTACATCTTGGTGTGAATTTTTTTCAACTTGACTATCAATTGTAATGTAAAGTTTTTCTCTTTTTTCACTCCCTTTTACCCAATTCCAAAAGTTATTCATTTCATATTAGTTGTTTGGTCGTTCAATATGTTGTACAACATCCAAATATACTGAAGTTACCTGTAATTTTAAACTCAAAAATAGAAGTCTAAAAAATAAAAGGGATATTTTTGTTATAAACAATATAAAACTCTAAAAATAAAACTTTTAGAAATATTATAAAGATGAGAGAAATCAAAATCATCTAAAAGATGGAATATACCATAAAACACAAATTAAACTCACATATAATTCTAACAGAATAAAAGGAAGTAAATTATTAGAAGAGCAAACAAGATATATTTACAAAACGAATATATTATTTACTGAAGAAGGAGAAAAAACAGCAAACATAGATGATATTATTGAAACCGTAAACCATTTTTACTGTTTTGACTATATGCTAAAATTGCTAAAGAACGAACTATAAAAAACTTACATAATGAGGTTAATTCTATTTTGAAGTTTTGTTCTTGATGAAATCGGGAAGCGAACTACTGCTCTTTGTTTGTACTTCTACATTGGGTTCTTGCTTATTTTTTTCTTTATTGGCATTTTTAACAATTTTTTGCAATAACTCTTTAAATGTGTCAAATTCAACATTATACGATAAACCTACACCCTGAGTATAACCAATATTCTCGCCAAAATTTCTTATACTGTTTTCGCGGTTAAATACATTTGCTGTTAAAGTACCATCCTCATTTAAAAGAAAATCGATCTCCACATCGCCAGCTACTACGCTTTGGGTTGCACCAGGCGTACCACCACCTATGGGTACTCCTATTTTTCCATTTACCCGAACCCAATCGTTTATTTGAGATTGGAACGTAACACCAAACCTGTCATCGGTTTGATAATCGGGCCTGTTTTGTCCAGCTTCGTAGTTTAAACCAATATCTACCTTACTATCGTTAGTGGCAAAAATACCGTTAATAATACCGTTTAAACGTTCGGCAATAGTTCCCGAAAAGTTAAGTTCGCTTAAACTGCGGCTAAACGAGCCCGTCGATATTAAATATAGGGCTTGGTTTTCTACGTCGTCGGGCGATTCCAATCGGTATTGCAACTCCGACCGGATGGTTGAATTTACAGTAGGGAATTTAAACTCGTAAATGGGATCCAACTGCTCTAAACTACCTGCCAAATTAATTTGAAGTTCTACGGGAATACTCCGATTTATGGGATTATCGAGCAAAGGCGAAGGATTGGCTTGAGTTTTATAAACGGCATAAATATTCAAATCGGCTTTCATCGGATTCCCGTCCCAGTTAATGGAACCTCCGGGTTTTACGATAAATTCTTTTTGAATAAGCCCCCCATAAGCAAAATTATACACCCCTTCGAAAACCGAGAAATCACCCCACATATTAAACTTACCGTTGGTGTTTATTTCTATCAACAATCCCCCTACACCCCGTCCTCTTAAGGAATGTCCAGAATCTTTGTCTATAATAATTTCCACCTCTGCATCTTGGGTAACATCCAAATCGAAATCTAACTCCAAACCGTCAATTTCTTTTAATGTATATTCTTTTCCTTGGCGTTTGGCTTCTTTTTCTTCTTTGGTTATAAAATGTAAATACGAATTATCGCCAAACGATTCGGTATCGCTCAACGGAATTTTAAATATCGTACCGGGTCGTGTTATTCCGGTAACGTTAATCACCAATTTCTCGGTTGGCCCTTTTATCGTAGCGATACCCCCCATATAACATGTACCGTAATATAGTGACTCTTCGGTTTGTTTGGTATCTAACACCAAGAGATTTCGAGTACCTATCCTTAAATCCATATTCCATTTCGAAAAATTATTATGACCCATAGATCCGCTTAATTGCCCCTTAGTACCATATTTTGTATCGGTAATCTGAATTTTATCGAAAATAAATTGCTGTTCTTTTAAGCTTATACTTGATGTATCGTCGAACTGATAATCGACATTAAGATAAGGTATGCCCAAACCTCCGGAATCTATTTTAAGGTTTCCGTTAATATCCGGGCGTTTTAAACTGCCTTCGACCTTAACGTTACCTGTAACAAGCCCTCGCACATTAGACAATATATTCTGCAATAGAGGATTTAATGGCTCAAGGTTAAACGTATCGAAATTTAAATCGATAGCTGCTCGGGATTCTTGTCCCAGAAGGCTTATATTACCCGTTGCCCAGAACGATTTTACTATATCGTCTTTAATGGTTAAATCGACATTAAAATTGGTGAGATCGTTATTTCCGGTAATAGCGGCATTAAAAGCACCAAGGTTAAAGTCGTTTACCTTAAAATGATCGATTACTATATTGGTGGCAGGTACATAATTTCCGTTGGTTTGCAATATATTCAACTTACCGTTAATAATACCCGTTAAGGCCACACTATCTATATTGGGTGTTATATTTGCCAATTCCACATTAGTAAAATTAAGACTTATATCTTTGTTTTTACTATTGGCCACACTACCATCCAGTTTAATTTGTTCGTCTTGGTGGTTAACGATAAAATCTTCAATAGCAAACTCGGTAAGCGCTTTATTAAAGGTTACTTTATTATATATATTATTCTCTTCGTTAATATGCCACTTGGTACCCTTTACAGTAAAATCGGATTTTTTAAATCCGACAACCGATTTTTTGTTTTCGTTTATGGTATGGTAAAAACTTAGGTTATAACTATCCTTATTGCGTTTACCGCCTTTAAATTCCGAACGCATAAACAAAGTATCGTTTATGGTTACATTTATTAAGTTAAATTTGGAAATGTTATAGTATTTTGTTTTTAAACTATCGGCTTCGACGTAGGCATTAAATACCGGATTGCTATTATCGACTTGTAACTCGATATTATTGGCAAAATAATCCAAAAGCTTAATTTGTGGTGATTTAAAGGTTAACCTAAACTTCGATTCGTCACTTTCTACCCGACCTTTTATAAAGGTGTTTTTGCCCAGTTCTATTTCGGGAACAAATACCTCTACAATTTTATTGTATATCTTGAAGTTAAAATCGGCAATCTGGTTTTCATTTACCTCGAAAGGCTCATAATTGGTATAAATATAGCCCAACGAGTTTTGAAGCAGTTTATAAATTTGGGCAAATAGAAACGTTCCCTTTAGTTCGCCCTCTATAATATCGGGCGACTTGATGCTTAAATAACGGGTATCGCCATCGAAACGAGAAACAATGTCCATCTCATCAAATTTATAAGTATCGTTTTGGTTTTTGTAAGTGGTGTTTTTAAATGAAATTTTCCCTACGGCATCATCCAGACCACTACTGTTCATATTCATTTTAACCTTGCTGCTAAATATAGACACACTGTCTTTTTTTATAAAATTTAAAACATTAAGGTTGGCATAATCGATATTGGCTTCAAAATCGTATTTATTTATATCGCCAGAAAAATCGACAAGCCCCAAGAAATTCATTTTTAAATTTCTATCGGAAGCAATTAAATTACCATCAAAAATATTATTCTTAACATTTCCGGCCACTTTTATATCGTGGTACTTATAACTGTTATACTCTATATCGAAAACTTCACCTTTTACCTGAGTATCTAGTTTATCGGCAGTAAACCCTTTTCCCGTTACATCGATATCCATAGAGGAGAGACCTACTTTGGGATCGTTTAAAAATTGACCAAAATCGAACTCATGAAACAAAATGTGGCCATTGTACGAAGCGTTGTCGATAGCATTGATTTTTGTTATGGTTAAATTCGATTCTGCCTTACCTATTTCGGTATCGATACTAATATCTGCTTTTACGGTAGATGCGGTTACCTGCGTACGTCCCGTTATTTTAAACTTACCCAAACGCTCTAATGTCGAAGGGATATTGGCACCCAAAACATTGGGCAAAAGGCGTTTTAAATCTTGGTATGTTGACGACAGATTACTAAAATCGCCATTCATATAAAAATTGTTGGGCTTGCTGTTAAACAAATTTTTAAAGTGGATATTACCGTATATTCGGGTATTCGAACTGGTACTTAATTTTAAGTTTGCCAGTTTTAAATCGTTAAGTACCCCCGATAGTGCTACGTTAAAATTTGCTGTTTGTCCTTTGCCAAATTCATTATAAAACACATTAAGCTCGTCTAAAAGCACACTAGAATCATTAAAATTGGCACTTACTTTCACCTTATCGGAAAAAAACGGGAAATCTTCGCGTACATAGCTGAATTTTAACCGGCCCTTTAAAACCGAATTTGGTGTTTTTATATTTAAATCATCAAAAGTCATGTCGGTAAGGGTATAACTAAAGTTGGTCATCAAATTTTTCATTTCCAACCCTCTGCTGTCATAAAACGACAAGGTATTGATACGGGTGCTTACATCGCTACCATTAATTAAAAAATTGGTAGTATTGGCGTTTAAATTGGTAAACTCTAAAATTTTGGGTGTTTCTTTATTTTCATCAATCAATCTAAAAACACCGTTATTAATGGAAACATCACTAGACGACAAAAGAAAATTGCTTTTTTCTGTGTTTGGGTTATCATCTTCAAACTTCTGCACAAATACATCCAAATTGGTATTCGTTTCACCCTTATATGTTTTTATATTAAATACCAAACTATCGATATCAATATCTCCAAACGTTAGTTTTCCGTTAACCAAATTCCCTACACTAATAATCGATGTATTAAGTTCTTTAACATGTATTAAAGTATCCTGCTTGTAGTCTTGCACAAACACGTTCTTCAGTTCTACATCGCCATTAAACTGCATACTTATACGATCTATAAAAATATGGGTCTTAAATTCTTCGTTAAGTTTATTTGTGGCATAATTGCCCAAGCCTGTTTGTATAAACGGAATGGAAAGTACCAATACCAGAATAACAAAAAGCAGCAATAAAATGCCTATTAGCTTGTATAATATTTTAAAAAGTCGTTTTATTTTATCGTAATTTAAATAATAATCAAATTTAAAATAATTAAGTAGTTTTGCAATTGACAACTACACCGATTTATGGTGTCAAAATTAACAATTATTATGCCTAATTTTTATTAATGGCTTCACAAAATATTTATATTCTGGGAATTGAGTCGTCTTGCGATGATACTGCTGCTTCCGTAATACATAACGGAAGCATTTTAAGCAATGTTATAGCCAGCCAAAAAATACATGAGGAATATGGCGGCGTAGTACCCGAATTGGCATCGCGTGCACACCAGCAAAATATAGTTCCGGTAGTGCACCAAGCCTTAAAAAAGGCCAATATAAACAAGGAGCAATTAAATGCGGTTGCCTTTACCAAAGGACCAGGCCTAATGGGGTCGCTATTGGTAGGTACTTCGTTTGCAAAATCGTTGGCTTACGGGTTGGATATCCCACTTATAGACGTTAACCATATGCAAGCCCATATTTTGGCACATTTTATAGATGAAACAGGTTTTAACAAACCACCTTTTCCTTTTTTGGCCATGACCATTTCGGGCGGACACACCCAAATTGTTCGAGTTAACAATTATTTTGATATGATCGTTATTGGTGAAACAATCGATGATGCCGTAGGGGAAGCCTTTGATAAAAGTGGTAAAATTTTGGGATTGGGTTATCCCGCCGGTCCCGAAATCGACAAACGTGCCAAATTAGGCAACCCAAAGGCCTTTAAGTTTACAAAACCCAAAGTAGAAGGACTAAATTTTAGTTTTTCGGGACTAAAAACAGCTATTCTGTATTTTATCCAAAAGGAAACTAAAGAAAATCCTAATTTTATCAAGGAAAACCTTAATGACATTTGCGCTTCCATCCAACATACCATTATTGGTATATTGATAGACAAATTAAAATTGGCAGTTAAACAAACCGAAATAAAACACATAGCCATAGGTGGTGGTGTCTCGGCCAATTCGGGCATTAGACAAACTTTAAAAATAGGCGAACAAAAATATGGCTGGACAACCTATGTTCCAAAGTTTGAGTTTACAACCGACAATGCCGCAATGATAGCTATTGTTGGTTATTTAAAATATCTTGAAGGTAATTTTGCCCAACAGGATGTAGTAGCCTCTGCTCGACTAAAATTTTAAGTATGCAGTTATTCTATACTCCCGAAATAAACGAAAACACCCAACAATTTACATTCGGTAAAGACGAAAGCAAGCACATTGTAAAAGTACTACGCAAAGCTTTGGGCGACACTCTTTATATTACCAACGGCAAAGGCTGGCTTTTTACCGCCAAAATTACTATTGCCGACATAAAAAACTGTGTAGCAAGCATTGTTTCGAAAACATTACAGACCAAACGCCCGTTCAACTTACATTTGGCGGTTGCACCTACCAAAATGAACGATCGCTACGAATGGTTTCTAGAAAAGGCCACCGAAATTGGCATTGAAAGTATTACCCCCATTTTTTGCGACCATAGCGAACGTAAAATCATAAAACCGGAACGATTTGAAAAGATTGTACAGTCGGCCATGAAACAATCCCTAAATTGTTATTTACCAAAATTAAATGAAGCCGTATCTTTCCAAGCATTTATGGATAACCATTTAAATGGTCAATTATTTATTGCCCATTGCGAAGAAACTGGTAAAAAATCTTTAAAACAAGTATTAACCCCTAATACCGACATAACTATTTTAATTGGTCCGGAAGGCGATTTCAGCCCAAAAGAAATCGAAATCGCTATTGCAAACCATTTTATTCCTGTAACTTTGGGCAACACCCGACTGCGTACCGAAACGGCCGCCATTGTAGCCTGCCAATCGGTAGCTTTTATAAACGAATAACATGAAAACGCTTTTTCTGCTTATAATTACCTGCCTAAGTATTAACATAGCTTCTGCCCAAGAAATCGCAATTTTAAAATATAAAGGCGGTGGCGATTGGTATGCCAACCCTACTGCATTAAAAAATTTAATTGCTTTTTGCAACCAGAATATAAATACTAAAATAACACCAAAAGTCGAAGAAGTTGAAACTGGAAGTATCGATATTTTTCAGTACCCGTTTATACACATGACAGGGCATGGCCATGTCTTTTTTAATAATGAAGACATCGAAAACCTTAGAAATTACTTAATTTCTGGCGGTTTTTTACATATTGACGACAATTACGGCATGCAGCCTTATATTGTAAAAGAACTTAAAAAAATTTTTCCCGATAAAGATCTCGTTGAGCTTCCTGCAACGCACAGTATTTTTAATATTGCCTATAAATTTCCTAACGGATTGCCAAAAATACACGAGCATGATGGAAAACGTCCGCAGGCTTTTGGTATTTTTAATGCAGATAGACTGATTGTCCTATTTACATTTGAAAGCGATTTGGGAGATGGCTGGGAAGACCCCGAAGTACATAACGACCCCGCCGAAGTTCGTGAAAAGGCATTAAAAATGGGTGCCAATATTATAAAATATGTATTTTACAATTAAAATAAAACCTATAACCCCATAAAACCCACCATAAAATGAAAAAAATAATAACAACCCCAAATGCTCCGGCACCAATTGGTCCATACAACCAAGCTGTTTTAAGCGGTAACACATTATATACCTCCGGACAAATTGCTTTTAACCCGGAAACCGGAGATTTAGTTTTAAACAACATCCAAGCAGAGACCCAACAGGTTATGCTCAATTTAAAAGCCGTACTTAAAGCTGCCGATATGACTTTTGAAAATGTTGTAAAATCGACTATATTCATTAGCAATATGGACGATTTTGCTAAAATAAACACTGTTTACGGCAGTTTTTTTAACGAGGATACAGCTCCTGCCAGAGAAACGGTACAGGTAGCACGCTTACCAAAACATGTTAATGTCGAAATAAGCGTTATTGCCATAAAAAATGGATAACAAACAAACGGCTTAACGGGTAAAATATTTAACCAAAATTCCTTTTAGCTCTTCTTGGGCTATCGGTTTCGATAAAAAGTCTTGGATACCGGCATTTTTGGCTCTTTCAATATCTTCTTTAAAAGCACTTGCCGAAACACCTATTATTGGTATTTGGCTTGCCTTGTATTTATCGGTAGTCTTAATAATTTGGGTAGCCTCATAACCATCCATATCTGGCATATAGATATCCATTACCACCATATCGAAATCTAAAATTTTGTATAGTTGGACAGCCTCGGTACCGTTTTTGGCAAATACGCACTCCACACCCTGTTTTTGCAGTAAAAATTTAATTACCTTTTGGCTTACTTGATTATCTTCGGCAACCAAAATCTTATATTCGTTGTTAAAAATAGGATTGTAAACCTCTTCTTTTTCAACATTTAACGTACGCTTAAGCTGAATATTAAAATAGAACGTAGAACCTTCGTTTTCCTTACTTTCCAACTTTAATTCTCCCCCCATTAAACCAATTAAATGGTACGATATGGAAAGTCCGATACCATTTCCTTTATAGTTTCTTTTTAAAGTTGCATTGAAATTTTTAGAAGTTTCGAAAATCCGTTTTACTTTATCTTGTTCTATTCCGGCTCCAGTATCTTTAACATAAAATGTAATAATTTGGTTATCGTCAATATTAACAGTTTTATCTACTATAATGGAAATCTTACCGGAGTTTGTAAATTTAAGAGCGTTATTGAACAGGTTTATCAAAATTTGTTGGATTCTAACTATATCTCCTATCAAAAAATATTTATGAGAACGATCTATTAGAAATTTATATTCAAAACCTAAATTCTTTTCCCAAGCTTGATATTCAAAAACCTTAAAAAGATGTTTTAAATCCAATTCTAAATCTATCGTTTGCATGTTCAATTTTATATTACCCATAACAACATCTGTATTATTGGTAACAAGTTTTGCCAATTGTAGTACATGCTCTGTGGAATATTTCGCTATCTCCAACTGGGCCTTTTGGTCTGCTGTCAAGTATTCCCTTTTCAACATTTTTAGCATTCCCAAAACCGTAGAAAGCGGTGTTTGCATGTCGTAACTAATATTGGCCAAATACATATTATTATAAGCCAGTGTTTTATCCGACTCTTGTAGCTGATGTTTTAATTGTTTTATGCGAGCTTCAAGATTAGATCTCGCCATATCGTTATCAAGATATTTTTTATAAATATATTGTAAAAACAGCGTTTGCAATACAGCCAATATAAAAATAACCATTGCAATAATTTTTATATTCAAATCCTGCCCTACAAAGAGGTAGCCAAAAAACAAGACAATAAGGATACTAACGACTATAGCATACGACAACAACTTTTTATTTTGTTCCCTTTTTTTGCTGCCAACATTGTTCATAGAGATTACTTTTATAAATAGTTTTTAACAGTCTATGAAACCTAAGGATGCTGGTATAAAAACTATTTGCTGCTAATTAATTTATTCTTACTCTTAAAACCATTGAACCAGTTTAACTTTTTGAATGGAGACGAAAATTGAAGTTTTTTAACCCAATTAAAGGCTTTTCAAACCGAATAGCCAAGTTACTAGGGAGAAACAAAAACGAGTAAAAAACGGTAATTTTCTAACCAATTTAAAAAACTTAAATAGGCTCAACACCTAAATATAAGGTTAAAACCATGAAAAACACAATATATCGGCTCTATTTTCACACTAATATTTCTAACAGACTAAAAGTCAAACGTATATATATTAAACACATATACAAAGAAAGCTACTACAAATTTAAAGTTCTATTCTGCAACATATAATCGGCTATAACTAGTGCTGCCATGGCTTCGACAATAGGAACGGCACGTGGTACCACACATGGGTCATGACGCCCTTTTCCATGCATTTTTACTACTTTCCCTTCTTTATCGATGGTTTCGTATTCTTGGATTAGTGTGGCAACAGGCTTAAATGCCACATTAAAATAAATATCCATCCCATTACTTATACCACCTTGAATACCTCCTGAAAAATTAGTTTTTGTAGAGCCATTAGTATTAAAAGCGTCGTTATGGTCGCTACCAAACATGGTGCTACCATAAAAACCGCTACCATACTCAAATCCTTTAACGGCATTTATAGATAGCATGGCCTTACCAAGTTCGGCATGGAGCTTATCGAAAACTGGTTCGCCTAAGCCAACAGGAACATGTTTAATAACACAGGTTACAATACCCCCTACGGTATCACCTTTACTGCGTACATCTTTAATATATGCTTCCATTTTAGCAGCCATATCCTTATCCGGACAACGCACAATATTTGTTTCGGTTTGGGCAAGGTTTAGTTCGGTGTAAGGTTTATTTAATTTTAGAGTACCTACTCCCGACACATAAGCTGTAATTTCAATATTTTTAAGCATTTGCTTGGCAATGGCTCCCGCCACCACACGGCAAGCAGTTTCACGGGCAGAGCTGCGGCCTCCCCCACGGTAATCACGAAAACCATATTTTTTATCGTAGGTATAATCGGCATGACTGGGACGATAACTGTCCTTTATATGGGAATAATCATGTGATTTTTGATTGGTGTTTTTAATAACAAACCCAATGGAAGTTCCTGTTGTTTTTCCTTCAAAAATACCCGAATGAAACGTTACGGTATCGGGTTCCTTTCGTTGGGTCACTATCGCCGATTGCCCGGGTTTCCGCCTATCAAGTTCCTGTTGAATAGCATCGAAATCCAACTCCAGTCCGGATGGACAACCATCAATAACACCACCCAACGCAGGCCCATGCGATTCGCCATAGGTTGTGAGCCTAAAAAGTTTTCCGAAGGTATTTCCTGCCATGCTTATAATTTTCCCGCTAAAATAAATCTATTATTAGAGAAACAAAAATGAAATCCACTAAATAAATTTGTTGGTTGTTGGTTGTTGGTTGTTGGTGGAAAATTATAAAGCTTTAAATTGGTTTGATTTTTTTACTCTTAATACCGTTTCTACGCTCTACATTCTTTAAGTATAGAGCCATATATTCCAATCTAACAATTACTTAACTGTTTGTTTCAATTAAAATAATCGAGAGATAACGATTAAGTTACACAAAAACAGGTATTTTACTAAAAACCTGATATCATCTTGAAAATAAAACGTAAAATAGAAATCGCAGTAATATCCGACGTACATTTGGGCACTTATGGCTGCCATGCTAAAGAACTAACAGCATACTTAAACAGTATAGTTCCCAAAATACTTATTTTGAACGGCGATATTATAGATGCTTGGCAATTTAGCAAACGGTATTTTCCTAAATCACATTTAAGGATTATAAAAAAAATAATGGATTTTGCCGCCAACGGCACCAAGGTTTTTTATATAACTGGTAACCACGACGAAATACTCCGTAAATTTAGTGGCACAAACATAGGCAATATTGCCATTGTGGATAAATTGGTTTTAAATTTACATGGTAAAAAAGCATGGTTTTTTCATGGTGATGTATTAGATTTTTCTATACAAAATGCCAAATGGCTCGCCAAACTGGGCAGTTGGGGCTATAATTTGCTCACACTTATAAACAAAGGGGTCAATTGGTATCTGGAAAAACGTGGTAGGGAACGTTATTCACTCTCCAAAAAAGTTAAGAACAGTGTAAAGAGTGCCATTAAATACATAAACGATTACGAATCCTCCATTGCCAATTTGGCTATCGAAAAGGGCTACGATTATGTGGTTTGTGGGCATATACACCAACCAAAAAAAGAACATAAGGAAAATAAATACGGAAAAACATTATATTTAAACTCCGGTGATTGGGTAGAAAATTTTACTGCTTTGGAGTATCAATTTAAACGTTGGAAAATATACAATTACAACAAAGACAAATTATCGCCATTTTATGTCGATGACGACGATAATTTCCAAGATATTGGCATTAACGATTTAATTGCTGCCATTACTATTGTAGAGCAAAGCAACAAAGAAAAATAACACTTTCTAAGCAGGTGACTTTATAAAATACCGTAAAATTGGGTATTGCTTCGTGTGCAGCCCAATAATTTGGCTAAACTAAAGCCTCTCTTAAAATCGTAATTGGATGTTTGGCTCGGCGTTTTGTTCCATCAAAAATTTGATGGCGGCAGCTGGTGCCATTGGCCGAAATAACAATATCTTTATCTGTTTTTCTAACTACCGGAAACAGCGTCTGTTCGCCTACTGCCATACTCACCTCATAATGTTCTTTTTCGTAACCAAAACTACCTGCCATTCCGCAACAACCACTCGCTATAAGAGTAACCTTATAATTTTTAGGCAAATTAAGTATATCGAAACTTGAAGATTGATTACTTAATGCTTTTTGATGGCAGTGGCCGTGAAATTTTATCGTTTTCGCTTCGTTTGTAAACTGTTCGGGTTTTATGTTGCCACATTTTATTTCATTTTGAAGAAACTCTTCAATCAAAAAGGTATGCTTCGATATGTTTTTTGCCGAAATCTTGTCGTTTGCTAAGCGCAAATATTCGTCACGAAAGGTTAAAATGGCCGAAGGTTCTATACCAATCAATGGTGTTTTTTCTGAAATCAAGTCTTTAAAAACAGCTATATTTTTATTAGCTGCCTTTTTGGCCTGTTCCAATAATCCTTTTGATAAAAACGTACGCCCCGACTCTTCGTGCTTTACGAGTTTCACATCATAATTTAAAGTCTGTAACAACAGAATGGCATCTACTCCTATTTCGGTATCCAAAAAATTGGTAAATTCATCATTAAACAGATAAACTGTTTTTATCATGTTTTCGGGGTATTGACTTTTTATTTTCTTAGCTCTTTTATTTAAGTTCTTTTTAGATATTAAAGGCAATTGTCTGTTTTTTGCTATACCAAAACTCTTTTTTAATATTGACGATGTAAATCCATTGGAGAATATTGCATTTGTAAACTGAGGTAATATACTGCCCCATTTGTTAAGTCTATTATTGTAGGCAAACAATTTGGTGCGCCATGATACCCCGTTTTCTTTTTGGTATTGGTATAAAAATTCTGCCTTTAAACTGGCTACATCCACACTACTGGGACATTCGCTGGCACATGCTTTACAGCTTAAACACAAGTCGAAAACCGTTTTGAGTTCCTTGTAATTGAATTTATTTTTTTTATCGGAATTGGTTAAAAACTCCCGTAAAGCATTGGCACGTGCACGTGTGGTATCCTTTTCGTTTCGTGTGGCACGGTAACTGGGACACATTACCCCACCAAACTCCGGAAGTTTTCGGCAATCGCCGGAACCATTGCATTTTTCGGCCGCTCGCAAAATACCCATCGACGACGAAAAATCCATAAAAGTTTCTATTTCCGGTTCTTCCCTATCGGGCTGATAACGTAGAGCCTTATCCATTGGAAACGCATCTACAATTTTTCCTTTGTTAAAAATATTTTGGGTATCGAATGTTTGTTTTATGCGCTTAAACAATTGGTAATTAGCATTGCCTAACATTAAAGGAATAAACTCGGCACGTACAATGCCATCGCCATGTTCGCCACTCATAGATCCACCATATTTTTTTACCAAATGGGCCACATCGGTGGTTATTTTACGAAATAAAGCAACGTCTTCGGCCTTTTTTAAATTCAAAATCGGGCGTAAATGTAACTCTCCTGCTCCTGCATGTGCATAATAAATTGCTTCTTGCCCATATTCTTTCATTAAAGTACTAAACTCTCTAATATAACGTGCCAAATCCGGCAAGGCAACAGCAGTATCTTCAATACAGGCTACACCTTTTTTATCGCCAATAATATTGCCCAACAAACCCAATCCGGCACTACGTAAATTATTCGCCTTTTTAATAGCGTTACCTTCCAAAACGGGATAGGCATAGCTTAAATTGGATGCTTGTATATTGGCGATTAACCGCTCTGCCAATTGTCTGGTTTCTGCTTTGCTATTTGCCCTAACTTCGCACATTAAAACAGCTTGAGGATCGCCTTCTATAAACTGTCTGTTTTCTTGCTGGGTTTTGTTATGCTTGGTACAATCTAAAATGGTTTTATCCATCATTTCGCAAGTATATAGGTTGTGTTCCATAACTGGTTTTACAGCATTTAAACAATTCTCTATACTACTAAAATGTGCGGCTACCATTATACTTTCCTTTGGTGGCAATTTATCTAACTTTAAAGTTATTTGCGTAGTAAACGCCAACGTACCTTCACTGCCCGAAAGCAACTTACACATATTGAAATTTTCCTTAGCATCGGAAAACATATTGGTTTGCAACAGTTCATCGACCGCATAACCGGTGTTCCTTCTGTGGATTTCCGATTTGGGAAAATGTGCTTTTATTTCATTTTGGACACTTTTGGAAGATAATTCGTTATATATTGTACTATAAATTTGTCCCTCGAACGTATCCTGTTTCATTTTTTGCCGGAATTCTTCCGAAGAAATCTCATTAAAAACAACCTCACTACCATCGCTTAAAATAGTATGTAATTCCAATACTTTATCTCGGGTAACACCATATTGAATAGAAGTTGTCCCCGAAGAGTTATTGCCCACCATACCGCCAATCATACACCGATTGGACGTTGATGTAATAGGACTAAAAAACAAACCATAAGGTTCTAAATAGGCATTAAGAGCATCGCGTACCACGCCCGGCTGAACGGTAACTGTTTGGGCTTCCTTATTAAAATCGAGAATTTTTGTAAAATGCTTCGATACATCGACCACAATACCCTTACCCACACATTGTCCCGCCAACGAAGTACCTGCCGTTCGGGGTATTAAGGTGGTATTGTGGTTCTTTGCAAAACGGATAAGCTGCTTTATGTCGTTATTATTTTCGGGATAAGCAACCGCTAATGGCAGCATACGGTACACAGAGGCATCGGTGGCGTAAATTGATTTTATTAGATCATCAAAAAACAACTCGCCTTTTAAGTCTTTTCGTAACCCTTGTAAATGTGTTTGCAACACCATGGAACAACAAAATTGTTTATAATTCGTTTTTACAGGATAAATATAAACACTTTTTTGGTCTTATTTTTACAAATCGAATTAATAAGACTGCAGAAAAGTCTTTTAAAAAAGATTATATTATTTAATGAAATTAAAAATCTATGAAAAATTTATTTGTATTATCAATGGTAGTTTTTGTTTTTACCTTAACATCGAACGCCCAAGAAATTTCTGAAAATGCCTTAGGACTACGTTTAGGAGACGGTGATGGTTTTGGTACCGAAATATCGTACCAACGTGCCTTAGGCGACAACAACCGCTTGGAAGCCGATTTAGGATGGCGCAGTGGAAAAAATGTAGATGGATTTAAAATAACCGGACTATACCAATGGGTGTTTCCTATTGAGGGCAATTTTAACTGGTACGTTGGTGCAGGTGCAGGTATTGGAAATTATAACTACGAATTTGAAGGTAATGACGATAACGAAACTTTTATTTCTCTGGGGGGCGATATTGGTATTGAATACAGCTTTGATATTCCGTTACAATTATCTTTGGATTTAAGACCCGAATTAGGATTTGGCGATTATAACGATGACTTGGATTTTGATATAGGAATCGGGGTACGTTACCTGTTTTAAAAACACAATTAAGATAAAATATACACCTAATAAGCCTCCTAAATTTTTAAAAACGGGGGGCTTATTAAATTTACTGTGTTCTATACCAGACTCATTTTATACATTTGGACAAAGTCTCCTTATAAACAGCTTCGTATTGCGGCACTATTTTTCGTAAATCGAATTTAATAGCTTGATTTCGGGCATTGGTTTTAAAGGTTTTTAAGCGTTCTGTATCACTTAAAATATGAAGTGCATTTTTGGTCATGTCCTCAATGTCTCCCACATTGCTTAAAAAACCGGAATATCCTTGAATATTGACTTCAGACAAACCTCCGGCATTACTTGAAATAACGGGTGTCCATGCTGCCATGGCTTCTAAAGCAGCCAAACCAAAACTCTCGGTTTCCGAAGGCAATAAAAACAAATCGCTAAAGCATAGAATTTTATCGATTTCGTTACTCTTTCCAAAGAAAATAACCTTATCTAAAATACCTAACTCCTGACATCTTATTTCTATTTGTTCACGATCCGGTCCTTCTCCAATAAGCATTAATCGAGCAGGTATCGCTTTTTGTATGTTATAAAAAATAGAAATCACATCTTGGGCACGCTTTACCGGACGTAGGTTACTAATATGTGTAATTATTTTTTCGTTTTCCTTGGCCATTATACCTCGTTGACAATCGACCAATGTATTGTTATACCTATCCAAATCGATAAAATTATGTACAACATGGATATTGTTTTTAATATCGAACAAACGTAAGGTATCTTCCTTTAAACTTTGCGATACTGCCGTTACAGCATTTGATTTATTTATGCTAAACGTTACAGCAGGCCTATAAAATGGGTGGCTACCAACCAAAGTGATATCGGTACCATGAAGTGTGGTTACAATGGGTACAAAAATCTCCTCCTCCATTAACATTTTTATAGTTTCCCTTCCCACAAGAATCTTCTCTGCTCTGACTTTAGGTAAAATATAAAATTTTTGTCTTAATGTCTTTCCTCTATATTCAATTTCTAAAAACACATGTTCTTCGATAAAGAAAGGCTCATCCAAACAGGTGTAAAAAGTCATTTTCTGATGATTACTTTTTGTCTTTAATTTTAAAATTCTCCTA
>JBKEDH010000041.1:0-33346 GCA_047975295.1 Aestuariibaculum sp.
CAAAATATTCTTTAGGTAAATTTATGTTTTTAATAATTTCGCCTGTTTTATGGTTTGTTTTCCTAAGTTTCGATTCGCCGTACTGTCCCGTGCTTTCGTAAAGAATACCGTCGTAAAATTCCAAGCCCTGTGTGTACGACGTTATATCGTGCGGGTATTGGTTAATAATGTTATAGGTGAAAATTTTTGGGGCTTGGTCGTTCAGTATGGTAATCGAGGTGTTTGCCGTTTGTTTTTCGCCATTGGAAAAAATAGTGGCTTCTATATTATGTTTGCCCAGTTTAAAGTTGCTTAATGCCGAGGAGGCCTCGATAGGCAATCCGTTTAAGGCGTAAATTACCGAGTCCGCAATTTTGTTCTTTTTGCTTTCAACAGACAGTAAAAGTGTTTTGTTTATGGCAATATCGCCTTTTTCGGCATTGGTTTTAATACTGAAATCGTTTTTTTTGCTTCCCGTACCAAACCCACAGGAAATAAAAACGGTATTTAAAAGTATGATTGTAAGGTGTTTAATGAAACCCATAAGTGCTAAATTTTCCATGCAAGATATTTATTTAAAATCAGTTTGAAAAATCATTGTGAAAATTTTAAAAGGTTGTATATTTGCACTCGGCAAGTCCTACACAACCAGCTCCTGTTGAATCCTCCAGGGCGGGAACGCAGCAAAGGTAAATGGTCGTAGCGGTGTGATGTAGGTAGCTTGCCTTTTTTATGTCTTCATTTTTTTTTAAAATCTACTTAACTTTATTGTTCAAAATAAATTCGAGCTTATGCATAAAGTTGTTTTAATTACAGGTGGTTCTTCTGGAATAGGTAAATCGATTGGCGAATATCTTATTGAAAGAAATTTTAAGGTGTATGGTACAAGCCGAACTCCAGAAAAGTATAAAAAGAGTAAGTTTCCCATTTTAAAACTTGATGTAAAAAATACCGAAACCATAAAAACAACGGTAGATACTATTATACTTAGTGAAGGTAGATTGGATGTACTTATAAATAACGCAGGTGTGGGCATAACCGGAGCAATAGAAGAAATACCGGAAACCGAGATAAAAAACCATTTCGAAACAAATTTATTTGGTCCCATTAATGTTATAAAGGCCGTATTGCCACAAATGCGTAGGCAAAATAGCGGATTAATTATAAATATAACATCTATAGCAGGGTATATGGGCTTGCCTTACCGTGGTATTTATAGCGCCAGTAAAGGTGCTTTAGAACTTATAACCGAAGCATTTAGAATGGAACTTAAAGATTTTGGTATTAATATGGCCAATATTGCTCCCGGCGATTTTGCCACTAATATAGCTGCCGGACGCTACCACGCACCATTATTGGACAATTCGCCTTATAAAATACCTTATGGAAATACGCTAAAATTAATGAACGCGCATGTTGATGGTGGAAGCCATCCCGATATTATGGCAAAGGCCGTTTTTAAGGTAATCTGTGCCAAAGACCCTAAAGCACATTATAAAGTTGGGAGCTTTATGCAAAAGTTTTCAATTGTACTAAAACGGATATTACCTGACAAGATTTACGAAAAAATGTTGATGAACCATTATAAACTGTAATGGCAGTTCTAAATAAATAAAATTATCTTAAACTAGTTATAATATTTAGCGATTTATAGCACCCAGAAGTTGTTCTTCGAACCTCACCGAAAAAATATTGGCATTGCCATTAACAATATATTTTCTTTTATCTATAATAAAAGCTTTGGTAATGGGGTGAATGGCCAAAATTTCGGAAGATTCCTTGGGTGCCGAAAACACATATTCGTTAGTAAGCGGAAAGTGGTTGTTTATTAACAGTTCTTTAATAGTGTGTGGGTTACTTTTATCGGAATTAATAATAATAAAATCGACTTCCGGATATTTTATTTTAAGTTCTTTCACCTTGCGATGGCTCTGTAAAAAATGGTTAAAATAATCTTGAGACCAAAAACATATAACAGTAGGTTTATTAACTATATTTTGCAGTTTAAACTCAGCATTATTGTAGTCAACAATGGCTATGTTGGGTATTGTACTGCCAACCTTTAACTTGTTTGCAGACTCGACATAGCGTTTTAAGTGGGTCTTATCGGCATCGTTATTGGATTTACTTAAAAACGAGCTTAAAATTTTGGTATTGTCTTCGTTATTATGGCTTCTTGCTACATAGCTAATGGCAAAATGGAACAGAAAATCATCTTTTATGGTACTGTTTTTTAAAAGGCTATCCGTAACTTCAAGTCTATCTAAATTAAAGCAAACAGAACTTCTTTTAAAAGGCTTGCTTGTGTCCTGCTTTGTGTGTTTGCTTAGTGCAATACTGTTAATGTTGTGCCTTAAAAAGGTTCTGTAATAATCGTAAGTATTAAATAAGGTGTCGTTGTAGTTAACATCTTTTCTGTAGTCGTAATAACCTTTGGGCAACGATTGCAATATTTTGTATTTATCCCTACCATAATGTACAAACGGATAGATTTCTTTGGCAGAGTAATAGCTGTATTTTATGTTAGCTTGGGCTATGTTATTAAAAAGCTTAGAAGTTTTATTACTGTTTTTAAACAACTTTAGCCGTTCCAGTTTTAAATCCTTTATAGAATCGACTTTATATTCGTAAATATTGGGCGGTAGTTGGCAGTATTTAAAAATTGTTTTTTCCAAACGTTCATTTTCTAAAAACTCTTCAATTAAATAATTATTTTTTTTGTTGCCGTTCCCTGTAAATACTAACGATTCATCAAATTCCAAAGTATTAAGTCTTAGTAATATACTATCTTGTGGTTCTAATAAAACCATTTGTACCTCACCTTCGTGACGAAATGTATAAAGCCCTGGTTTTAAGTTTTTTATTTTATACAAAAATTTGCCTCTACCATCTATTTTTATAGAGTCGATGGTAACATTGTCTTTCGAGAGTACAACAATATTGTTTTCGCCGGGTTGTTTTATTATTTGTCCACCCAGATAAGCAAAGTTATTTTTACTTTTATTGTTATTGCAACTAAAAAGAAAAATGGTTAATAATATTCCAGAAAAAAAGTATTTCATATAGTTCCCCTTCGCCCAATATAACAGATCTATTTAAAAATAGAGATTGTATTTTTACAGACCATAAGCAATTTTGTACAAAAATATGGCTTGTAAATGTTAACTGCTGTTAAGGCGCTGTTAAATGTTAAGTACTTGTATAGGCATAAAAATTAAATAAATTGAAGTTTCGACTTGCCGAAGTAATTTTCTACTTTTGCATAAATTTTTTTAGAAGATTAAACGGAAAAGAAACCAAAATAGTTATGTTATCAGTATCAAATTTATCAGTACAGTTCGGTAAACGTGTTTTGTTCGACGAGGTAAATACCACTTTTATCTCTGGCAATTGTTACGGCATTATAGGAGCCAATGGTGCAGGAAAATCGACTTTTCTAAAAATTCTTTCCGGCAAACAGGAAGCCACTTCGGGGCGTGTACACTTGGAGCCCGGAAAGCGGATGTCGGTATTGGAGCAAAACCATAATCTGTACGACGAACATACCGTTTTAGAAACAGTTTTAATGGGAAACAAGCCCCTGTTTGAAGTAAAATCGAAAATGGATGCTTTATATGCCGATTATACCGATGAAAATGCCGAGAAAATTGGCGAACTTCAGGTAACATTCGAAGAAATGAATGGTTGGAATGCCGAGAGCGATGCTGCTGCATTACTGTCTAATTTAGATATTAAGGAAGAGCTGCATTATACCTTAATGAAAGATTTGGACGGTAAGCAAAAAGTACGTGTGCTTTTGGCACAGGCACTATTTGGCAATCCGGATGTATTGATTATGGACGAACCTACCAACGATTTGGATTATGAAACCATTTCGTGGTTAGAAAACTTTTTGGCCAACTACGATAACTGCGTTATTGTCGTATCGCACGACCGTCACTTTCTCGATGCCGTTTGTACACATATTTCCGATATCGACTTTGGAAAAATAAACAATTATTCGGGTAACTATACGTTTTGGTACGAGTCGTCTCAATTAGCTGCACGTCAACGAGCACAGCAAAATAAAAAGGCTGAAGAAAAGAAAAAGGAACTGGAAGAATTCATTCGTCGTTTTTCTGCCAATGTAGCCAAAAGCAAACAGGCCACAAGTAGAAAGAAAATGATCGATAAACTTAATATTTCCGATATTAAACCAAGTAGTCGCCGTTATCCTGCCATTATTTTTGAACGTGATAGAGAAGCGGGCGACCAAATTTTAAATATTGAAGAATTAGAAGCTTCAATTGATGGCGAGTTGCTATTTAAAAATATTAACCTAAATCTGGCAAAAGGCGATAAAGTGGTCGTATTTTCGAGAGATTCGAGAGCAACAACAGCATTCTATCAAATTTTGAACAATAAACAACAAGCCGATTCCGGAAAATTTGAATGGGGTATTACTACAACACAATCGTATTTGCCATTGGACAATAGTGAGTATTTTAAAAATGACCTTACTTTGGTCGATTGGTTGCGCCAATGGGCAACTACCGACGAAGAACGGGAAGAAGTTTACATTCGTGGATTTTTAGGTAAAATGATTTTTAGTGGTGAAGAAGCACTTAAAAAATCGAATGTTCTTTCGGGGGGCGAAAAAGTACGCTGTATGCTAAGTCGGATGATGATGATAAGAGCCAATGTACTTATGCTGGATGAACCCACCAACCATTTGGATTTGGAAAGTATTACAGCCTTTAATAATTCGCTAAAAAACTTTAAGGGGACTGTTTTGTTTACGACCCACGACCACGAATTTGCGCAAACCGTTGCCAATAGAGTAGTGGAGCTAAC
The DNA here is from genome assembly GCA_047975295.1 of Aestuariibaculum sp. Lineage (GTDB taxonomy): Bacteria > Bacteroidota > Bacteroidia > Flavobacteriales > Flavobacteriaceae > JBKEDH01. The sequence continues at coordinate 4,813 of JBKEDH010000041.1, forward strand.
GCCAAAAGGGGTTATAGATCGCTATACAACATTTGATGAATACATGCAAGACCCAAAAATAAAGGAACTTCGTGACAATATGTACGCAAAATAAAATAAAGAAAGGCTGCCTTAAAAAGGGCAGTCTTTTTTGTATAGCCCTATAAAGTACATACAGATAAAGATTTTGGCTAATAATTTAAGCCAATAAAAAAAGCCCATAAATATTAAGTTTAGGGCTTTTTTAAGTAATTTATTAAATAATGGTGACCGGGCTGGGGCTCGAACCCAGGACCCTCTCCTTAAAAGGGAGATGCTCTACCAACTGAGCTACCCGGTCTTAAAAAATGCAAACCAAACTACCATGGTTAGCGTGTGCAAATGTAATATCTATTTTTAATAAAACAACACTTTTTTTAAAGATTTTTTTGTTTTTTTGCCTTTATCAATTGTATGTTTTTAATAATCAAATTATAGCATCTTAAAATGATTGTAATTTTAATTGGATATATGGCTTCTGGCAAGTCAACCATTGGAAAAATTTTAGCCAAAAAACTTAATTGCGAATTTCTTGATTTGGACAATTATATCGAATCTCAAGAAAATATGGTTATTTCGGATATATTTAAAAGTAAGGGTGAAATTTATTTTAGAAAAGCCGAAACAAAATATCTAAAAAAGGTTTTAAATACAAAATCGAAATTGGTGTTATCGTTGGGTGGTGGTGTACCATGCTATAATAACAACATGCAATTAATATTAACCGCCAAAAATGCGGTAAGTGTATATTTAAAAGCATCTATAAGTACTTTAGCTAATAGGTTAAAGAACGAAAGTGCAAACCGTCCTATAATTGCTCATATCGATAACGAGGAACAATTATCCGAATTTATAGGAAAGCACCTGTTCGAACGTTCCCCTTTCTATGTTCAAGCCAATAAAACTATAGTGGTAGATAAAAAAATAGAAACGGAAATTATAGAAGAAATTGTAGCAGGGCTATTTTAAGGTTACCTCAAACAAATAATTATCTAACACAACATTTACGTGTTCGTGTAGTGATGTTGATAACGAAAGTCCTTTAAAATCTGCTTTTACGGGATATTTTTTGTGGTTCCGGTTTATCAATACAGCCGTTTTAAATTGTTTTAGGGGTACGTCCAGAAAGTGTTTTACACCATAAATAAGGGTAGTTCCCGAGTTTAAAACATCATCAATTAAAATTAACGATTTGTTTTTATAGTCATTGGGAGCAATCGTGGTTTGTATCGGCTCCCAAGGCTGTTTTTTATTTATGGTAACCTTGCATAGTGTAGGGGTTATATCCGAAATTTTTTCGAGCTCGGTTTTTAACTTTTCGGCCAGAGTATAGCCGTTACTGGCAATACCTGCAAGGATAACTTCCTTTTCATTAACATTATTCTCGTATATCTGGAAAGCAATCCGTTTTATTTTACTGTTAATCTCGATATGGTTTAAAATTACAAGGGCTTTGGCATCCATGTTTAAAGTATTTTTATACTACAAATTTACTCTTTTTCGGTTTTAAAATCGTCAATATCCCGACGGTCTTTTTTGGTAGGGCGTCCGGTTCCTTTTTTTCGGTAATAATCCTTGGCAAATTTTAGTAATTCTTGGGTGTCGAATTCTTCTTTTGGTGTTAGATCGGTTCGGTAAATATCGACTAATTTAGCGCCTACACGGTTTTCGGGAATATCGTTAACCTTAATTTTATAATTAATCTGGTCTTTGCGCAGTTCTATAATGTCCAAAGTATAAACTTCTCTGCTGGGCTTTACCGTATCGCCGTTTATGCGTACATGTCCCTTTTTGCAAGCCGTGGTGGCCAAACTTCTGGTTTTGTAATATCTAATACACCATAAATACTTATCTATACGCATACCTTTATTGTAAAAACAACGTTAATGTTTTTGTGCAAGATTGGTTTTAAATTGTATCTTGCAGCCTCAAAAATAAGGATTATTTAAATAATTGTTGAATTGGATTTGATATTAAGTTTTAATCACACAGCGGAATGTTAATTTGAGTGTTCCGTGTAACCATTAGAAAACAATAAATATAACACATGAAATTAAGAAAAATTTACCTTTTGGTTTTAGGTATGGTGTTAACCATTGCAGCCTGTAATAAAGACGACGATAGCGCTACGGTTGAAATGCGGGACAGAAGCGAACAGCAAGTGGCCGATAAAGATAGCTTAATAAAGTATTTGAATACGCATTATTATAATTCAGAAGCTATTAGTAACGATGTGCCAAACCCGTTTATTAAAGATATTGTAATAACCGAACTTTTAGATGGTGAAACATTGCCCGAAGGCCACACCATGCTTATTGATGCCATAGAAACCAAAACCTGTGTATATGCTGAAACCGATTACGAATATTATATTTTAAGGATAAACCAAGGAGGAGGTGAAAAAAAACCTGCTTTTACCGATAATGTTTTGGTAAATTATGAAGGTTTTACGTTAAGTGGAACCATTTTTGACAGTGCCGTAAATCCAGTGACATTCGATCTAATAACACTGTTAGAAGGGTGGCGAAGGGTTATGCCAGAGTTTAACGTGTCCGAAGGATATACCGAAAATAACGATGGTACGGTAAGTTATAGCAATCCTGGTGTTGGTGTTATGTTTTTGCCTTCCGGCTTAGCTTATTTTAGTGGCTCGGGAACGGGTTATTCCGCTTATTCACCCTTAATTTTTAAGTTTGAATTGTTCCAGACCACCCAAAACGATCACGATGGCGACGGTGTACCGTCTTATTTGGAAGATATTAATGGCGATGGCCAAATAACATTGGATAACAATACCAATGAAGCTGATGACACCGATGATGATACCGACGATGATGGCGTTCCAGATTATAGTGATACCGACGATGACGGTGATGGTGTTTTAACCAAATATGAAGATATTAATAATGATGGAGATCCAACCAACGACGATACAGACAACGATGGTATCCCTAATTATTTAGATAAGGATTCGAAAGAATCTAATCAATAAGGAAGTTACTCTAATCTTGGTTACAAAAAAATAACTAATCCTCTATTGATTAAGAGATAAAGGTAATTTTTATCGTGTACTAAAAAAATACCCCAATTGAAAACATTGGGGTATTTTTTTAAAGAATTGGTCCAACTATAAAAGAATGGACAAACTTAAAACAAGTTGTTCTGGTCTGGTATCGATTCTGCTAATATCAATGCCATTATTACCCAGAAAAGTGGCTTCATTTTTGCTAAATCCACGTTCGTACCTTAAATCCAGTCCAATTTTGTTAAAACTAACACCAACGCCAAAGTTTAGCCCTACTGAAAAATCTTTTTCAATATCGTTTATGGCAATACCGTCAAATTTAGAATCCAAAATATATTGTAGCGAAGGCCCGATAAAAGCATGTAAGGGACCAATAACTTTTACACCCACCAAAAGCGGAGCATCTAATTTTTGCATTTTAAAATTATCGTCATCATAATCACTTTTGGTGGCTGTATATACCAGCTCGGGCTTAAAATAGATTTGGTCTCCAATTTTTCCAAATACCCCAATGTGGTAGCCCACATTTCTTTCCGGATGTTTTGCGTTCGTTGTGGCCGATTCGAAATAATCGCCATTGCCATTGTAATTTAAACCACCTTTTATACCAAAACCAAAACCGTTTTGAGCCGTAATGGTAAAAGGAGTTACAATAGCTACTGCTAAAATTAAAAATACTTGTTTCATAAATGTTAGGTTTTTTTTGATAGATATAAACAAAAACGGTTCCAAACCGATATTATTATATTTTTTAAAACTTGTTTTGTATTAAAAATAAATAATGAAAAGTGAAAATGTTTCTTTTAAAATCAGGAGCCAAGAGCCAAGACTTTCATACTTTATGACCTTTGGTTTTTTTGACTTTATAACTTTCAAACCAAAAAAAATAAAACCTTAGATTGAATTTCTAAAACCAAACACTTTTAACCAATAGCAAAAATGCACTTCCATTGCACAGATTAATTTCCAATCTTTGTTAAAGCAAAAAATAACAATTATGAAAAAAGTGCACCACGATAACGATAGCCATGATCATGGACACAGTCACGATAATACCGGAAACAGATTTAAAATCTATATACCCGCAATAACAAGTTTTATATTGCTTATTGGAGGTATTGCATTAAATTATTTTAATGTAAATTTTTTCAAGGGTTGGCTACGTATTATTTGGTATATTTTAGCTTATATTCCTGTGGGTTTTCCGGTTGTAAAGGAAGGTTGGAAAAGTGCCGTAAAAGGCGATGTGTTTACCGAATTTTTCTTAATGGCCATTGCCACAATTGGGGCTTTTGCCATTGGCGAATATCCCGAAGGTGTTGCGGTCATGTTGTTTTATGCCGTTGGCGAATTGTTCCAAAATGCTGCGGTTAGCCGTGCTAAAGGCAATATAAAAGCTTTGTTGGATGTACGCCCAAAGGAGGCCAATGTATTCCGTAATGGTGATTATACAAGTGTTTCTCCAGAAACTGTTGAGATTGGCGAAAAAATACAGATTCGGGTTGGCGAAAAAATACCTTTAGATGGCATTTTACTATCTGAAAAAGCAGTATTGAACACATCGGCATTAACAGGCGAAAGTAAGCCCGACACCGTTTTAAAGTCAGCTAAGGTTTTTGCCGGAAGTATTAATATGAAAAGCGTGGTTGAGGTTGAAGTTACCAATACGTTTGCCGATAGTTCCATTGCCCGAATATTGGATTTGGTACAAAATGCCACCGCCCGAAAATCGACAACCGAATTGTTTATTCGTAAATTTGCCCGTATTTATACGCCAATTGTTGTTTTTCTTGCTATTGGTGTCGCATTTTTACCTTACTTTTTTGTAGCAGATTATGTGTTAAAGGAGTGGGTGTATAAAGCTTTGGTCTTTTTGGTTATTTCCTGTCCCTGTGCTTTGGTTATTTCCATTCCTTTGGGATATTTTGGTGGTTTGGGGGCCGCCTCAAAAAACGGAATTCTGTTTAAAGGTGCATCTTTTCTCGATATCGTGGCAAAATTGAATACCTTGGTAATGGATAAAACAGGAACGGTAACCAAAGGGGTGTTCAAAATAAAGAAAATTAAGAGTTTCGGATTTTCCGAAGTTGAAATGATGACTTATTTAATGGCTATGGAGGCACAATCTACGCATCCCATTGCCCAAGCTATTATGGCTTATAAAACAGATGGAAATACTGATTTTATTGCTGAAAACGTTACCGAAATTGCCGGTAAGGGCTTAAAGGGAAACGTTAACGGAAAAAGCGTTTTGGTAGGTAATAAAACCTTGATGCGTATCCATAATATTGAAGTTCCTATTGAAACCGAAACCATTGTGGAATCTATTGTGTTAATGGCTGTTGGCAATGTTTTTTCAGGTTATGTGGTTATTGCAGACGAACTAAAACAGGATGCAAAAATAACCATAAGCAAACTTCATAAAATAGGAGTAAACAAAATCATGATGCTTTCTGGCGATAAAGATTCCATCACACAGAAAGTAGCCAGCGAACTGGGTATAGATAGTGCTAAAGGTGGATTGTTACCGGAAGATAAATTAAATGAAGTCGAAAAATTAAAACAAAATCCCAAAAGCAAAATCGCCTTTATTGGCGATGGTATAAACGATGCACCAGTTTTAGCGGCAAGCGATGTAGGTATTGCCATGGGTGGATTAGGTAGTGATGTGGCCATAGAAACCGCCGATGTTATCATTCAAACCGATCAACCTTCAAAAGTGATAACAGCCGTAAAAATAGGGCGTTCAACACGATTAATAGTTTGGCAAAACGTTATTTTGGCCTTTGGTGTAAAGGCAATTGTGCTTATTCTCGGTGCCGGTGGTTTGGCAACCATGTGGGAAGCTGTTTTTGCCGATGTTGGCGTAGCTTTATTGGCTATTTTAAATGCGGTACGGTTACAGAATATGAAATGGGATTGAACTTAAACAGAGGTATAATGTGATTAAAATTTGTGGTAAATTAAGACGAATCCCCTTAATTATCAAACTAAAAATATCTAAATTTTAGTTAAATAATCAATCATATTTTAAAATTTATTACTTTTGTGTTTCAAATGAAACAAACAATTCACAAAATAACATCACTTTTAATGGCTGTTGTAGTACTGTTTTCTACAATGTCGTTTACTGTTGATATGCACTTTTGTGGTGATACCTTGGTTGAAACAGCCATTTTCCAAAATGCTGAAGGCTGCGGTATGGAAATAGAAAATCTATCTACAGAAAACTGTTCCATTATCGAAAAAAACTGTTGTAGCGACGAGCAACTTCTTATTGAAGGGCAAGACGAATTACAATTTAGCATTGATAAAATATCTTTAGAGCAGCAACTGTTCATTGCTTCGTTTGTACACACTTATATACACCTTTTTGAAGGAAACGAGAAAGAAACCGTTGTTTTCGAAGCCTACAAACCACCCTTGGTTGTCCAACCAATATACAAACTGGACGAAACCTATTTAATTTGATTTTTTAGTAGTTGGTTATAATACATCCCTGTGTTGTGTTATGGCCTTTTCGTATTTAAGATAAGGATGTTTAAAAGCATCGTATTCTTAATACCATGTACTTAATTCTTTTGTGCTCACTACTAAAATCTAAAAAAAAATGCTCAATAAAAGCATCAAATTTTTAATAGAAAACAAACTTGTGGCTGTTTTAATGTTGGTCTTGTTTGTTGGTTGGGGAACGGTAAATGCACCCTTTAATTGGGATACCGGTTTTTTGCCCAATAATCCTGTTGCGGTAGATGCCATTCCAGATATTGGCGAAAACCAACAAATTGTTTTTACCAAGTGGGATGGCCAGTCGCCGCAGGATATCGAAGACCAAGTAACCTATCCCTTAACTACAACTTTATTGGGTATTCCGGGTGTAAAAACCATCCGTAGTTCGTCTATGTTCGGGTTTTCCAGTATTTATATCATTTTCGATGAGGATATTGAATTTTACTGGAGCCGGAGCCGTATCCTCGAAAAACTCAATTCCCTGCCCAGCGGATTGCTTCCGCAAGGGGTTAGTCCAACGTTAGGCCCCGATGCTACAGGACTCGGACAAATTTATTGGTACACTTTGGAAGGTCGGGATGAAAATGGCAACATTACCGGTGGATGGGATTTGCACGAACTGCGGAGTATTCAGGATTATTACGTGAAATACGCCCTGTCGTCGGCAAGCGGTGTTTCCGAAGTAGGTTCCATTGGCGGTTATGTTCAAGAATATCAAGTGGATGTAAATCCCGAATTAATGCGCCAATACAACATCGGTTTAAACCAAGTAGTAAAAGCCGTTAAGGATAGTAATAAGGATATTGGGGCACAAACTTTAGAAATAAACCAAGCCGAATATTTGGTACGTGGTTTGGGGTATGTAAAATCCATTTCGGATATTGAAGAAGCCGTAGTAACTTCCGAAGATTTTACGTCTATCAAAATTAAGGATATCGCCAAAGTATCGTTGGGGCCAAGTGCCCGACGAGGCATTTTGGATAAAGAAGGTGCCGAAGTAGTTGGTGGTGTTATTGTGGCACGTTATGGTGCCAATCCGTTGGAAGTTATCAATAATGTAAAGGAAAAAATAAAGGAATTAAGTACCGGATTGCCATCAAAAACATTAAGTGACGGACGCACCTCGCAACTTACCATTGTACCATTTTACGACCGAACCGAACTTATACAGGAAACCCTTGGTACACTTAATGAAGCCTTAACTTTAGAGATTTTAATAACCATTTTGGTCATTATTGTTATGGTGTTCAATTTACGGGCTTCGGTACTTATTTCCGGTTTATTGCCTGTTGCGGTTTTAATGGTGTTTATAGCTATGAAGGCCTTTGGGGTCGATGCCAACATCGTGGCACTTTCGGGTATTGCCATTGCTATTGGAACTATGGTTGATGTAGGTGTTATCCTATCGGAAAATATTATTCGTCATCTCGATGAAGAAAAGGGAAAAATGAATAATGAAAATGTTATCCAGACAGCACAAGGAGCAAACAATGGAAAATATGCAGAGATTCTTCACGATGCTCAGAATGACAAGATAACAACGAACACCGAACACCGAACAACGAATAACGAACAACGAACAATAAACCAAATCGTTTACAACGCCACAGCCGAAGTATCGGGAGCTATTGTAACGGCGGTAATGACAACCATTATTAGTTTTATTCCGGTGTTTACAATGGTTGGTGCCGAAGGAAAATTATTTCGTCCGTTGGCATTTACCAAAACCTTTGCCTTAACGGCATCCATTATTGTCGCTTTATTTTTAATTCCGCCGTTTGCAGCTTTTTTATTCAGAAAAACAACTATCAAAAAAAAGGTTCAGTATTTATTAAACGGTATTTTAATCCTTTTAGGAATCGTTTCTATTTTCTTCGGAAATGGCTTGGGCTTGGTATTGGTTGCCTTTGGAGCCGTTGCATTGTGGAGCCTGTATTCAGAAAAAAACACCTTTCACTTTTCATTTTTCACTCTCAACTGCAGTTTTAAACACACTCATTTCGGCTTTGGCCATTGTATTTCTTTTGGCAGAATATTGGTGTCCGCTTGGCGTAGATAGAAGTCTGTTGCTAAATCTTATCGTTGTGGGTGTTATATGTTTTGGTTTGCTGGGTGCTTTTTCTCTTTTCAGAATGTATTACACTCAAATTTTACGTTGGTGCTTAAACCATAAACTTTTGTTTTTGTCTGTACCAACAGCCATTATAATTGCCGGATTTTTTATAATGAAAAATACGGGAAAAGAGTTTATGCCTTCACTAAATGAAGGTTCGTTTTTGCTTATGCCAACCTCAATGCCTCATTCTGGAGTTGAAGAAAACAAGCGTGTGGTACAGCAGTTGGATATGGCGGTTGCCGGTATTCCCGAAATTGAAACGGTAGTAGGCAAGGCCGGACGTACCGAATCGGCTCTGGACCCAGCACCAATGTCTATGTACGAAAATGTTATCCAGTACAAACCCGAATACATGCTTAACCAACACGGCGAACGCCAAAGGTATAAAGTAAATGATAAAGGTGAATTTGAATTAAAAACCGGCCATTTCGTTTTAAATCCAAATACTGTTAGTTCAAGTGAAGTCGATAATAATGATAATGTTACTTTGAGTGAAGTCGAAAGCTCTCAATTAATTGAAGATGAAGACGGCGAATTTTTCCGTAACTGGCGACCCAAAATAAAATCGCCTAACGATATTTGGAACGAAATTGTAAAGGTTACCAAGCTACCGGGCGTAACATCGGCACCAAAATTACAGCCTATCGAAACCCGATTGGTCATGCTCCAAACCGGAATGCGTGCACCCATGGGCATAAAAGTAAAAGGACAGGATTTAAAGCAGATAGAAGCCTTTGGGATAGCATTGGAACCTATTTTAAAACAAGCCGAAGGCGTTAAGCAAGAAGCCGTTTTTGCCGATAGAATTGTAGGCAAACCCTATTTATTAATTGATATTGACCGCGATAAAATTGCCCGCTATGGTGTAAATATTGAAGATGTACAAAATGTGTTAAAAGTGGCTGTTGGTGGTATGGTACTTACCCAAACCGTTGAAGGCAGGGAGCGCTATGGCGTTAGGGTGCGTTACCCACGAGAGCTGCGTACCAGTCCCACCGATTTGGAAAATATTTACATTCCTGTTGAAAAAGGCAGTCCCGTACCATTGGGTGAATTGGCAAATATCCGTTACGAACAAGGCCCACAAATGATTAAAAGTGAAGATACCTTTTTGGTAGGTTATGTGCTGTTCGATAAAAAAGATGGTTTTGCTGAAGTAAACGTTGTGGAAACTGCCCAAAAACTGATTCAGGAGAAAATAAATTCGGGCGAATTGACCGTTCCAAAAGGGATTACCTATCAGTTTACCGGAAATTACGAAAACCAGCTGCGTGCCGAAAAAACCTTATCGGTTGTAGTACCGTTGGCGTTGCTTATCATTTTCCTTATTTTGTATTTCCAATTCCGTTCGGTAGGTACATCGCTAATGGTGTTTACTGGAATTGCCGTGGCTTTTGCAGGCGGTTTTATTATGATTTGGCTTTACGGACAGGATTGGTTTTTAAATTTTAGCCTATTTGGCGAAAACCTGCGGGATTTATTTCAAATGCACGCCATTAATTTAAGTGTTGCCGTTTGGGTAGGTTTTATTGCACTTTTTGGCATAGCAACCGACGATGGTGTAGTCATGGCAACCTATTTAACCCAAACTTTCGATAAAAACTCGCCCGAAACCAAAAAGGAAATTAGGGCTTCGATTGTTGAAGCCGGCGAAAAACGTATCCGTCCGTGTTTAATGACAACGGCCACCACCATTTTGGCCTTGTTGCCCGTATTAACATCAACAGGGCGGGGAAGCGATATTATGATTCCTATGGCAATTCCCAGTTTTGGCGGTATGCTCATTGCATTAATTACATTATTTGTTGTACCGGTATTGTATAGCTGGAAGGCAGAATTTAGAGTGAAAAATTAAAAACTAAAAGTGAAGAGTGGAAAATTAAGAGTAAAAATTTTAGGTTATGGGAAAAAGTGTCTTAAAAGATAAAAGTTACGATTTTGCTATTTTGATTGTAAAACTATCTCAATATTTAATCAATGAGAAAAAAGAATTTGTGTTGAGTAAACAACTATTAAGAAGTGGAACAGCCATCGGGGCACTTATCCGCGAAGCAGAATTTGCACAAAGTAAAAAAGATTTTATAAGTAAAATGAGCATTTCGTTAAAAGAAGCTAACGAAACATTGTATTGGTTGGATTTACTAAAGGATACTTATTTTATTACAAAAGAAAGGCATCAAAATTATAGCAAACTAAATAAAGAATTGATAGCTATGTTAGTCAGTTCAATTAAAACATCAAAATCGAAATTATAATGAAACCGTTAGATATAAAATCCATTTTCTTTCAAAAGAAAAACGCTTCTTATCCAAAAAATAAGAGTGTTTCCACTTTTCACTTTTCACTTTTAACTTTTCATTTTCCACTTTTCACTTTTCACTTTTCACTTTTAGTTTTTAGTTTTTCATTTTTCACTTTTCATTTTGTCAATGCACAGAGTTTAGATGATTACCTAAACATTGCTTTAACAAACAATCCCGAGATTCAAAAGTTCGAAAAACAATACGGCATAGCATCCGAAAAGGTAAACGAAGTAAATGCCATCCCGAACACCGATTTTAGTGCGGGCTATTTTGTAAGCGAACCCGAAACCCGAACCGGACCGCAACGATTTAAACTTTCGGTAAAACAAATGATACCTTGGTTTGGCAGTATTTCGGCAAGGGAAAATTATGTGAGTGCCTTGGCAGATGCCAAATACGAAGACATTGTAATTACCAAGCGTAAGTTAATGGCTTTGGTATCGCAATCGTATTACAATTTGTACGCCAATAAAGCTAAACAAAATGTATTGGTAAAGAATATAGATTTGCTTAAAACCTACGAAACCATGGCATTGACCTTGGTTGAAGTTGGAAAGGCATCGGCGGTTGATGTGCTGCGTTTACAAATGCGCCAAAACGAAATACAACAGCTAAAAGATGTATTGCAGCAGCAATTTTTGGCAGAACAGACCAACTTTAACAAACTGCTTAATCGCGATAAAAATATGGTGGTTGGTGTAATTGATGAGCTTAATATTCCTTTGAAGGATTTTGAGGTTTATACCGATAGTTTAACAACGCACCCCGAGTTGGTAAAATTCGATAAATTATACGAATCGGTAACACAATCGGAGTTATTGAACCAAAAAGATAAAAGCCCGATGATTGGTTTTGGGCTCGATTATATAAATGTTGCAAAACGAACCGATATGACCATGATTGACAACGGAAAAGATATTGTAATGCCAATGGTTTCGGTGTCTATCCCGATATTCAACAAAAAATATAAATCCAAAACCCGCCAAAATAAGTTACAGCAGGAAGAAATAACTTTTCAAAAAAGCGAACGTTTAAATACTTTGGAAACCCGTTTGGATAAGGCCATAACCAACCGGCAATCGGCACGGATTAGCTATGCCACACAACGTAAAAATTTAGAACAGGCCAATAATGCCGAGTCCATTCTTATAAAAAATTACGAAACCGGAACCATTAATTTTAACGATGTGTTGGATATTCAGGAATTACGACTAAAATTCCAAATTCAGCAGATAGAATCCGTTAAATCGTATTATGAGCAAAGCACTTTAATAAATTATTTAATTCAATAGAAATGAAAAAATATGCAGTTTATATCATAGTTTTAATATCCGGACTGTTTTTGGGTTGGTTACTTTTTGGAAATACTTCCGAAGAAAAACCTGATAATTCACATCAAGAAACAACCAATAAAAATGAAATATGGACCTGCTCCATGCATCCACAAATTATGCAGCCCGAACCGGGCGATTGTCCACTATGCGGTATGGATTTAATTCCTACGGAAGCTGGCGCCGAAGGGCTTTCGGCCAACCAATTCAAACTCACTAAAAACGCTTTGGCTTTGGCAAATATCCAAACCACAAAAATAGGGAATGCTTCAACAGTAGAAAATAAGGTAACACTCTCCGGAAAAATTGTTGAAAATGAAGCATCGAACACCGTACAGGCCAGTTATTTTTCGGGAAGGATTGAGCGATTAAATGTCAATTCGACAGGCGAAACCATAAATAGCGGTCAATTGTTGGCAAGCATTTATTCGCCCGAATTGTACGCCGCACAGCAGGAACTGTTAACGGCATCTTCTTTAAAGGAATCGCAGCCCAATCTGTACAAAGCGGTACGTAACAAGTTAAAACTTTGGAAACTTTCCGATAAGCAAATCAATCAAATTGAAACATCGGGAAAGGTTATTGATAATTTTCCGGTTTACGCCACGGTTTCCGGTACAGTAACCGAAAAACTGGCAGAACAGGGCGATTACATCAAACAAGGGCAACCACTGTTAAAAATAGCCAATTTAAATACCGTTTGGGCAAATTTTGATGTTTACGAAAACCAAATCGAATGGTTTAAAAAAGGGCAGGAGGTAAGTATTTCGGCAAATGCCTATCCCGATAAAGCCTTTACGGGAAAAGTCGATTTTATAGACCCTACTTTAAACACCAAAACCCGTACCGTAACATTACGGGTAGTATTAAACAACAAAAACAACACGTTTAAACCCGGTATGTTTGTTAAAGGTGACGTGGAAACTAAGCCAACAACAGTCCAAACCGAAATAGTATCCATTCCGGCTTCGGCAGTTATGTGGACAGGAAAACGCTCGGTAGTATATGTAAAAACCAATCCCGACGCACCAGTTTTCGAAATGCGCGAAGTAGAGCTTGGCAGTCAGTTGGGCAACAATTATCAGGTGTTAAGTGGTTTAAATACCGATGAAGAAATTGTAACCAACGGTACGTTTACCGTCGATGCTGCCGCACAATTACAAGGCAAAAAAAGCATGATGAATACTGCAACTACCGGTCATGAAAGCCATTCAAAATCAAAAAACACATCAAATTCTAAAATGATTGAACGGATACATGTATCTTCGGAATTTCAAAAGCAATTAAAATCTGTTTACAATCGTTATATCGAAGTAAAAGATGCTTTGGTAAATAGCCATGTTGAAGAAGCAAGAGCAGCATCGGAAAATATGCTAATAAGTATTTCTAAAGTTGATATGAAGCTTTTAAAAGATAATGATGCCCATTTGAAATGGATGGCAATTGAAAGTGATTTAAAAGTTTCGGCAGAAAATATAAAACAACAATCGGATATTAAAAAGCAACGTCAGGATTTCGAACAATTATCGTTACAAATTATAAAAGCCTTGGAAATATTTGGTATTAACCAAACGGTTTATTTGCAATTTTGCCCAATGGCCCTTCACGACGAAGGAGCTTATTGGCTAAGTAACGAAAAGCAGGTTTTAAATCCGTATTTTGGCGAATCTATGCTAAAATGTGGGGAAGTAAAAGGAGAAATTAATTAAAAAGCTTAACCTTGTAGGTTTCAAAAATGTAAATAAATTGTCATGCTGACCCCTGTCGAAGCATCTCTCTTAAAGTGAATAATTAAAAATGATATATTAAAAAGTAAAACTTTCAGATAAACTTATCATGCTGAGCTTGCCGAAGCATCTGCATCTTTTTAAAAAAGTAAAATAATCTTTAGTACATGACAAAAAATAAAAAAATATTCTCAATACATTAAAACTCAAAATATTGAACCCATAGACCTCACAGGTTTTTAAAACCTGTGAGGTATTGAAAATCAAATTGATAAATCAAGTAAGTTGATTTTTGTTATGTACTAAAAAAATAATCATAAATCATAAACATAAATAAACAAAAACCATGAAACAAGTATTTTTAAGTTTGGCCGTAGTTATGGCCTTAGTATTTACAGGATGTAAAGACGAAACAAAAAAAACAGCCGAAACAGCCAATTTAGCCACCGCATCGTTTGGTGTTCGCGGTAACTGCGGTATGTGTAAAAAAACCATTGAAAAAGCAGCCAATGGTGTTGAAGGCGTTGCCAGTGCAGATTGGGATAAGGCCAAAAAGAAAATTGATGTGTCTTTTAATGGTGATAAAACCAATACCGATGCCATAGAAAAAGCCATTGCTGCGTCGGGTTACGACACCGAGCATGTTGCCGGTAGTGAAGAGGCCTATAAAAATCTTCCCGGTTGCTGCCAATACGACCATAATATGGCTATGAACCAAACCGGTGAGGCGGCAAATCATGATTGATAATCATGAAGGGCATAATCATTAAAAAGTGTAATGTTAATGTGCTAAAAAGAGCCGAAAGGCTCTTTTTTTTATTTATTAATGATGTGTTTCACTCCTTTTGTACATTAAAATAATAAACTCCTTTAAACTTTGTCTATTGGATAAAATGAGTTTTGATGAGAGAGGTTCAATTTTGAGTTTCTTTTTGAAAGAAAATTTAAAATCTCATAGTTTAAGCCTATTATTTTTTTCGTTTTGGTAGCGGAATTCGGACGGTTTCGTTTGGTACGTGCGGAAAACGATCGGCTTCCCAGTTTTGTTTAGCTTGCTCTATAATGGCTTTATCCGATGCCACAAAATTCCATTCTATAAAACGTTCTTCGGAAAAAGAATCACCTCCAAAAACATAAACAGTAGTATTCTTGTCCATGTCGAAATTACATAGTGTACTGTCTTTTGCCACCAAAAGCTGTTTTTCATTATAGGTATGTTCGCCACTTGTTATACTTCCTTTTAAAATATACAATGCACTTTCTCCAAAAAGGCTGTCGCCAATAGAAATAGTCTGTGCCGTTTCTGTTTTTATTTCGATAAAATAAGTCGGACTCATTATAGGTACCGGCGATTTTTGTCCAAACAATTCTCCTGCTATAAGCTTAAAGTTAGCACCTTGCATGCTCCATTCGGGAATTTTGTTTGCTGGAATATGATGGAAGGATGGTTCGCTCTGTTCGATTTCTTTTGGCATGGCGACCCAAATTTGCAAACCATGAAGCATTTTATCGCTATATCTAAACCGTTCGGGAGTACGCTCGGTATGGACAACACCTTTTCCTGCAATCATCCAATTGACAGCCCCTGGTTCTATTTCTATTTCGGTACCCAAGCTATCACGGTGCATAATAGCACCTTCGAACAAAAAGGTAAGTGTTGCCAAACCTATATGCGGATGCATGGCAACATCTAAATTATCATGTTTGTCCATACATGCCGGCCCCATATGATCGATAAAGATAAAAGGTCCCACCATGCGTTTCTGCCTAAAAGGAAGCAGACGTCCCACCATGAAATGGCCAATATTGGCAGCACGTTCTTCTATAACAAGTTTTGTGTTCGACATTACTTGGCAAATTTTAATTTATTAAGCATTTCGTTTGCAACGGTATCAGAATAAATACCGTAGGAGTTTACCATTATCCCTTTCAATTTATATTTTTCGGACGAAATAGCATACAGAATCGATGAACTTTCCGGACTGGAATCGCCATCTTCGAATCTAAAGGTTTTATCTATTTCAAATTCGTTATGAAATATTTTATATTGCCCTTTACGGCATTCTAAACAGTTTTCTTTTAGATTGAAATCTTCGACATAGCCTTGTTTTTTTAAACCAGCAATACCTTCTATTAAATTATCGTAATCTTCCATATTAATTTATTATTGAATGCTTTTAATTAAAAACTTATTTAAATTCCCTAATCTAACAAAAAAGTTTAACGCGTTAAAATTATAATTTATCATAGCCTTTAAACCGTTTATCTACAATACGTTTCCATTCGGAATGCTTTTTTATATAGGCAAAAACGTAGGGACAGAACGGCAAGAGCGAAAAACCGTTGTTTTCGATATAATGCAAGGTTTTTTCTACAACTGCCAACGCGGCTCCCGTACCTGCCAGCTCGGCTTCGACCTCGGTATGTACCAAAGCAATTTGCTTGCCCATTACACCATAATTGATAAAGGCATAATGGCCATTTATTTTTATCTCGAAACGTTTTTTTTCTTCGTTTTTTACTAAAGGTATGTTTTCAAATTCCGGTTTCATTTTTTAAATATATAAAATAAGCAGCTCTAAAGACAGAACTGCTTTTGGTTTATTGTTTAATCTTCTAAATACCCAAATTTTCCGGTATTAAAATCCTGGAAAGCCTCGATAAGCTCTTCGTGGGTATTCATTACAAACGGGCCGTGTGCCGCAATGGGCTCGTTAATGGGCGCTCCACTTAATACCAAGATTACGGTATCTGTTAAGGCTTCAACAGCAAAGGTTTCACCATCGTTGCTAAACATTACAAAATTGTCTTGGGGTACATTTGTGGTGGTGTTAATTTTGGCATCTCCTTCTACCATTAACAAAGCCGTAGTATAGTTTGAAGGAAACGAAAATTGGGTTTTTGTTCCCTTTTTCAACCTTACATTGTACATGTTAATTGGCGAAAAAGTTGAAGCAGCACCTTTGTTTCCATTGTAATCACCGGCTATTATTTCGACTTCGCCTTTGTTTTCGGGTAAGGCCACTTTGGTTATCTGACTATTGGCTATGGCTTGGTATTTGGGCTTACTCATCTTATCCTTTGCCGGTAAGTTTACCCAAAGCTGTACCATTTGGAATTCACCTCCATTTTTACTCCATTCGGTTTCGTGGAATTCTTTGTGCAGCACACCACTGGCAGCGGTCATCCACTGTACATCGCCTTCGCCTATTACGCCTCCGCCACCAGAACTATCGGCATGTTCTACGCGCCCCTTATAGGCTATGGTTAGGGTTTCGAAACCACGGTGTGGATGTACGCCCACTCCTTTTGGCTTATTGGTTGCCGGAAAATTATATTTTGAATTATAATCCAGCATAATAAACGGATCCATACGCTGCATGGTCGATGTGCCAGGTATAAAGTTATGTACCCTAAATCCGTCGCCAACAAAATGAGGAGTTCCGGGCTTGGTCACTTTTTCTATACTTCTTGTCTTCATTATTTATGTTCTTTCTGTTAATGGTTTAATTCATATTTATTTTACAAGCAAGTTCCATTTCGAAAGCATTGTCTAAAAACCTATGGTTTAAAGCTGCTTTTTTTTGGGATCTGAAAGCTTGTTTTACATTGGTTGCCAGTTCTTCTTCATTGGAAAAACATACCACAGAAACATTATGATTAAACAGATTCGCAATTGTTCGTAGTTTGTTTATTTCAATTTCTGCGATATCGGTCGATACTGCTATAATTTTATAATCGTGTTGTTGTAAAATGGTTAAAGCTGTCTCTACATTTACTACTTTATCGATTTTCCAATTTAGAATTTTTACATTTACATTTTGGTTTGCTACCACCAATACTTTTAAGGTATTCATTTTATATTCCTTTCTTTTACAGTATAAAATTAGCGTAACTTAAACTGCTGTACATTGATGTATGATAAGAAGTTTTTATTGAACTGTTTAAACTTTTTTTATTGGTTTATTAAGAGCCTGTTTAAATTTATATCAATTGTTTTTCTGCGCATAATTTTGTTAAAATTTAATCAAGTAGTCCAGCTATTATCTTCTATTTTGCCTCATTATACAGCAAAAATAAACTATACAAAAGTCTATCATACAAATTTAAACAGGCTCTAAGCTAATTTTTAAAGTATAACAATGTAATGATTTGTTTATGAGTATATTACATGTAATTTGTTATGTGTTGGAAAAATTATTGTTTTTTCATCTCCAAATCAACTACAATATTGACTTTATCGCCTATAACATTAATTGGAAATTTGTTTCCTATGCCGTAATCGCTCCTTAATAGACTTCCCGTTACTTTAAAGCCTGCCGTTGTTCCTTTATCGTTTGCAATTGTACCATTGTACTCCATGGTAAAACTGTGGTTTAAAGTTATGCCGTGTAGGTTAAGTGTTCCTGTTATTTTATAAGTATTTTTATCTACTGCTTTTACAGATGTACTGGTAAAAGTTATTTTCGGATACGTTTTGACTTCGAAAAAATCCGGACTTTTTAAATGATTGTCTCTTGGCTCAACTTCGGTATCGATAGAATTTAAATCTACTACAACCGATATTTTGGCATCGCTAAAATCTTCTTTTCCAGAAGTTATGGTTACTTCAAACGTTTTAAAAATACCAGATACATCCGAAATGGTTAAATGGGAAACCTCGAACCCCATTCGGCTATGGGTCGGATCGTTTTTCCATGTTTGAGCCAAGATAAGCCATGGCATTAATAACATGATGGTAATTATAGATCTTGTTTTCATAATACACAAATTTTGTTAAATATTTAATTTTCACAAATTTCTCTATTAATTTATATATCCACATTGATGTATGATAAGAAGTTTAAAAAGCAGAATAATAACTCATTTAAAAGGGTATATTTACAACTTGACCCCTCATTTTGACCTAATATCGTGATAATAAATACCTTGGGATTTTTTTTATTATGTTTGTCTCTCTTGATTGCAAAATGAAAAAAATTATAAGAATTACAACGGTACCCGCATCGTTAAGAGGTCTTTTAAAAGGCCAACTAAAATTTATGGCCGATTACTTTGAAATAGTTGGAATTTCATCCAATTTAGATGGTTTGTTGGTCGAGATGGGGAAAAAAGAAGGGGTTAGAACCATAACGGTAGAAATGACAAGGAAAATAACGCCCTTTCGAGATATTGTTAGTTTATACAAACTCTATAAGATTTTTAAAAAAGAAAAACCAGATATAGTCCATACACATACACCAAAGGCAGGTACTTTGGGAATGATTGCTGCCAAATTAGCAAAAATTCCCAATAGAATGCACACTATTGCCGAATTACCTTTGGTAGAGGCAACAGGCTTTAAACGACGTGTTTTAAACGCAGTCGAAACCTTGACTTACTCGTGTGCTACCAAAATATATCCTAATTCTTATGGTTTAAAAACCATTATTCTCAATAATAAGTTTACTACCGAAAACAAGCTTAAAGTTATTGGCAATGGCAGTTCCAACGGTATAAATACAAATCACTTTAATCCAGATTTATTCACCGATAAAGAACTATCCTCGTTAAAAGAAAAGTTAAAAATAAAAGAAGATGACTTTGTTTTTGTTTTTATAGGTCGTATAGTAAAAGACAAAGGTATTAACGAACTTATAGAGAGCTTTGTTACCTTTGAAAAGCAAAACAAAAAAGCAAAACTTTTACTTGTGGGGGTTTTTGAAGCACATTTAGACCCTCTTGAAGAAACAACCATTGACATTATTAAGGAGAACAATAATATTATACACGCTGGTTGGCAAGACGATGTTAGACCGTTTTTTGCTATTTCTAACGCCTTAGTGTTTCCCAGTTATCGAGAAGGTTTTCCCAATGTTGTTTTGCAAGCAGGAGCTATGAAACTGCCCTGTATTGTTAGTGATATAAATGGTTGTAATGAAATTGTTACAGATAAAATAAACGGACTAATTGTTCCAGTTAAAGATTCTGAAAAATTGTTAAATGCCATGTTGGAAATAACAAAGCATAATGTTGACGAGTTGAACCAAATGGGAGAAAAATCTAGACAGCTAATAATCTCCAAATACGATCAACAATTTGTATGGCAGGCTTTATTGGAAGAATATAACAATACACTTGAGAAATCCCGTAACAACCAACATACTAACGTTTAACAAAAAAAATAGCGTTTCATCTATTTAAAAATAAAAGATACCCTTTATACGTTACCTTTGCCAAAACTCAGTTTGTTATGTATCACCATTTTTTTAAACGTGTTTTAGATTTTTTGGCCGCGCTTACTGGCTTTACCATTTTGTTTCCCCTGTTTTTAATAATAACAATTTGTCTTTTGTTTTGCAATAATGGAAAACCTTTCTTTTTCCAAAAGCGTCCCGGAAAAAATGAACAGATTTTTTCCATTATAAAATTCAAGTCCATGAACGATAAAAAGGACAACCAAGGCAACTTATTACCATACGACCAAAGAATAACAAAAGTTGGGGCTTTTATAAGGAAATATTCGTTAGATGAAATACCCCAGCTATTAAATGTAATAAAAGGAGACATGAGTATCGTGGGGCCAAGACCGTTATTGGTAGAGTATCTCTCTTTATATAATAATGTGCAAAAGCAACGGCATAGAGTAAGACCGGGCATAACCGGTTGGGCTCAAGTTAATGGAAGGAATACCATTTCTTGGGAGAAAAAATTCGATTTGGATGTTTGGTATGTAAACAACATATCTTTTGTTTTAGATGTAAAAATAATCTTGCTTACCATAAAGCGTGTTATAAAAAAGGAAGGCGTAAACAGTTCCGATAATTTAAACATGCCCGTATTTACCGGTTCAAAAAATTAAAAAATGAGTTTTAGAAAGCCGAACATAGTAATAATAGGTGCTTCCGGGCATGCTAAAGTTATAATCGATATTATAGAAAGGGAAAACACCTATAATATTATTGGCTTAATAGATACTTACAAAACCGTTGGCGACGAATTATTTAACTACAAAATACTGGGAAAGGAAGAAGATATTCCCAAATTAAAGGATATATACAACTTTAATAAAGGAATAATTGCCATAGGCGATAATTGGACTAGAAAAAAGATGAAGGATCAAATAGAAAAAATCGATCTGGATTTTAATTTCATTTCAGCTGTCCATCCCAATGCTGTTATTGGCAAAGATGTGGAGATAGGCTGTGGATCGGTTATTATGGCCGGTGTTATAATAAACAGCGAAGCTAAGGTAGGCGAATTTTGTATTATAAACACCAAAGCCAGTTTGGGACATGAAAGTATTATGAAAAATTTTTCAAGTCTTGCTCCCAATTCAACTATAGGTGGAAACGTAAAAATAGGTACATGCTCGGCAATATGTCTGGGCTGTATATAATACAGGGAATTAGTATTGGCGATTATGCCATTGCGGGTGCCGGCTCTTTGGTTTTAAAAAACATGGACGATAATACCTTGCATTACGGAGTTCCAGCAGAATTTGTTAAGCATGTTAAAAAAGGGAAAAAATACCTACTTAAAAACGATACTCCGGAAACAGTCATATCTACACCAAACAAACCTATATTAGATTTAGTAACAGAAAAAAGCCAATGGACAAAAACCCTTAAGGAAATCGGTATTTTCGATTTTTATCATACTTACGATTACCACCAAACATCTAAAAATTACGACGAAAAACCAATACTTATTGTTTATAGAAAAGACAATGTAATAATTGCCCTCCCCTTATTATTAAGAAATATCCATAACACGTTTTTTAAAGATGCAACATCGGTTTATGGTTATGCCGGTCCTATTTCGAAAGGTGTCGATAGTGATTTCGATAATATCTTTTTTATTGAAGAGCTAAAGCGCTTTCTGTCCAAAATAAAAGTTATTTCGGTATTTTCAAGATTAAATCCGTTTATCCCAAACCAGTGCGAAATATTGCGTAATTTAGGAAAAGTAAATAGGCAAGGCAGTGTTGTGAATATCGATTTGAATTTAGATTTGCAAACCCAAAGAGCCAACTACAGAAGTCGGTTAAAAACCCATATAAACAAAGCTAGACGGTTATGTACCGTACGCAATGCCATTACAAATAGCGATTTACAGGAATTTATCGATATTTACCATGAAAACATGAACCGTGTAAATGCGAAAAAGATGTATTACTTTAAAAAATCGTATTTTGAAGATTTAATGGCCAACACAAAATTTAAAACAGAACTTTTATTGGCAATAGAAAACCAATCTGGAGCTATCGTTGCAGGAA
The DNA here is from genome assembly GCA_047975295.1 of Aestuariibaculum sp. Lineage (GTDB taxonomy): Bacteria > Bacteroidota > Bacteroidia > Flavobacteriales > Flavobacteriaceae > JBKEDH01. Next base: position 27,100 of record JBKEDH010000041.1, read on the forward strand.
GTATATTTGTTGTTTCCAATGGCATTGTTCAATACCATCTTTCTGGTACCAAAAGTAATTTTTTGCATTTAACCCCCACAAAACTCTTAATTGACGAAATGCGTATTATCGCCACAAACAACAACTATAACTATTTTAATCTGGGTGGTGGTCTTGGTGGTAGGGACGACGATTCGCTATTCGATTTTAAATCTTCTTTTTCAAAGGACTTTAAAGATTTTAATCTGTGGAAATTTATTTCCATTCCCGAAATATACAACGAACTTATTTCGGTTAAATGCCCTAATTTAGAAACCGATTTCTTCCCAAAATATCGAGCCTTAGATAATCTAAATGAATAATAAATTGGAACAGAATCCTTTTTTATCGAATACATTTAAAACGGTTTGGGCCAAACATTTTTGTAAACAATTGCCTGTTAATTTTGATTTTATAAAGGATTTGGATTTTTATAAAGTTAAAGGTTGGCCACTTTATATTAATATTGGTAAAAATTTAACCAAAGGGGTGTCATATATACTCAACCAAGATACTGCCACCAATAATAAAAACACATATTTGATTTACGATATACCCGAGTACTTTAATGTAAACCCTAAAAATGAGAGGCTACTTAAAATAAACAAAGTCAAGCAATACCAAGGGTTCTTAATTAATTTAAAACAGTACGATAATTTTACGGATTACAGCAACAAAATGTTCAGTAAGAGCCGAAATAAAAAATTACAGTACTACAATAATAGGTTAGAAATGTGCTTCAATATCTCCCAAAAAATGTTAATGGGATACGTTGATCAGCAAGAATACGATTATATTTTTAACTGTTTCCATAAATTGCTTATTAGACGTTTTAATGATAAAGAAACAATAAATAATAACCTAGAATCCAAAGAATGGGTATTTTATCAAGAGGTGGTCTGTCAATTAATTTTAGAAAACAAAGCCGGTTTGCACATTATTTACAATAACAATACACCCATTAGCATAACGTTATTGTACTTTTCTGATACCATTGTTTTCGATGCAATCCCTACGTTCGATATCGATTATGCCAAATTTAATCTTGGAAAAATATCCATAAAAAAAGTATTGGAATGGTGTTTTGAAAATAACTATGAAACATTCGATTTTTCCAAAGGTTATTTTACCTATAAGGAAGAATGGAGCGATTTAAAATATTATTTTGAATATCATGTACTGTACAACCCAAAATCTCTTATTTCGACAACAACAGCAAATGCCATAACACGTTATTTTAAATTAAAACAATTTTTAAGGGATAAAAAACTAAATGAAAAATTGCATAAAGTTAATTTCATCTTTAACAACAAAAGCAAAAAGATAAAACCTAACAAAATGCTAAATACGGTTAAAGTAGATGATTTTTGTATTACAAAAAATAGTATGACAGAAATTAATCTTTTTGAAGACCAAAACACGTTTTTAAGAAAATATATATTCGATTTTTTATTTCTTGAAAAAGAGCATGTGGACAACATAAAAGTTTACAATTATAAAAGTGGAGATAGTTCTCGGTACTTGGTAAAAACCGACAAAAAAAGTATAGTATTAGGCTAAGAGCCTGTTTAAATTTGTATGATAGACTTTTTGTATAGTTTATTTTTGATGTATAATGAGGCAAAATAGAAGATAATAACTGGGCTACTTGATTAAATTTTAACAAAATTATGCACAGAAAAATAATTGATATAAATTTAAACAGGCTCTAAAAATCCATCTTATCAAAAAATATAGCATTTAATCTAATAAAAAAGGGCAACTTTCAATAAATGATTACTTTAACTTTTACAAAAAATTTCATATTGAAGTGATGATAATTTCCGGGATTTTTGAAACCAATTTTTTTACCGATTTATTTGAAAAAAGGAAAGTTCCGGCTATTTGTAACATCAATGGCCAACAAACAGATACCGAACCTGTAAATAAATCGGAAATAAAACAATACGAAATCAATTTAGATAGAAGTATTACTTCATTGCAGTTGGTTCCCGAATATTTAAACATTACCATATCTCCGGATTTTCATCTTAAATCCGTATTCCAAAAAAAAAGCTACGCTGCAAATTTAAAATCATGCCATTCGGCCGAAGACTATTTAAAAACATATTTTAAAGGCAATTTTCGCAATAATGTCAGAAAATCGGTTAGACGTGTAAATATCTGTTTAAATGTAGATTACAAGGTGTTTTATGGCAATATTTCTTCAACGGAATACACTAATCTTATGGCCGATTTCCATAACATATTAAAAAAACGTTTTGAATATCTTAATACCCGGAATCTGGTTTTAGAAAATTGGCAGCACTATTTAGATTCAACCTACACACTAATCCAAAAAAAAGAAGCGTGTCTTTTTGTTATTTACAACAAAAAAGAGCCTATAGCCTTTGCATTGAATTACCCATTTAACGATGTACTTTATTTTGGCGTACCAACATTCGATTTAAGCTATTCTAAATTTTCGTTGGGCAATGTTGTTCTGTACAAAATTTTGGAATGGTGTTTCGATAATAATTTTAATTTTTTCGATTTAGGCTATGGCGATTTTAGAAATAAAATAAACTGGAGCAACACCAATTACAATTACAACCATCTTTTAATTTGTAAAAACAATAGTTTTAAAGCAAAATGGTATTATGGGTACTTAAAATACAAATATTTAGCTATCGATTATTTAATATCCAAAAACTTTCATACATTTATTAGAACCTTAAAAAATAAAGTTAAAGGAGTAAAAGCAACAGCTTTGCCCATTTTTACATTCTCTGAAATAACCAATAATCTGGCAACGGAAAGCAGCCATTTACAAGAAATAGAAATTAATGGCAATACGCCCCCACATATTAAAATGGCCGTTTATGATTTTGTCTACACAAAAATAGAAAACATTAACGATATCACGATTTACAGATCAAGTACCGACCTTAACACATATATAGTTAAAGGAAAGAATAACCAATTGTGCCTAACTTTTTTAACCAAATAAAAATGTTGTCCATAAAAAACGAATTGTTTGTCTGGGAGTTTAACCGAATAGGTAAAATACCGGAATTGCTTACCGAAGTTAATTTTAACGGGAAACGGTTTAATAACTCCAATAAAGGGGAAACAACGAATAAAATATTCAAAATTACCCTTTTTCCCAACTACTTAAAAACTTCAATAGCGAACAACAATTCCTTTAGGCTTAAAAAGATAAAGCATCTTAATTTTTCCGGTGCGGGCATAACCTTTAAATATCCCGAAACTATTGATGGCTTTTTATCCAAATACATGAAATCTCAAGATAGGAAAAATATAAAAAGATCCATTTCCCGGCTTGAAACTTCCTTTAATATAAACTATAAAATTTACTATGGCAGCATTACCAAAGAAGATTATACCTTTTTATTGGAAAAATTAAGAACTTTTTTAGAAATAAGATTTAGCCAAAAACAAATGTTAAACTATTTTTTAAACGAATGGGATAAAAATATTAATGGGCTATACAAATTAATCATTCAAAAAAAAGCATCTTTTTTCACTATTTACGATAGGGACAAGCTTATTAGTATATCATTAAACCGTCACTTCGAAAACTGTTTAATGTTTAGCGACTGTAATGGTTACGATATAGACTACAATAAATATGGCATTGGAAATCTGGATAATTACCGATTAACTAAGTGGTGTATTGAAAATAAATATGATTTCTTAGATCTTGGTGTTGGAATTGTTGACTACAAAAAAAAATGGTGCGATACCTATTATAATTTCGATTATCTCATTTATTATCGAAAAAAATCGATAGCAGCTAAAGTTTTGTCAACTTTAGAAATAGGTAAAATAAACATGAAGAATACCATAAAAAAAATAAAAATCGATAAACTGATAAAAAACCTGAAAAAAAAACAGAAATACAGTTACGAAAATATATCCTATAATATTGAACAGGTACCCAATCTTGATACTTTTAATATTAAAAAGGAAGCTGTTTTGGACATATATTCGCAAGAAACCAAAGACATACGAAAAGCTGTTTACGATTATTTATACACAAACAAATTACATATTAATACCGTAAATATTTACCAGATACTTAATGAAACCAATACTTATCTTTTAAAATTTCCAAAAGAGATTTTAAAAGTAACCGTTAACAAAGATCGTTATGCAGGTTAAAAAAATACATTTTCTAAATATGCTTTTAGAAAAAGGCAAAGTACCAGCTATATATAAAGAACTCCATTATACATTCAACCAAACTTTGTTTTATAGTTCTAACAGCAAAAACAACAATCCTAACCCCGGTACAACAAACTGTATTGCTTTCCCTTCCTTTTTAACTCCTAAATTCACTAATCCAAATGAGTACAGAATAAAAAAGATAAAACAAAAGTATTTGGATGGTTTCGGTATTATTATTAACGATGATATTAAAGAAATAAACCAGTATTTAGCACAACATTTTAATAAAAATTCCAGATCTCCCATTTTAAAAAAAATGAGACGCTTGGAAAATTGTTTCAACATAAGCTATAAAATTTTTTATGGACACATAACAAAGGAAACATACGACAATATAATGCAAATTACACATGCAATGTTGGTACGTAGGTTTGAACAAAAAAGCGATAGTAATTTTATTTTAGATAACTGGCAAAAATATTACCATCAATTTTTCCCGTTAATCAACAAAAAAATGGCATCTCTTTTTGTTATTTATAGCAATCAAGAACCAATACAGATTTCTATTAACTACCATCACAAAAAAACATTTTTTGCCTATATTCCTGCATATAATATCGATTTTTCCCAATTTGGCTTAGGTAATATTGCCGTTTATAAACAACTGGAATGGTGTATAAAAAATGGGTATAATTATTTAGATATGGGAAATGGAGATTACGATTATAAAGTTAGATGGTGCAATTATAATTATAGTACCGAAACACATATTTATTACAATAAAAAATTGGGTTTAGCTCAATTACAAGCCAATATTTTATTTCGTAAAATACAGATAATAAATATATTGAAAGACATAAAGCATAGTAATATTTTAAGTAGTGTAAGTAGCAAAAAATATGAAAATAAACGACCTTATACGATTAAAAATATTGATAGCAGCACATTAACCCTTAATAAATTAACCAAGCTCGATATATTTGATAACATAGCGCACACCTCCATAAAAAAGCCTATTTACGATTTTTTATACAAACAACAAGACCACATTAACAATATATCGGTTTACCAGATGGACAACGAAAAAAATACTTTTGTTATAAAAGGAAAAACAGAAACCATTAAAGTTATTATACCGTAACAACTTTACAATGTAACACAAAATATTATATTTTGAAGCAAAATTTTTACCATACCATCACTACAAAGAACATGGTGTTAGATAGTTATAAAACATTATCTTTTATCCATAATAATACTTGTATTTATAGAGACGATAGCAATTATAAAGAAAACAAAGGCATCAATATTTCACTATTTCCCAATTACTTAAAACCCGAATTTAAAGACAGCTTAAAAGTTGTAACCATTCCACAGAAAAAAATTACGGGCTATTCTATTTTAATCGATCCTGAAAAGGATAAGGATATTGAAACCAAACTAAGAATAGATTATAAAAAAAGTTTCAGGAATAATGTTTTAAGGTTGTTAAACCGATTTGAAAGCTGTTTTAATGTAAAATATCGCATGTTTTTTGGTTCTATTGAGAAAGATGAATACGACTACTTAATGCAGTCTCTATACACCATGCTTACCAACAGGTTTAACCAACGTAACGAAACCAATAAGGTTTTAAAGAATTGGAAGCACTATTTAAACACTACTTTTAATTTTATAAACAACCAAAAAGCATCTATTTTTGTAATATATGCCGGTAATTCTCCTGTACATATTTGTATCAACCATCATTTTAACGATATATTGTTTGTGTCCATCCCATCATACGACATAGATTATGCAAAATTTGGGTTTGGTAATATTTCGTTTTACAAACTTTTGGAATGGAGCATAGCCAATAATTATAAAGTGATGGATATGGCACAAGGCTATTTGGAGTACAAAAGAAGATGGAGCAACAATATATATGGTTTTAATCATCATATTATTTATCCTAAGGGTAATTTCATTGCTAAATCTACTTCATTATTAGAGATAACAAAATTAAAATTCAAGAATTTTTTAAAGACAAAGAATTTCGACACATTTATTGATAAAATAA
>JBKEDH010000091.1:0-12416 GCA_047975295.1 Aestuariibaculum sp.
GGTAAAACCAATAAAAAATAATATTGGTTTATTTTTAAATTCTAACCCCAACAGGAAGCATACGCTTGTATTTTCTATTGCCTCTAACAAATTTGGCAATTTCAGGGCTAGTGGGTACAACACTTAAATTGCAGTTCTCGATTTTGCTAAATACTGCGGTTAAAAATGCTTTCCTAAAGCTATCGTTATTGATGCTTTCTGGAATAACAAGTTTTGTTAAAAAGATTTTCCGCTCTTGAAGCGAGTACTCGATCTTTGCTAAATGTCCATCTACCTTAATTTCAAACTGGCGTAGAAAATCATTGTCAACTAAATCTTCTGCATTAATCATAGTGGTTGTTTTTATGAAGCCTTTAAAATGAGAGAATTTGTTTTTTGTGTAAATTTGAGCCACAAAGATACAAAAAATAAATGTTTTTAATGCTTAATAATATGTAAGTGATTATAAAATAAAGCGTTATAGTTTAATAAGAGAAGGTGGACGAAGATAAAACCCATGTATATTTAATGCCGGGCATGGCAGCCGGCCCCAATATTTTCGAGTATATTAAGCTGCCCGAAAATAAATGTATTTTACATTATATGGAATGGATTATGCCCGAGCGAAACGAAAGCTTACCGCAATATGTACTAAGGATTTCGGCATTTATAACACATAAAAATCCGGTATTGATAGGTGTGTCGTTTGGAGGAATTTTAGTACAAGAAATAAGTAAGCTCATTAAAGTAAAAAAGCTTATCATTATATCAAGTATAAAACATAAAGATGAACTGCCAAGACGGATGAAATGGGCAAAAATAACAGGTACATATACTTTGTTACCAACAAAACTGGCAGGACATGTCGATTTTTTATCTAAATTTCTTTATGGTAAAAATGTAAACAAACGTTTAGAACTTTATAAAAAATACCTATCGGTAAACGATAACCATTATTTAAAATGGGTTATTAAACAAACGCTGTGTTGGGAGCAAACAGAATGGCCGGTTAACATAATACATATACACGGCGATAGAGATACGGTCTTTCCTATAAAAAATATAAAAAATACTATAACGGTAAAAGGAGGTACCCACGCCATGATTATATATAAATACAAGTGGTTTAACGAAAATTTACCACATTTAATTTTAGAAAACTAACAAAAATAATTACTTTTAAAAATAAAAAATAAAAATGGAAATTGTTAAAAGGATTTTGGCTTTTGTAGGGTTGTTAAGTGTTTGTGTGCTTTTTGTTTATGCATTTCAGGATGCACCGACCGATGAGAATTTTGAAAAAAAAATAATAAACGATTATAATATTTATGCCCTTCAAGTGCCAAAAGATTTAAACTTTTCGGGAGAGGGAATGCCCTTGTCCAATCCGGATATTTTAGAACGGATGGATAGAGAACTGCTTGTAAATACGTATTGGCAATCAAATGGATTGTTAATGTTTAAGCGAGCCAATAAATATTTTCCAATAATAGAACCTATTTTAAAGAAAAATGGTGTACCGGACGATTTTAAATATCTGGCAGTTATTGAAAGCGGATTGACCAATGCGGTGTCTCCGGCCGGAGCCCGTGGTATTTGGCAAATAATGCCAGCAACAGCCAGAGAAAACGGTTTGGAAGTAAACAGTAACGTCGATGAGCGTTATCATTTGGAAAAAGCTACCGAAGTTGCTTGTAAATATCTATTGAGATCAAAAAAACAATTTGGCTCATGGACTTTGGCAGCAGCAGCATATAATGCGGGAAATGCCGGTGTTTCAAAACGATTAAAGGAACAAAACGTAAGCAATTATTACGATTTACTTTTGGGTGAAGAAACCGGACGTTATATTTTTAGAATTGTGGCCTTAAAGGAAATATTAGGAAATCCTTCAAAATATGGGTTTAACTTTAGGGAGAAAGATCTGTATCAATACGTACCGACTTATAAGGTTGAAGTCGATACCGCAGTGGCCAATTTTACACAATTTGCCGAAAAATTTGGGATTAACTACAAAATACTTAAAATACACAACCCTTGGCTAAGGGAGCCTAAGCTTAACAACAAATCGAGAAAACTTTACCATATAGAAATCCCAAGAGAAGGATATTACCAATAGAATTGCTATCTTATTTGCTCCTTCTTTTTTGGGCACGAACGGAACCACCGGCACCATAATGCTGATTGGGCATTTGGGTACGTTTCATATTATCTTTCATCATCTTAATCTGGTCGGTAAGAATTCCCTGTTTGTCCAACTGTTGAGCTTCGGCCAAAAGACGCTGTGCTTCAAGTTTTCGGCGTTTTGAAAAAGCAATACCCGCCAAATTTAATTTTGCCATGGCCAAATCGTGTTTCATCGATAAACCCAAGCTTATGGCTTTTTTAAAGTACCGTTCGGCTTCGTTCATATTGGATTGAGAAACCATTAAGCCGTGTAAATAGTTGTAATAGCCCTGTTGCTTTTTTATTAAGGCAGCTTCGGGGTTTTTAATTTTGTCTAACCATTTTTTTGCACCTTCAAAGTCTTGTTTTCGCAATCTAAAAAACGCCAGTAAAATAAATTCATTTCTAAAATAAAGGAATACAAAAACCAAAGCCAGCAAAATAAGCATAATACCGTTGCCAATATAGTTTTCTGTAAATTGGTATATGGCAAAGGCCAATAATCCTGCAGCTATAATAAGTTTTATAATTTTATGGTACATAATTTACCCGATTTTAATGGTTTTTTTGTGCGTTATAGGGCACAACATTGAGTTTAGATTGCAAAGAAACTAAAATTTTATCAAAATAAAACGATATATCCATAACAAAAAGAGACCTATATGCCCAATTAACCAAGGCTTTAACGGTTAAAAGAAAAGAAAAGAATAATCAAAAATATTTTTTGGGATTAGATTTGCTATAATAAAATCTCTTTGTATATTTGCCCTCGGCTTTTTTATAAAGCCAAAAGCAGAAATTTAAGTTTATACAATTCAGATTTTTAAAGATATAAGACAATGAGTAAAAGAACATTTCAGCCATCAAAAAGAAAGAGAAAAAACAAACATGGCTTTAGAGAAAGAATGGCTTCTGCAAATGGAAGAAAGGTACTTGCCCGTAGAAGAGCTAAGGGAAGAAAGAAATTGTCTGTATCTTCTGAACCAAGACATAAAAAATAATGATTAACAATTGTTGATAATAAAAAGGTGTTACTTAAGTGTAGCGCCTTTTTTTATATCTACCTATCAATTATTTTTGTAACCGATTTAAAAACAAATACATAAACCATAAAAATGCCTAAAAATTCAAAACTTAAATCTATACTTATTATTGGTTCGGGCCCAATAGTTATCGGGCAAGCCTGCGAATTTGATTATTCTGGGACACAAGCCTTGCGGTCGTTACGTGAAGATGGTATCGAGACCGTTTTAATAAATTCAAATCCGGCCACAATCATGACCGATCCTTCTATGGCCGACCATGTGTATTTGTTGCCACTTACCACCAAATCTATTGTCAAGATTTTAAAAGATCATCCACAAATAGATGCTGTACTACCAACTATGGGGGGGCAAACAGCCTTGAATTTATGTATTGAAGCCGACGAAAAAGGCATTTGGAAAGATTTTGGTGTTGAAATTATAGGTGTGGATATCGATGCCATTAATATTACCGAAGATCGCGAAAAATTTAGGGAACTTATGCTTAAAATAGGGGTTCCTATGGCACCTCAAGCTACGGCAACATCCTTTTTAAAAGGGAAAGAAATTGCCCAAGAGTTCGGGTTTCCATTAGTAATACGGGCATCATTCACCTTGGGAGGAGCAGGAGCTTCGTTTGTGTATAAGGAAGAGGATTTTGACGAATTGTTACGGCGCGGACTGGAAGTGTCGCCCATACACGAAGTCATGATCGATAAGGCTTTAATTGGTTGGAAAGAATATGAATTGGAGCTGCTTCGCGACGCCAATGATAATGTGGTTATTATATGTTCCATAGAAAACATGGATCCAATGGGTATCCATACAGGAGATTCCATTACAGTGGCACCGGCAATGACACTTAGCGATAAAACCTACCAGAAAATGCGGGATATGGCCATACACATGATGCGTAGTATTGGCGATTTTGCAGGTGGTTGTAATGTGCAGTTTGCCGTATCGCCAGACGACCAAGAAGAAATAATTGCCATCGAGATTAACCCACGTGTATCACGATCGTCGGCATTGGCCAGTAAAGCTACCGGATATCCCATAGCAAAAATAGCGGCCAAATTGGCTATTGGTTATCATTTGGACGAATTGCAAAACCAAATAACAAAATCGACTTCGGCTTTGTTCGAGCCTACCTTAGATTATGTAATTGTCAAGATACCACGTTGGAATTTCGATAAGTTTGAAGGGTCAGACAGAACACTCGGACTTCAAATGAAATCGGTAGGAGAAGTTATGGGTATTGGACGTTCGTTTCAAGAGGCCTTGCATAAAGCCACCCAATCGTTGGAAATTAAGCGAAATGGATTGGGAGCAGACGGTAAGGAAAATAAAAACTACGATCAGATTATTGAAAAATTAACCCATGCATCATGGGATCGGGTGTTTATTATTTACGATGCCATTGCAATGGGTATTCCGTTAAGCAGAATCCACGAAATTACCAAAATAGATATGTGGTTCTTAAAGCAATATGAAGAATTGTTCCTATTACAAAAGGAAATTTCAACTTATACCATCGACACCATCGAAAAGGATTTGTTGTTGGAGGCTAAACAAAAAGGCTATGGCGATCGCCAAATAGCACACATGTTAGGCTGTTTGGAGAGTCAAGTGTACAATAAACGAGATGAAATGGATATTAACAGGGTGTATAAATTGGTAGATACCTGTGCGGCCGAATTTAAGGCACAGACACCTTATTATTATTCTACATTTGAGAGCGATATGCAAACCACTAACGGAAATCGTTATGCAGATAACGAAAGTGTGGTAACAGATAAAAAGAAAATTGTTGTTCTTGGTTCCGGACCTAATCGAATCGGTCAAGGTATTGAGTTCGATTATTGCTGTGTGCATGGCGTTTTGGCTGCTGCCGAAGCCGGTTACGAAACTATTATGATAAACTGTAACCCGGAAACCGTTTCGACCGATTTTGATACAGCCGATAAACTGTATTTCGAACCCATATTTTGGGAACATATTTACGACATTATCAAACACGAAAGGCCCGAAGGCGTTATTGTACAGTTAGGCGGACAGACCGCATTAAAGCTAGCCGAAAAATTATCGCGCTACGGTATAAAAATAATTGGAACCAGTTTCGAAGCCTTGGATTTGGCCGAAGATCGTGGTTCGTTTTCTACACTATTAAAGGAAAACAATATTCCTTATCCAAAATTCGATACCGCCGAGTCTGCCGATGAAGCCTTAAAGGTAGCCGACGAATTGGATTTTCCTATTTTGGTGAGACCATCGTACGTGCTTGGGGGACAAGGAATGAAAATAGTTATTAATAAACAGGAACTGGAAAAACATGTTGTCGATTTATTGCGCAGTATTCCTAATAATAAACTATTGTTGGATCATTATTTAGATGGAGCTATCGAAGCTGAAGCCGATGCCATTTGTGATGGTGAAGATGTCTATATTATAGGAATTATGGAACATATAGAACCTTGCGGTATCCATTCGGGTGATAGTAACGCTACTTTACCGCCGTTCAATCTTGGCGATTTGGTATTGGAACAGATAAAGGATCATACACGTAAAATTGCCTTGGCCCTTAATACGGTTGGACTAATCAATATCCAATTTGCGATTAAGGATGATGTGGTTTATATTATCGAAGCGAATCCAAGAGCCTCGCGTACGGTACCATTTATCGCTAAGGCTTATGGCGAACCTTATGTTAATTATGCTACAAAAGTGATGTTGGGCGATAAAAAGGTTAAAGACTTTAACTTTAATCCAAAATTAGATGGATATGCCATAAAGCAACCAGTGTTTTCTTTTAATAAATTTCCTAATGTAAACAAACGTTTGGGGCCGGAGATGAAAAGTACAGGTGAAAGTATTTTGTTTATCGATAGCCTAAAGGACGATGAATTTTACGATTTGTATTCCAGACGTAAGATGTACTTAAGTAAATAAAACTGCGATGGGGCTGTATAGAATACTGTTATTCTAAGCGAAATGCGAAATGAAAGAACCTCTATTAATTTCTAAGCTTTAGAAGTTAATGGAGATTTTCACTATCGTTAAAAATACCAAAACAATTATTTTTAAAATAGCCTTTTTTGTAAGAATATTTTCTCGTGAAGTGGTTTAAACTTTTTCAATTGAATGAAGAATAGCAATTTTTTAGCCAATTGAAAAAGTTTAAATGGGGATTGGATATTAATTAACCAAAGCTTTTAAATTTTTAATGGTTTCCAGTTGATTACTGCTTTTAAACACATAGCTTCCGGCAACCAGTACATCGGCACCGGCATCTACCAGAGCTTTGGCATTTTTATTGGTTACGCCACCATCTATTTCTATAAGTGTATCTAACTGTTGTTCGTCGATCATTTTACGGAGCTTACGAACTTTATTGTAAGTTACCTCTTCGAATTTTTGACCTCCGAATCCGGGGTTTATAGACATAATTAAAACCATATAACACTCGGGAAGTATGTCCTCAAGCATAGTAACAGGAGTGGTTAAATTAAGTACAACGCCAGCTTTGCATCCTGCTGCTTTAATTTGTCGCAAAGTACGGTGTAAATGTACAGTTGCTTCGTAATGTACGGTAATGATATCGGCTCCTATTTTGGCAAAAGTTTCAATATACCGTTCTGGTTTTTCAATCATTAAATGCACATCCAAAGGTTTTTTTGCGTGCTTTTTTATGGCTTCTATAACGGGCATACCATAAGAAATATTTGGAACAAAATGTCCATCCATAACATCAATATGGAACCAATCGGCCTCGCTTTGGTTTACCATTTCGATGTCACGTTGTAGATTGGCAAAATCGGCCGCTAAAATTGAAGGAGCAATTAATTTGTTGTTCATTTTATCGTTTTGTTTTCTTTTCGCAAAAATAGATAAAAAAATAAACCCTCGGGTCATCACGCCGAGGGTTCTTTCATCAATCAAAAAAACGAACAGTTATGTTATTAACTGTTTGTTGCTTATAATCTAAGCTTTTAGCCTAGATATGTTTTTAATATTTTGCTTCTGGAAGTATGTTTTAATCTTCTAATCGCTTTTTCCTTAATCTGTCTTACGCGCTCACGTGTCAAGTCGAAGGTTTCTCCTATTTCTTCTAATGTCATGGGGTGTTGGTTCCCTAAACCAAAATATAAACGGATAACATCGGCTTCGCGAGGGGTTAATGTTTCTAAAGCACGCTCAATTTCGGTACGTAACGACTCGTGCAATAATTCTTTATCTGGATTTGGCGATTCGCCACTGTTCAGCACATCGTAAAGATTGGAGTCTTCGCCTTCAACTAAAGGTGCATCCATACTTACGTGACGTCCGGAGTTTTTCATGGATTCCTTAACGTCGTTTACGGTCATGTCCAGCTCTTTGGCAATTTCTTCGGCACTTGGTGGGCGCTCATGGCTCTGCTCTAAAAATGCAAACGTTTTATTAATCTTGTTAATAGAACCAATTTTATTTAGAGGCAAACGCACAATACGTGACTGCTCGGCCAATGCTTGAAGTATGGATTGTCTAATCCACCAAACGGCATACGATATAAATTTAAAACCACGTGTTTCGTCGAAACGTTGGGCTGCTTTAATCAAGCCTAAATTTCCTTCATTAATCAAATCGGGTAAAGTTAAACCTTGATTTTGATATTGCTTAGCTACCGACACGACAAAACGCAAATTAGCTTTAGTTAATTTTTCTAAAGCGATTTGATCTCCTGCTTTAATACGTTGTGCTAATTCTACTTCTTCGTCGGCGGTAATTAAGTCAACTTTTCCTATTTCTTGAAGGTATTTGTCTAACGAAGCAGTTTCTCTATTGGTAACCTGTTTCGTAATTTTAAGTTGTCTCATCTACTATTCTCCTCTGTTTTTAATTTTTGAATCTTCTGTTCCTAAATGGTTATACGTGTAAATACAAAAAATGTTACAAGAAATCGTAAATATTTTTCTATATTTTTTTTAGACTCTAAGACCTTTAAAAAGTCACATTGTATAGAGCGTGTTTTACTAAAGTTGCTTTATATTCCTTCTATTTTGAAAATAGATAACTCTTGTTTCTGCAAAAAACAAAATAGATGATTTATACTTTTTCTATTTGGACTTGTTTAAACTTTATAAATTGGCTAAAAAATGCATCTTTTTGCTTATTTTTTGTCTTTTTTCCTTCCATAGCCTTGCTATGTGTAACTCGAAAAAACTCCAATTGAATATAAAAGCTTCTAAATTTCATTTCAATCAAAAAGTCAAGATGAGTTCAATAAAAAAAACCGATTAACAAAAAAGTTTAATCGGTTTTAATTTTAAGAGAATTAAACAAGGATGTTATTCTTCGTTTTTGTTTTCTCTTGGTTTTCTATCATCACGACGGTTGTTGCGGTCGTTGCTGCGGTTTCCGCCTTTGTGATTATTGCTTCTGGGAGGTCTTTCTTTATAGCCTTCTGGTTTGGGCAATAAAGCTTTTCTTGAAACTTTTTCACGTTTTGTTTTAGGATCGAAACCAAAATATTTCACTTCGAACACATCTCCTAAGTTAACTACATCGCTAACATTTTCGGTGCGTTCCCAAGCCAATTCACTTACGTGTAGTAAGGTTTCGTTGCCCGGAGCATCCATATATTCTACAACGGCACCAAAATCTAACATTTTAATCACTTTTACTTCATACGATTGCCCAACAACAGGCTTAAATGTAATTGCATCGATTTTAGCCAATACCCTGTCTATACCGTCTTGGTCTGTGCCCAAAATTTCTACAATACCTTCTTCGGTAACAGGATCTTCGTTTATAACAATAGTGGTCTTGGTTTCCTTTTGTAATTCTTGGATGGTTTTACCACCAGGACCAATTAAAGCACCAATATATTCGTTAGGGATAACTGTAGTGACCATTTTTGGAGCATGTGGTTTAACCGCAGTATTAGGTGCATCGATAGTTTCGGTTAGTTTGCTTAGTATATGTAAGCGGCCATCTTGTGCTTGTTTTAAAGCATTGACCAAAATCTCGTAACTTAAACCTTTTACTTTAATGTCCATTTGGCAAGCAGTAATACCGTCTGCTGTTCCTGTTACCTTGAAATCCATGTCGCCTAAGTGATCTTCGTCTCCAAGAATATCTGAAAGTACAGCGTATTTTCCTGTTTCGGTATCGGTAATTAATCCCATAGCAATACCCGAGACCGGCTTTTTCATTTGTACACCGGCATCCATAAGTGCCATTGTTCCTGCACAAACGGTTGCCATAGACGACGACCCGTTACTTTCTAAAATTTCTGAAACAACACGAACAGTATAAGGACAATCGGCAGGAACCATGCCTTTTAACGCACGCTGTGCCAAGTTTCCGTGTCCTACTTCTCGACGTGATGTACCACGAATAGGACGTGCTTCTCCGGTTGAAAAAGGAGGAAAGTTATAGTGTAAGTAAAAACGTTCTTCGGTTTCCAACGATGGCATATCGATCATGTTAGCTTCTCTCGAAGTACCTAAAGTTACGGTAGCCAAAGCTTGGGTTTCCCCACGAGTGAATATAGATGAACCGTGTGTGGAAGGTAAGTAATCGACCTCACACCAAATGGGGCGTATCTCGGTTGTTTTACGGCCATCTAAGCGTAAGCCTTCATTAAGGGTTAAATCTCTAACTGCTTTTTTCTCGGCTTGGCTGTAATATTTACCAATTAGTTTACCGTATTCTTCCTGTTCCTCTTCAGTAAAGGTATTTACAATAGCTTCTTTAATTTCGGAAAAAGCGTTACTGCGCTCTTTTTTGGACGAACCGGCTTTGGCAACGGCATATACTTTGTCGTATGCCATGTTGTGTATTTTTTGCTCTAAAGTTTCATTGGCAGGTTCTGGAGCATATTCGCGGGTTTCTTTCTTGCCAAAGGCTTCTGCCAATTTTACTTGTGCTTCGCATTGTGCTTTAATAGCGGTATGTGCAAACTCGATGGCAGCTACCATTTCTTCTTCCGAAATCTCTTTCATTTCACCTTCAACCATCATGACAGACTCGGCCGAAGCGCCGATAACCATATCGATATCCGATTCTTCCAATTGGGCATACGACGGGTTGATGATCAATTCGCCATTTATACGGCCTACACGAACTTCGGAAATGGGTGTTTCAAAAGGGATATCGCTTAATTGGATAGCTGTCGATGCAGCCAAACCGGCCAATGCATCGGGCATAACTTCGGGATCGTGCGACATTAACTGGATCATGACTTGGGTCTCGGCATGATAATCTTTTGGAAATAGTGGTCGTAACACACGATCTACAAGGCGCATGGTTAATACTTCGCCATCGCTTGGACGGGCTTCACGTTTAAAAAATCCACCTGGGTAGCGTCCGGCAGCCGCAAATTTTTCACGGTAATCTACCGTTAGCGGTAAAAAGTCAACATCAGATTGGTCGTAGTTAGATACTACGGTACACAATAACATACATTTACCGGATTTAACCACAACAGAGCCATGTGCCTGTTTTGCCAATTTTCCGGTTTCGATAGAAATTTCTCTACCGTCTCCAAGGTCTATAACCTCTTTAAAAGTTTTTGGAATCATAAATTTTAATTCTTAATTAAACAATGGTCGTTGTGTTGTTGTGTAGTTGTTGTGGGACCAATGAAAAACTAATATGAGCTTCTTCTTTAAGTGCAGTTTAAACTCTGGCACAAGAGTGTTGTTTTTTTATTTTTTTAGATTCTAAAATCCTATTTTAATTCTTTGCTTAAAAAGAAAAAGGGGGCTAAAAAGCCCCTTTTTCTTATTTTCTTAACCCTAATTCCTTTACTATGGCACGATATCTCAAGATATCCTTCTTAGTTAGATAATCAAGTAAAGAGCGACGTTTACCAACCAGTTTTACCAACGAACGCTCGGTGTTAAAATCTTTACGATTTTGTTTTAAATGTTCTGTTAAATGGTTAATTCTGTGTGTAAACAATGCAATTTGCGCTTCGGCAGAACCCGTATCGGTTTTTCCTTTACCGTGTTTTGCGAAGATTTCTTCTTTTACTTCTTTAGTTAAATACATGCTAATATTTATTGTAAATAATTGTTATGTAAAACGAAAGGCTTTCTTTCGAGCGGCAAATATAGTAATTTTTAATAACTTACAAGTTTATGTTTTTTGAAAGTTTAAACGAAAACTTAAGAACCTGTTTAAATTTATATCACTTGTTTTTCTATATCTCTTTTTGCGCATAATTTTGTTAAAATTTCATCAAGTAGTCCTGCTATTATCTTCTATTTTGCCTCATTATGCTTCAAAAATAAACTATACAAAAAGTCTATCATACAAATTTAAACAAGCTCTAAATATTGGATAGATTTGCTTATAGAACTCATCTTGACTTTTTCAATTGGCTAAAAAATCTTTTAAATTTCATTTTAACCAAAAAGGAGAAAATGAGTTCGTTAATTTTTAATTTGCGCTTTTAAAAAGGATAGTATATTATGCTCGTAAGGGCTGGTTCAATATTAAATCGATATATTGGTTAACCTTGTTTTTAAGTTCTTTTCTAACTGTAATAAAATCTAAAAAGCCGTGTTCTAATAAGAATTCCGAGGTTTGGAAGCCTTCGGGCAAATCTTTGCCTGTTGTATCTTTTACTACTCTTGGTCCTGCAAAACCTATTAATGCACCGGGTTCGGAAATGTTAATGTCTCCAAGCATAGCAAATGAAGCTGTTGTGCCACCGGTAGTCGGGTCTGTACACAACGAAATATAGGGTATTCCGGCATTGGCAAGTTGTGCCAGTTTAACCGATGTTTTGGCTAACTGCATAAGCGATAGGGCTGCTTCCATCATACGGGCACCACCAGACTTGGAAATAATCATTAATGGTGTTTTTTTCTTTAGGGCATAATCGGCAGCACGTGCTATTTTTTCGCCTACAACGCTGCCCATAGAACCGCCAATAAACGAAAAATCCATACAGGCCACGACCAAATCGTTACCTTTCGATTTTCCTACGGCCGTTCTAACCGCATCTTTTAATTTGGTTTTTTCTTGTGCCGCTTTTAAACGATCCGGATATTTTTTTGTATCGACAAATTTTAAGGGATCTTTAGATTCTAACTTGGTGTCTAACTCCTTGAATTTATTATCGTCAAAAAGAATTTCGAAATATTCTTTGCTTCCTATACGTACGTGGTATCCGTCTTCCGGACTTACGTAAAAATTTCTTTCCAACTCTTCGGTATCTATTATCTTACCGGTTGGTGTTTTGTACCACAGACCTTTTGGGGT
>JBKEDH010000151.1:0-6828 GCA_047975295.1 Aestuariibaculum sp.
CAGTTCGGTTAATGGCCTTTAAACCTTCGTCAGCCAAGTTGCCCAAGCCTATACTTCTAAGTGCTTTATCGACTTTTTGAAGTTCTTCGGGAAGTAGAATTTTAACAAGATCGTTTTTATAAAAGCCATCGGTTTGTGTAAGTTTGCTAACTTGGTCGTTAATACCCAAGTTTAATGCTTCTTTTAAGCCTAAGGCTATTTGGTCGTTTCCAATGTTACCTGTAGTTTGCGGTAATTGATTAACGACTTGTTGTAATTCGGCACATGCTGTAAGGCTAAATATAGCAATAATGGCAAAATATTTTCTAATCATAATCTAACTGTGTTAATTTTAGCAAATATATATTTTACAATAATGATGCCATTGGTTTTGATAGCTAATTTTAAGTTAATTGTTAATAAAAAGCCGAATATGGCGTCAATTTAAAGAAAAAGTATATTTTTAGCATGTATTTTGATATGATTAAAAAGAAATATTATTACGAAAAGCCTGTTAACAATAGGTGTTCCATTTCTGCGCTGAGCGAAATCGAAGTGTGGTTTAAAACATGGAAATCAAATGTTTAACTTAAATTTATTCATGTGAAATATTATAAAAAAATAATTTGTTTGATTCTGTTTTTTCCGTTTTACTTGTATGGACAAATAAATGTATCGGAGCATATACAGGCATCCGAACATGCCAGACTTAATGGAAACAAATTATATTTTATCGATTTTTGGGCCACGTGGTGCAAGCCTTGCCATATTGCATCGAAGTACTTGGAAACACTACAAAAACAATATCCATTGAATTTTTATGTGCTGTCACTTTCCCAAGAAAATAAGGATATAGTGAAACGGTTTGTGGAAAAGCACCCGACCGAATTGGCCATGGCCATAGATTTTGATGGGGAGACTTTTAAAAAGTACAATGTGCACAGTTTGCCGTATGGCGTTTTGTTAAATGCCAAGGGAGAAAAATTATGGGAAGGGCACCCTGCCGAATTTAAGCCTTATTTAATAGGTAAGTTTTCCAGAAGTAATCCCAATGAAATTTCGGCAGCCGAAATGTTTCCGGTAAAATCTTATAAAATGGAAGACGATACAAACGAACAAGATATTATTGACAGTAGTATAGAGTATTCGCCCATAGAAGGAGATACCGAAACACCTCTTATAATACAACGAAAAAAAGACTATATAAACTTAGAGGGAAGCCTTAGGGAAATTTTGGCTTATTCACTTGGTGTTTACAGTGGGCAGGTGGAGGTTCCCAAAGAAATAAATAAGTTTTATTCCGTAAAAATCAAACTGGGTTCCAAGCGGTACAATAAAATGTTTAAAAGCTTACTAAAGACTTTTAGCTTAAAGTGTGATAATAAAGAAGAAAAAGGAGATGTTCTGGTTTTTAATACCGAATCGCAATCGTTTTGGGATACCGATCAAATCGATTGGGGCGATAATGTTTTTCCTTATCTTATAGGCGACTCCGAAATACAGGCAGATAACGTTACCTATAATAAAATGAAGTTTCAATTGGCTAATTTGTTAAAAAAACCTATTATCTCTCTATACGATATGAATGCCGAAGAAACTGGTCTGCACGACTGGATAGTGCATTATAAGTACCGCGATTTAATGCTTAATAATCTAAACGATGTTTATGGAATAAAAGTTGAAGAAAAAGTGGCCGAATTTTCTAAATATATTATTAAGCAGCGATAAATTTGTACAATTGTCGAGAAGTGTAAATGCTTTTTGCGATAAGGAACAGCTACGATATTCGCTGCTCCTTATCGGCAATGCTAATAACCAATGTCTTTTGGAAGACATTAAACTTTTCAATAATAAAAAAATACTACTTTTTGTTTTCGTAAAAGCTTACCGTCCCACTGTCTTCGTTAGCCACAACCAATAGGGCATTTCCTGTAGGGCTATCTTTGGCGGTAATGCTTAGAACACCTTCGGGAGCCAAATCGCATTCATGCTCCAAAATATCCAAAAAAACCGGAGCTGTTGGTTGGGTTACATCGTAAACCATTATTTGCGAATTTCGCTCCAAGCCCACAAATAAAATATAACGTTCGTTACCTATATTTAAAATTTCAACGGCTTCTGGCTCGGCACCTTTATCGTCACTACGTTTATCGGCTTGATTATCTTCCCAATCCCAATTAAATTTATGAGGCGTGCTTTCCAAAATTTTTAAAGCAATATCGTTACCGCTATCGTAAAGCAGATGGCCATTATCCGACCAAACACTAAATGAACGGGCCCCATAATTATATAACTCATCATAATCACCATCTTTATCTGTATCGCCCAAAGTAGTCGTTAATTTTAAGCGCCCCAATTGTTCGTTTTCTTGAAGTACTTTGGCATTTGGGAAAGCTGTGGCATCCAAGTCCAGTTTTTTGCAACGTTCTTCTTCACTAAAGGTATCATAATCTCTTGCATCGCCTTCATTAGCCGAAAAAATATAGGTAATTCCGTCTATGGTGGCACTTACCACGGCATCGGGTTGGTACATACCATAAACAGGCCATGTTTTAAGCTTGCTTACAGCATCTTTATCACTCGCATCTATGCTGTTATCTTCAATATTAAAATTTTTAAAACCCAAAGGGTATATGGCTTCTATGGTTTTGGTTTCGATATTTATTTTGGCCATTCCATTGTTTTCCTGTAAGGATACCCAAGCATATTTTGAATTGTTTGAAACGGCTATATATTCGGGTTCTACATCTTGTGCCAATGTTGCATTTGGCCCAAAAACACGAAATCCTTTTTCTTGCAAAGTAGCCTGTTGCGAATTAAACGATGTAAAATCCAAAGTGGTAACTGTTTCCTTTTCAATATCAATAATACTTACCGAACCGTTTGGATCGACAGTATAATCGGGATTCGGCTCGCCTTCATTGGCAGAAAGGATGTATTTGCCATTATTTGTGAATGTTACCATATCGGGTAATGCGCCTACGGTGTATGTTTTAATTAGCGACAAGTTGGATGTGTTGTATAACGCCACTTTACCATTGTTTTGTTTTACGTTGGCTTCAACCGCAACAGCCAATATACCATTGTTTACCGATACGCTATTGGGTGTTCCAAAGTTGTTCAAATTTAGGATAGATACTGGTTTTGTTTCTTTAATATTGGAAATATCGTAAACCGAGATCCCTCCAATTTCAACATTTACCACAAATAATCTGTTAGTGGTAGCATCGAAAGCTGTAATTTCGGCTGAGGTTGCACCACCTACCTTAATGGTCGATACATATTCGAAATTTACCTTAGTGTTAATGGGTGGGTTCGTTACTTGGTTGTCGTTGTTATTATCGCAACTTGCAAATAACAGTAGGCTCGATGCCAACAGATGGTTTAATCGTTTCATGGTTTGCTTTTATAATTTTGGACAAAAGTGAAACGTTTATATAAACCCTGTGTTAATTTAATAAAAAGTTGTTGTTATTTTTGGTTGTAGCCAAAGCGCTTTAACTGGTTTTGGTTGCTGCGCCAATTTTTGTTCACCTTAACATAGGTTTCCAAATGGATTTGCTTACCGAAAAAAGCCTCCAGATCTTTACGGGCTTCAATGCCCACTCGTTTTAGGGCATTGCCTTTATGGCCTATTATAATGCCTTTTTGGGTGTCACGCTCTACCATAATTACGGCTCGTACACGAATAATATCGGCTTCTTCTAAAAATTCTTCGGTTTCAATTTCAACGGCATACGGAATTTCCTTTTTATAATTTAAAAGAATTTTTTCGCGTATGGTTTCGTTTATAAAAAAACGCTCGGGCTTATCGGTAAGTTGGTCCTTTGGATAAAATGGAGGCGACTCGGGCAGGAGTTCCAAAATACGGTTGAACACTTCTTTTACATTGAAGCCCTCAAGTGCCGATATAGGAAAAATTTCGGCATTGGGCACCTGTTCCTGCCATAATTGCACCTGATTTTCCAATTGTTCCTGATTGGATGTGTCGATTTTGTTAAGCAGTAATAAAATAGGGATTTTCGAAGCTGTTATTTTTTTAAAAAAGGCTTCGTCTTTGAGTTCTTTTTCTCCTATTTCGACCATATAAAGTAACACATCGGCATCTTCGAAAGCCGATTTTACAAAATCCATCATGGATTCCTGTAGCTGGTAAGCGGGCTTTATAATACCTGGTGTATCGGATAAGACAACCTGAAAGTCGTCGCCATTTACGATACCCAGAATTCGGTGGCGTGTGGTTTGTGCCTTAGATGTGATAATGGAGAGTTTTTCGCCCACAAAGGCATTCATTAAGGTAGATTTCCCTACGTTGGGGTTTCCTATTATGTTTACAAAACCGGCTTTGTGGCTCATGTTGATTTATTATTATTGGTTGTTGGTTGTTGCAAAAGTACAAAAACAAAAAAGCAGAAAGGCTATCTTTCTGCTTTATATATTTTAAAGGAAGTTGTTGGTTATTATTTTACAATTTCTAAAAGTTCAACTTCAAAAATTAACGGAGCAAAAGGTTTTATTTTTCCGCCCGGGCGTGGTACTGCACCATAGGCCAAATCTTGAGGAATATAGAATTTGTATTTGGAGCCTACGGTCATTAACTGCAAACCTTCGGTCCATCCTTTAATAACTTGGCCTACACCAAATTCGGTTGGTTGGCCTCTTTCTACCGAACTATCAAAAACAGTTCCGTCAATCAATGTTCCTGTGTAATGTACTTTTACTCGTGAGGTTGCGGTTGGTTTTTCGCCCGTTCCTTCTTTAATCACTTCGTACTGTAAACCACTTTCGGTAGTTTCAATACCTTCTTTTTTCATGTTTTCTACCAAAAACTTTTCGCCTTCAGCTTTTAAATCGCCATACTGTTCCAAAGCTTTTTTCTCGGCTTCTTCTTGCTGTTTTTTAGCAGCTTCTTGTTGTTTTTTTGTAAAGTAACCTGTTAGTACGGTCTGTATTTGTTCTTGGCTTATTTTGGTATCGACAGAATCCAACACATTGGCAATACCTTGAATAAGAAGATCTTTGTCTATTTCGGGTGCATTTGTCTTAATGTTACGTGCCATGTCCATACCAATAGCATAGCTAACAGAGTCTATTTCGGTTTTTAACGGTTTGTTGGTTTGTCCGCCTGTATTGCACGACACTAGGCTTAAAGTAGCAGCAATAACGCCTAAAGATTTAATTATTTTCATTTTTTGGTTTTAGTTTTTGTTTTCAAATTTTAAGGTGCTAATGTACTAAAATTTATTAAAGCGTTGAAAATGTTGAATAAATTTTAATCTAAAGAACTCCTTGAGGTTCTGTGTCGGGTAGTTTATTTCTCTATTTAACAAGATTATTTTATTAGAAGTTTAGCTACTTGATTAAAGCTCTGACTTTTATGGTAGTGATAGATTATTTTTCTATAATCTCGACTTCAAACAATTTGTCCCAACGTTTTCCCGTAACAAACAGTGTTTTGGTTTCCTGATTATAAGCAATGCCATTTAAAACATCTAAACCTTCATGTTGGGTTACTAACTTTTTTAGGGGAGAAAAATCGATGACTCCGGTAACAGCACCGTTTTTTGGATTTATAATGGCTACACCGTCTTTTTGGTACCTGTTGGCATAAATTTCGCCATTAACCCATTCCATTTCATTTATACCTATTATTTTGCCTTTGTTGGTATATACCTGTATAAACTCTTCTTCGGCTAACGTTATCGGGTTTAAAATCCAAATATCTTCTGTACCGTCACTTTTGTAAATTTTGGTATTGTCGTTGCACAGGCCCCAACCTTCTTTGCTTTTTCCGTATTTAAAGCTTCCTGTTTTTTCAAGCGTTTCAATGTTGTAAACAAGACCTACACCTTCTTTCCAGGTAAGTTGGTACAGTTTGTCGTTTAAAATGGTTAAACCTTCTCCAAAATATTCCTTTGGCAAAACTATATTTTTAACTATTTTTCCCGTTTTATAGTCTAATTCTCTAAGTTTCGATTCGTTGTACTGTCCCGTGCTTTCATAAAGTTTACCTTTAAAAAATTCTAAACCTTGGGTGTACGAAGTAATATCGTGGGGATATTGGTTTATAATTTTATAGGTATAGATTTTGGGTGCTTCGTTGTTTAAAATGGTAACCGTTGTTTTTACCGATTGTTTTTCGTTTTCGGAATAAATTAAGGCTTCAATATCATATTTACCCAATTTGTGGTTGTTTAAAATGGTATTTTTATCAATGCGTTTTCCATCCAATATATAATGGATGGAATCGAGTGTTTTCCCTTTTTTGTTTTCAATGCTAAGTGAAAGGGCTTTACCAATTGAAATATTGCCTTTTTCGGCATTGGTTTTTATAGAAAAATCGTTGCTTTTGTTTCCTGCACACGAACTACAGGCAAGAACTGTTAGTCCTAATAAATTGATTGTAAGATATTTAAAAAGCTTCATCTGTTCGGAAATTTTTTAGCAAGATATTTATTTAAAATCGGTTAAAAAAATCATTGTCTTATTTTTAAAAGATTGTATATTTGCACGGGCAAGTCCTACACAACCAGCTCCTGTTGAATCTCCCAGGACGGGAACGTAGCAAGGGTATACGGTCGTAGCGGTGTGATGTAGTTAGCTTGCCTATTTTTATTCTCTTACTTTTCAAGTAATTTTCGTATTTTACAAAAAAATCAATCTATTTATCAATAGTTAATTCAAACTACTGAAATAAAAAGGATTGTGATTAAATTAGGGTAAAGTTAGCTGTCAACGATATTAACTCAATTATTTATCGTAATTTTGCACCCATTGAATTATTGACTCAATGAAACCAAATTCACCCAAATATATCTTTGTTACCGGAGGGGTAACTTCCTCATTAGG
>JBKEDH010000160.1:0-9263 GCA_047975295.1 Aestuariibaculum sp.
GTTCAAACCTAATTTCTATCTATTATATTTTTAAAATTAGCGTAACTTCGCAAAAACGTAAATTAATTATAACATGAGGAAAAATTTAGTCGTTATTTTATTGGCATTGATGTTTATGCCCGTAACTGTTTTTGCCAACGAAGGCATGTGGTTTTTAATGTTTATAGAGCGTTTAAACCACAGGGATATGGAAAAGATGGGCTTACAGCTTACTTCCGAAGAAATTTACAGTATAAATAACAACAGTTTAAAGGATGCCATAGTGCAATTTAATGGAGGGTGTACGGCCGAAATTGTTTCCAATCAAGGTTTGGTATTAACCAATCACCATTGCGGCTACAATGTCATTGCCGAATTATCGACTTCCGAGCACAACTACTTACGTGATGGTTTTTGGGCTTCTACACGGCAAAACGAACTTAAACCCAAGAGTTTGTATGTTCGGTTTTTTGTACGTATGGACGATGTTTCGAAACGTATCTTATCACAAGTAAACAATAACATGACAGAAGCTGAACGAGAAGCTGCTATTAACAAGGAAATTGAAAAAATCCAGAACGAAAACAGCGAGGGTGGAAAATATACTGTTTCGGTAAAATCATTTTTCCAAGGAAATGAGTATTATTATTTTGTTTATGAAGATTATTCCGATGTTCGTTTAGTAGGAACACCGCCCGAAAGTATTGGTAAATACGGTGGTGATACCGATAATTGGGAATGGCCTCGGCATACGGGCGACTTCTCGATGTTTAGGGTTTATGCTGATAAAAATGGTAGTCCTGCCGAATATTCTACCGATAATATACCTTTAAAGCCCAAACACTATTTACCGGTTAATATTAAAGGTGTACATGAAAACGATTATGCCATGATTTTGGGTTATCCCGGTCGTACCAACCGCTGGATGCCTGCCGAAGGGATTAACCAAAACGTAAAATATGCGTATCCGGCTTGGGTAGAAGGCTCTAAAACCGGTATGGATATGATGAAAAAACACATGGATAAAGACGATACCGTACGTCTGCTTTATGCTTCGCAATATGCGAGGGTTGCCAACTATTGGAAAAACCGCCAGGGTATGATCGTTGCCTTAACCCAGCATAAAACGGCAGCCACCAAGGCCAAAAATGAAGCTAAATTTGATAAATGGGCGCATAAAAAGAAAAATCGTAAAAAGTATGGCAATGTTATTAAAAATATAAATACCTATTATGCCTTAACTAACGACAAATCTAGTCATGACAACTATATGTCAACACTATTCAGAACAAGTAATATGAGTGTTGTCTCCAGAACTTTAGGGCGTAAGCTTTTCGAATATGCCAAGATGGATAAAACTAAGCAGGTAACTGGTAAATCCGATATGGAAAATGAAATAAAGGAATTTTACAAAACACTTTATTTACCTATCGAAAAAGATGTTTTGGCTGCCCAATTGGCTCTGTATGCCAATAAGGCCAATTATAATTTAGCGCCTGCAGTAGCTAAAATGAAAGCAGATAAAACAAACTATGCTAATTATGTAGAAACCTTATTTAATACCAGTATTTTTGGTTCGGAGGCTAATGCTTTAGCATTTTTAGATAATACCAATACAAACATGATAGTAAACGATCCAATGATTGCTTTGTCTAACGATTTACTTCGTCATTATTACACGAAATCGGAAGCTATTGAAAAAGCCGAAGAACAATACTCTAAATCATTTCGTTTGTTGGTTGAAGGTTTTCGGGAATCGAAACTATCCACCATTTTATATCCCGACGCCAACTCGACTTTACGTTTAACATATGGAAAAGTAAATGCACTTCCTGCAGATAAACGCAACGATGCCAAAATTAATAATTATACCACTATGACCGGAATGGTAAACAAATACAAGCCCAACGATACTGAGTTTGATTTGCCAAAACGAGTGTTGGATATGTTTAAGGCTAAAGATTTTGGCCGATATGCCGATAAAGATGGCTATATGCCAATAAATTTTCTTACAGACAACGATATTACGGGGGGCAACTCGGGCTCGCCGGTATTGAACGGTAAGGGAGAGCTCATTGGTCTGGCCTTCGATGGTAATATTGAAGCCATGGCAGGCGATGTTATTTTCGATCCGCAGTTACAGCGTACCATTAATGTTGATATCCGTTATGTGCTTTGGCTTATAGATAAATTTGCCAATGCAAAACATATTGTTGATGAGATGACCATTATTGAATAATAAACCTGTTACTACAACTAAAAAAACGCCTCGATTATTTTTCGGGGCGTTTTTTTAGTTGTAGTTCTTACTTGTAATAGGCCAAAGGTAGTTGCGTATCCCAATGAAGAATCTGCTGCTTTTGATGGAGAGTCCAAATAAAAGGCAGCCCAAATATTACGGGTAAATTCTACATGAAATAAAGAGAATACAAGCTTTTTGTTATTTCTTTGTAAAGGTAACGACTAAACGAAAAAGAATATATTTAAATGGATAGGTTTAGGGTGTAACGGTGTTGGGGATTATCCGATAAAAACAAAAAGAAACATGAAATTATTTAGTTTTTTCGTAATAGTATTGATACTTAATTCGCAATGTGGTACAGCCAAAATAAATAACGAACCTAAATCTGCAATTACAAACGAAAATAATATGCTTACATGGAAGAACATTATGGGTTTTGCCGTAAACGGTAACCCGAAACCGGACAAACGTATAGAAAAAACCGATGCCGAATGGCGTGCCTTGCTAACGCCCGAACAATATCGTATTACAAGAGGCAAAGGTACCGAAGCAGCTGGAACGGGGGCTTTATGTTACGTACACGAAGCGGGCAAGTACAATTGTGTTTGCTGTAATACGCCGTTATTCGACTCTACCATAAAATTCAATTCGGGTACGGGCTGGCCAAGTTTTACACAGCCCATAAAACAAAATGCCATTAAGTATGTAAAGGATACTTCGCACGGTATGGTTAGGGTCGAAACTTTATGCAATACTTGCGATGCCCACTTGGGGCATGTTTTCCCCGATGGGCCGGAACCCGGTGGTTTACGCTATTGTATAAATTCCGAAGCGTTGGTTTTGGTTAAAGAAAATATTAAGAACAGTAAAAATATGCAAACCGCTACTTTTGGAGGTGGTTGCTTTTGGTGTACCGAAGCTATTTTTCAAGAAATTAAAGGGGTAGAAAAAGTGGTTTCGGGGTATTCGGGTGGCAATGCACCGGGGCGACCTACCTACAAAGAGGTCTGTTCGGGTTTAACGGGACATGCCGAGGTTATTCAGGTAACTTTCGATGCCTATGTGATTTCTTATAAAGATATTTTAACCGTTTTTATGACAACTCACGACCCTACCACTTTAAACCAGCAAGGAGCAGATAAGGGAACACAATACCGTTCGGTCATTTTCTATGATAATGAAACCCAAAAAACAAAGGCAGAAGAGGTTGTAAAAGAATTAAAACCCTATTTCGATGGTCCCATTGTTACCGAAATTACGGCTTTAAAGAATTTTTATAAAGCAGAAGACTATCATCAGGATTATTACGAAAACAATCCCGAACAAGGGTATTGTCGTATTGTAATTTCTCCTAAATTAGATAAATTCCGTAAACAGCACGCCGATAAATTAAAATAATGAAGCTAAATATTAAAGATAGGTTCCTAACAGAACTTCCTGCCGATGTATGTATGGAAAACACAAGACGGCAGATATTCGGAGCATGTTTTTCGTATGTAAAGCCAAAAAAAACTCTTAATCCGGAATTGTTGCATATATCGCCCGAAATGCTGAAAGAATTGGGGCTTACCGAAAGTGATTCAAAATCGGAATCATTTTTAAATATTTTTACAGGAAATACCATTTTGCCTAACAGTAAACCTTATGCCATGTGTTATGGAGGTCATCAATTTGGCTATTGGGCAGGGCAGTTGGGCGATGGTCGAGCCATTAATTTATGCGAGGTTGAACACAATAACCAACATTGGGCACTACAGCTTAAAGGAGCCGGTAAAACGCCATATTCTAGAACGGCAGATGGATTGGCGGTATTGCGTTCATCCATTCGCGAGTATTTATGCAGTGAAGCCATGTACCATTTGGGAGTGCCTACAACCAGAGCTCTATCTTTAGCCTTAACGGGAAATAAGGTGTTGCGGGACATAATGTACAACGGAAATCCCGTTTACGAAAAAGGTGCAGTGGTATGTCGTGTGTCACCATCATTTTTACGTTTTGGAAATTATGAAATTTTTGCTTCGCAACAAGATTATAAAACCTTAAAAATATTGGTCGATTTCACCATAAAGTACCACTTTCCACATCTGGAAGAACCTTCAAAAATAACTTATATTGCTTTTTTTAAAGAAGTGGCGCAGCGAACGCTCGATACTATTGTCCATTGGCAGCGGGTTGGCTTTGTACATGGGGTGATGAACACCGACAATATGTCTATTTTAGGGCTAACCATCGATTATGGCCCATACGGCTGGTTGGAAGGTTTCGATTATGGCTGGACACCCAATACCACCGATAGTCAGCATAAAAGATACCGTTTTGGTAATCAACCCAATATGGGGCTTTGGAATTTATACCAACTTGCCAATGCCTTATATCCTTTGGTAACGGAAACCAAGCCTTTTGAAATGGTTTTGGAACAATATAAAACTGATTTTGAACGTAAATCTTTAGCTATGATGCGCAATAAATTAGGTTTGCGAGTTGAGCTTGAAACAGATGCCCAATTCATTCAAGATTTAGAGGATAATTTACAGCTTGCAGAAACCGATATGACCCTTTTTTTTAGACATTTAAGCTGCTTTGAAAAAAATAACCCTTCCAATGGTATTTCTGTTATTGAAGCTGCTTTTTATTCGCCCATTTCGGATACAATAAAAGAAAAATGGAAGCTTTGGTTTTGCAATTATGCCAAGCGTTTAAAGATGGAAATTCTTACAGATGCCGAAAGAAAACAAAACATGAATAAGATAAACCCAAAGTATGTTTTAAGGAATTATATGGCACAGTTGGCAATTGATGAAGCCAATAAAGGCAATTATAAACTAATAGACGAGTTGTTTAACTTACTTAAAAATCCTTATAAAGAACAGCCCGATAAAGAAAAATGGTTTGTTAAACGTCCTGAATGGGCACGACATAAAATAGGATGTTCTATGTTGTCGTGTAGTTCGTAGCTTGGTTTTAATGTTTGTTTACATGCTACACGATAAAAATTATAAATTATATTTAATATATTGGTAAACAAAATGTTAAATTATTGGGTCTTAGAGCCTGTCTAAATTTATATCAATTGTTTTTCTATGTCTCTTTTTGTGTATATTTTTGTTAAAATTTCATCAATTAGCTCAGCTATTATCTTCTATTTTGCCTCATTATACATCAAAAATAAACTATACAAAAAGTTAATCATACAAATTTAGACAGACTCTTAAAGTTTTTAAAATCTTCAAGGTCTCAAAAATTAGATTAATAAACTAAAGTTTGTTTGGTTGTAAATTGTAGAAAAAACAAATGAAACTAAAATCAATGGTTAAAATAACTGCCCTTTTCCTTATAATTACAGGATGCAGGCAAAATTTGGAGCAAAATATCCAACCTGACACTTCTCAAGATTCTATAATCAATAATAGAGTAGAAAGAATTTCTAAATACAGAACAACTGTTGATAGCATTAACAAAGTTTTAGGGTGGGCAGAGACAAAATTTGGGTTATGGAAATCGAAAAATGGAGATTTGGGCTTAAAAACAACAGAAGGATTCGATGTTGAAAACAGTATAGATAAATACATTTGCCGTCTAACCGATGGAAGGTCTTTAAAGGAGGTAATCGACACCCTTACGTTTAAAGTATTGGGGAGTTCATTTTATAAAGATAAAAACCATGTTTATACCCATTTTGTTATGCTTGATGGTGGTTTTTTTCAAATAGTTGAAGATGCCGACGTAAAAACATTTAAAGTATTGGGTAGTTGTTATGCGAAGGACAAAAATTATATTTTTGGGGAACGAGCACTGAAAATGGAAGATGTTGATTACAAAACCTTTAAAACCTGCAATGATTGTGGGTGTTTTGCAAAAGATAAAACCAACTATTATTTCTGGGACGACAAAATAGATATAAACAACATTACGGATAAGGAAACCTTAGAAATAATTAAAAAATTGGAACAGCTATAATTACTACCGATTCTTGGATTTAAAATCCGAAATCTTCATTTCATTATTTTCGTATATTTATAATCAGAAAAATATTATTTTAAAATATTAAATAATGCCAAAAAAAATACTACTACTATTTTTATGTGTTAGTACTTTTAGTTTGTATGCACAAAACCGACTTTATTTATTCACACAGAACCAAAAATATGGTCTGGTAGATGAAAACGGTACTATTAAGGTAGTACCTGAATATGATGAAATTACCGACTTAAAAAAAAACGATTGGACCAATACAACCGCTTTTTTAATAACAAAAGATAAAAAATCGGGGCTTATGGATTACTATGGTAAATGGTTATATCCGTTGGAATACGATGCCATTTTGTGCCAAAACGATACCTGCCAATTAACCCAAAACAATAAAACAGGTTACGGAAAACGGGATGGTACTCTTATTATTCCTGTAAAATATGAAGGTTTAGGTATTATAAAGGAAGACAAGATAGATGCTTTGGAAAATGGAAAATGGGGCTATATTAATTTAAAGAACGAATGGCTTATTAAACCGCAGTTTGACCATGCCACAACGCGTGTGTACAATTTTAGCGAAGGTATGGCAAAGGTTTGTTTGCGGGAACAAGAAAATGGTTGTGGTTATATTAATGAAGATGGCGTACTTGTTATCCCTCAAATATACGATAGATATTCAGGAGATTTTCATTACGGCTTGGCAAAAATCGTTATAAACAATAAATTGGCTTTTATAAATAAAGCAGGTAAACTTGCTTTTCCTTCAAACTGGGAATATCAATCTACTGCCAATTACAAAAATGGAGTTATAAACGTACACAACCAATGTAAAACATACGACGATTATAGTATTTGCAACCATTATTTAATCAATACAAAAGGCAAAAATATCCTCCCAAAAAACTGTATTTTGGAGCGTGATGTAAGTAAGGATAACTATGCAATAATACGTGATACCATTTCCAAAAAAGAAGGAGTAATAAACAATAACGGTAACATTATTGTTCCTATTGAATATGAAGAAATAGGCAATTTTGGATATCCTTTCGATTGGATTCCGGTAAGCAACCGAAACAACGATGGCTATATGCTAACCGGTTTTTACGACAGAAGTGGCAAAAAAATAACCGAATGCAAATACCGGGAGGCTGGTCTTTACTCCTATGGGGAAGATGTGTTTATATGTATTGAAAGACAAAATGGCCAAGGTAGGGGTGCTTTAGATAAAAATGGCAAAGAAGTAATACCGCCCGATTACGGCAGGGTCGATTTGAGTGAAGACGTTTTTAAGGTCGATAACAGCGTTTATACCTACATTGGGCAATCTATAAAACCGGCATGTGGATATTTCAATAAGGATGGTAGCTCTTTAATTCCTATGCAATATACTTCCTGTTCCAGTTTTAGCAATGGTTTAGCTGTGGTTTTGGATAACGAGGGCTGGAAAATTATCAATAAACAAAACGAAATTGTAACCTTGTTGGGCAATAAATATAAAAGTGTATCCCAGCTTTCAAATGGTAGAGCCATAGTTTCTAAAGAAGGTGGCGATTCTAAAAGCTCTTACGGATTAATAAATACAAAAGGAGAATTAGTCGTACCGTTTATTTACGATTATATTTACCACTACAACGACGTTATTCAAGTAAGGAACAAACAAAAATATGGAATAATAAATCCTGAAGGAAAAATTATAGTGCCTTTAGAATACGATAATACTTCCCTATCTGCCTGTAACGGAAAAGTGTATGGAACAAAAGAGGGTAAACTATTTTGGTACGATTTGGAAGGCAAACGTTTATCCAATAACATACCGTTGGAGCAGTGTATAGGAGATTATGATGATTAACAAATACGTTAAAACCTTAAAACCATGAAAAATCTTTTTTTATTTACCATTGTTGTATTGATAGCTTTTACGTCCTGTTCTCCAAAAATAACGACATTGGGTAAAGAAGAAAGTAAGAAGGTTGATATTGGTATTACAGCACCATCAAAAGCCATATTTTTTGTAGAAAATGAAACTATTTTTGGAAGTGATGCACAAATAAAAAACCATACCCAAAAGGCTGATAAAATACATGGCCAATTTGGACCCTTTACGGACGAAATGATTGCCGCAAGAACCAATGCCAAAACATTTACATTTTCGAGTGGCAATAAAATTTGGTTTATAAACGTAAATAAATTAAAGAATAGAACGGCAATGATTCTGTTTAACGGAAGGGACAGGCCTGTTGTGGAATACAGTATCGATAAATATCAAATTTTGGTTGATAAGTATTTTACGGTAGAGATGAAATAGGAATTAAACCTTAGAAAAAGAAGTCGGGGAGCTATTAAAAGCAGAAATTATGTTAACATACCGAACATTGGGAAAAAAATGAAGCTTATAAGATGTAAAAGTAGATTATAATAAACAAAATTTATGTTCAATATGAAAAATGCAATTTCTTTTTTATCAATATCGGTAGTTTTTTTAATAGGTATTTCAAACCAATTGTATTCGCAAAACACAGATATTTGGTCAGGAAACTACATTTTAAAATCTATGGATTTAACACCTATCGACACCATTAAAATTGTAAAAATACAAGATGTTAATAAAGATGATGTTGCCTCAAGGTATGAATCTGATTTAAACAGATGGGCAATTTTATCAAAAGCCGACAATTACGAAGATAAAATAAAGGCTCGAAGGTTTCTTTATGATCTTTCGGAAGATGAAAACGAATACGAACAATTTGGCTGGACCCAAATGTACCTAAAAGGCGAAATAAAATGCTTGGATGCTGGACATCTTTTTATTTGCCAAACACAGCCCAATACAACCGTAAAATTTAGTAAAGACGAATCTTTTTTTACTAAAACGGGTATTTTTGGTGTGCGGTTGCATTATGGGCTGTTTATAATGGAAAAGTATTCAAATCCTTGAAAAATAAACCTTAAAAGAATTCATTAAACAAATCGTTTAATCAATAGCGTAGCCATGTTAAATTCTAACGATATATTTTTTACGGCAATGTTTGCAATTAGTTGTCTTTTAACTATGGTTTCTTGTACGGTAGTAGAA
>JBKEDH010000086.1:0-3775 GCA_047975295.1 Aestuariibaculum sp.
TTGCTTAGAAGAAATTGCGGGCAATGTTAAACTCGTAATTTCCGAAAATTGGAAAGAATCGGGGCTTTTGGGTGTTACGGCATCGTTGTACCAGAAATTGTTCAGCAATTTATATAACTAACAATTACTTTTATCTATTATGGATATTGTTTATTTATGCAGAGTTTTTAAAAAAATTATAAAACTTTTTTCTTTTTTATAATTTTTTAATAAATTTTTGTAAATTGCCTTAATATATTATTAGTAATTTTATGTTAATAAAAACATAAATTACCAAGATAGAAACAGTAATCAACATTAAACTAAACAACTTAATTTATTATGAAACAAAAATTTTTTAAGAAAACGTTGTTGATTTCTTTTCTGTTTTCAAGTACTTTTTTTGTATTTGCACAACAAAAAGAAATTAGCGGAACAGTAAAAGCTGCTTCGGATGGTTTGCCACTCCCTGGGGTTAATGTGGTAGTTAAAGGAACCAATACTGGTGTTGCCACGGATTTTGATGGTAATTATTCTATAAATGCACCAAGTAATGCTACTTTGGTATTTTCTTATGTTGGATATACTTCATTGGAAGTTGCTATTAACGGACAAGGAAATATTAATGTTCAGTTAATCGAAAATACAGAAAGTTTAGAAGAAGTTGTTGTTACTTCTTTTGGTTTATCTAAAGAAAAGCGAGCAATTGGTTATGCAACTGCTACTATAGAGGCAGAAGAACTTACAAAAACAGGAACACCAAACTTTGCAACTGCTTTATATGGTAAGGCTCCGGGTGTTCAGATTGCTGCAACTACAGGAGGATCTACCAGTGCCGTTAACATGCAAATTCGAGGCATTGGGTCAATTACCGGTAATACCCAACCACTTTACGTAGTGGATGGTATTCCTATCCGAAATGGTAATGTAAACAATACAAGTTATTGGAGCGACCAACGCATCCAAGGCAATGGTATTTTAGATATTAACCCTGAAGATATTGAAAATATATCAATACTAAAAGGTGCTTCAGCTGCGGCACAATACGGTAATGAGGCGATGAATGGTGTGGTGTTAATTACAACCAAGAGTGGTAAAGGAGCCAAAAAAGGTTTGGGTGTGTCGTTCAATACAACGTACACAATGGATAAAGCTGCTTATTTTCCTCGTTACCAAAGTGTAAGAGGCCCCGGATATCCTATATATTATCAAGATTCCGGTCAAGATGAAGATATGTGGTTATATACCAATGGAGTAAGGACTCCTCTTAATTCTTCTTTGAATTTTGGACCCAAGTTTGATGGTGAACCAACTTTAGCCTGGACAGGAGAAGTTATTCCTTACACAGCTCAAGACGGCGTAGAAGCATTATACCAAGATGCACATAACTTTACAAACAATATTTCTATTGTAAATGCTACCGATAAATCAAATATTCGTTTTTCTTATACACGTCAAGATAATGAGGGACTTACTTTAAATGCCGAAAATGATAAAAACATTTTCAATTTAAATACTAGTTTTAATTGGAATGACGATTTAAAAACGGATGTTATGGTTAATTATATTAATGCTAAAGTAAAAAACCGTCCATACAAAATAGATCGTTTAACAAATAATTTTTCAGGTATGATGACGCGTTTTGATAGTGGAACATGGTACTACGACCATGCGCAAACAAGTTTAGGTTATAGGTTTGTAACAGGTACCAACCCTAGTTTAACACCAGATGAAAATTTAACAATTCCAGGTTACAAATCAGATATTTTAGATTTTGCCTATCGAGTTAATAATTACCAATTTGAAGAAAATAGTGATCGTGTTATCGCTAGTATTACACAACATTGGGATATTACCAATGAACTTAGTTTAAGAGGTAGGATATCTACCGATTTTACATCTTTTGAATCAGAAGATAAAAGGCCTAATACAGTACCTTTATCTCTAGGAAACCCTAGTGGGTTGTATAAAATTGAAAATAGAACAGATAAGCTGTTTTATGGAGATATTTTCCTAACTTACAATAAAGATTTAACCGAAGACGTAAATATGACCTTAATGGCAGGTTATACCGGTACAAAATCATCATTTAAAGCGACAAGCACTAGAACCAATGGTGGTTTGAGTGTAGAAAATTGGTTTTCTTTATGGGCTTCGGCAAATACTCCTGTTGGGGGTT
The DNA here is from genome assembly GCA_047975295.1 of Aestuariibaculum sp. Lineage (GTDB taxonomy): Bacteria > Bacteroidota > Bacteroidia > Flavobacteriales > Flavobacteriaceae > JBKEDH01. Next base: position 2,159 of record JBKEDH010000086.1, read on the forward strand.
ATAATGTAAATAATCAAAACATTGCAGAGCGAAGAGAATCGTATGTAAAAGATGCTTTGGTGGGAACAGTTAATTTCAGTTATAAAAATTATTTATTCCTTGAAGGAACAATTCGTCGAGACCGTACCTCTACCATGAATCCAAATGATAATACTTTCTATTATCCGTCTGTCAATTCCGGTTTTGTGTTTTCCGATGCTTTTACCATGCCTAGTTTTATAAGCTATGGTAAGCTTCGAGCCTCATGGGGTAAAGTAGGTAATTTTACTACGCCATACCGAGCAAACATAGCATATACACAGGGTTCATTAGGTGATCAAGGAGCAGGATCTGTAATCTTTTCAACATTGCCTTTGGCTGCGGGTAACGATGCCATTAAATCAGAAACCCAGCGTGATATGGAGTTTGGTTTAGAATTTAAAATGTTTTCTGGTCGCTTAAATTTAGATATGACATATTACGATTCTAGATTAGAAGATCAAATTTTGCCATTAACCTTACCCAATTCTTCAGGAGCAAGTTCTGTTTTAACAAATATAGGTACTATGCGTAACAAAGGGTTTGAATTAGCTATTAATGCAACACCTATTGCCGGTAACAATTTTACTTGGGATACAGGAATTAATTTTGCTTTCAATAAAAATAAAGTAGAATCGTTGGCGCCAGGTTTAGAAGAGTTGGTACATGCCAATTATGATGTAGATGCCGCTAAATTAGTGTCGCAACCTGGAGAGCCTGTAGGTGTATTTTATGCGCATCCGGTAGCAACAGATACCAATGGCAACAAAATTGTAGATTCAAATGGATTATATAAATTAGATCCGGACCAATGGATAAAAATAGGAAGTGCCCAACCAAAAGCCGTGGGAGGTTTTTCAAATTTCTTTACATATAAAAACTTTACATTAAGTGCCCTGGTCGATTTTAGAATTGGAGGCTACGTTATGCCTACAGCTTTAAACTGGATGACTAGTAGAGGTTTAACTGAAGAAAGTTTAAATTATATGGATGCCGAACATGGTGGTTTAACATGGTTTTTAAATTCTACTACCGGAGAAAGAGAACTTATTGCAGCAGGAACTACGTCTGGTCCTAATGGTGAACCTGTTTACGATAATGGTATTGTTTTAGACGGTGTTAACGCCAACGGAGACACAAATACTTATATTACAACTAATCCCGAATATTATAATGGAACGTATAACTGGGGAGGTCCAGCTTACAGTCAGGCTCGTTACGAACTATATATTCAAGAAAATACATATTTCAAAATGCGAGAATTGTCTTTGGCTTATCAACTACCTTCATCTGTAATTGCTAAAATTGGTTTACAAGATTTACAACTTTCAGTATTTGGTAGAAATCTTTTTTATTTCTACCGAACAATCAAAGATATGGATTCAGAACAACTTACAGCAGGATCAAACTGGTCACAAAACGTGAATACAGCTGGTATGAATCCTTCCAGTAGAACATTTGGATTAAGCTTAAGAGCTAAACTTTAAAATGATGGCAAGAATAAATAATTTTAAAAAATATAATATGAAAAAATATTTTTTCGCAGTATTAATCGCACTAGGCCTTATAGGTACCGGGTGTTCTAAATCAGACTTTAGC
>JBKEDH010000118.1:0-5807 GCA_047975295.1 Aestuariibaculum sp.
CGGGATTACTTTATGGTAAGGAAGCCAATAAAAACTTTGATCATCTCCAACAATTCAAACATACCAACGAATGGATTTTAAACGGTATTAACACCGATCAATCCATAAATCAAATTATAGATCGTATCGAATATGCCAAAGGTTTTGCAATATCCCGAAATCAGGCTTTGGAGATTTTGGGCTATTATAACGTTCTGGAAAAGCAGGACGACGGGCTTTACAACTATAAACACTTACCATACAAACTGTTGTCCAACATACAAAAGGAATACACCAATGTAGGGTGGATTGGCAACAACCAATCGGCAGATTATGTAGAATTGGCCATGTATGGTGCTGGAAGCGATTTATTACCTGCTTTTATTAAAAATACCGATTTACACACCTATATGTTAACAGCTACCGGTGTGGGGAGTATATAAGAGCCTGTTTAAAGTTGTTATTAGAAAGAACCAATGTTAATTAAAAGACAAAAAACTTCTTATATATAGCACTTACAAATCTACATATTGATAATTTTATAATTAGTAGAGTCATGTCTTAAAGAGAAATTTAGACACAACTCTACTAAATTCATTTTATAGAACAAATACTACTAATTTATTCCCAACCAGGATTTGGATCTATGTTAGGATTTAAAACAATTTGCCCAGAAGGTATTGGAGCCAAATAGTAATGCTCCGGTACGCCCGGTGGCACACCAAAAGGAGAAACATATCCCTCTGCTGCCCCGCCTTGTATAGGAAGCCTATTATTATAATCAGAGTTAACAACCCAGCGTCCTAATTTTTCTTGGCCACCATACTCTACAAATTTTTTCCAACGCCTTAAATCGTCCGGTCTAAATCCTTCGGCCATGAGTTCTACCGCTCTTTCACGTCTAATTTCCCATAAAATGGTATCTACATTATCGTCTTTGGTTGGATCTGCTACAATATTTGCTATATCTAAAGCAGCCACTTCACCTCTATCCCGTAACTTATTAATAGTGACATTAGCTATATCTTGGGTAAACAAACCTAACTCATACGCTGCTTCAGCATGATTGACCAATACCTCTCCCATTCTAAAAATGGGGGCATCTGCAAAATCCTGATTTTGTATACCTGTATTCAAATTATTATAAAACTTATGAATCCTATATCCCGTATAGGTTACATTAAAGCCTTGCCCTTGGTTAAACCTCCTAAAATGGGGTTCTTGCTTTACAATAAAGCCTGCCCAGTTTTGCGTTGGGGTACCTTTGTGCGCTGCATCGGAATAAGTTGCCATAAAATCCAAATATTCTCTAAATTTCGGATTAGTATGATAAGTAAATTCCAAATCTTGGTTTTTACTGGTCACAACCCTAAAAGGAGGTACGGTGGCTATATATAGCCTTCTATCACGGTCTCTAAATTCATCATAAGGATCTTGTTCCAAAGTTTCCCAATTTGGATTTGTATGAAACGGAGTGCCATCGGTAAACAGGTACTTATCAACTGCTTTTTTGGTTAAATCCCAGTTTCCTGCCGAGTTTCTATGTCTTGAGGTTTGAATATGCGTTAACTCTCCAAAAATATAGTCTTTGTACAATAATATACCCGGTTCACCGGCCAGGGAAGCACTATTGAAAACCAAGTCGTATTTTTCTATTAATGATGGGTGATCTGCAATGAGCTTGGTGGAAGCATCAAATGAAGCTTGTAAATATTGATTTTCGTTATCCAAACCATGGTATTTTCGCCAAGTGCCTTCAAACAATCCAAATCTGGAAATCAAGGCCCTTACAACACTTTTATCAATGGTGTTATTGTTTGAGCTGGATTGTACGTGGGATTCAGCAAACAAAAGATCGTCCAAAATATGCTGTGCCAATTCATCACGGGAAGCTCTTGGAGCGTACAAAGCCTCGCTTTCATCGGTCAATACTTCATCGCCAAGCCACGGTACACCTCCAAATTTATTAAGCAAACCATAATAGTTAATGGCTCTAAAAAAACGACCCACACCTTCCCAATGGCTTTTTTGTAATTCATCCAATACTCCATTATCCGTATTGCGCAACATGATGTTAACCCTTCTAATCCTTCTATAAGCTGAATTCCAATCGCTATCCGCAGCGGGAATAGAAACATTTTGGCGCAACCAAGGATCTGTTTGAGATCCACTCCCTCTACATATCAAATCGCCTCGAAATTCATAATTTAAGGCCGATAGATTATAACCATCGAACACTTCGTAAAATCCCCATGCAAAGGTTTCAAAATTTCTATTAGATGTAAAAGTGGTTTCCTCTACCAAGGAATCCAGTGGGTACTTTTCTAAAATATCGTCAGAACACCCCAAGGTTAAAAAAAGGAGTGCCATACAAAATATATTAAGTCTATTTTTCATAGTATTTATTTTTTAAAATTGAAAGTTAACACCTGTACTGAAAGTTCTGGCAAACGGATAGGTAGCCCCGGAACCCTGATTGGTAAGTTCTGTATTTACACCATCGGGCAAATGGTCCCAATTAAACAAATTCTCGGCCGAAACAAAAATACGCAACTTGTCTATCTTCAATTTATCTAAAACACTTTTAGGCAACGAATAGCCAAAGGATACGTTTTTTAACCTAACATAAGAACCATCCAACAAATATTTGGTTTGTACACGTCTGTTTGAACTGTAATTAACTGTACCTCTTTCATAGTTTCTAGGCAAAAAGGCATCGGTATTTTCCGGAGTCCAATAGTCCAACTGATGGGCAAACATAGTAGAGAACTCTCCTTGATAGGGAAAAATAAACGGACTGCTTTGCCATACATCACGTTTTCCTACCCCGTTAATCACGAACGACAAATCGAAATCTTTATAGTTAAAGTTACCTGTTATACCATATTGATAACGCCTTCTGTTATTACCTATAACTTGTCTATCACCAGGACCGGTGTGGATAAATCCTTCGGCCGTAGTAACGGGGTTTCCATTACTATCCAATTCGGTATATAAGGTATTATTACCGGAATTAATCACACCATCGCCATTAAGGTCCTTAAACTTAACATCACCGGGATTGGGATTGTTACCATTTTCAAGATATACTACCCCTGCCTTTAAGGTGCCATTAGTAAAATCGGCATCAAGGGTACCTTCCTCAAAATCGTCCACCGTATAATAACCATCGGTAACATAGCCCCATATTTCACCTATTTGTTTTCCCACATAATATTGATAAGTACCGTCATCTTTATATATTAAACCCGCTTCGTTAGAAAACTTGGTAATTTCTGATTTGGAATCCGACAGAGCCAAGCCTAAACTAAACGAAAAATCCTTTCCTATTTTATCACTCCAATTCACCTCAAGTTCCCAACCTTTTGTTTGTAGATCGGCAACATTATCCAAAGGTTCGTTTGTACCCAGAACAGCGGGCAACTCAACACCATCGGTAAGCATGTCCAACGTGTTTCGGGTATAAATATCGAAACTAACAGAAAGTGCATCCTCAAAAAAGCGCGTATCGATACCGAAGTTGGTAGTTTCTACACGCTCCCAAGTAAAACTGGGACTAATTAACCTGTTGGGGATACCCACGGTATAAGCCAACAGACCAGTACTCGGGTTAATCCATCCTGTGCTATAGCCTTCGTACTGCTCTATTGAAGGGTAAACGTTAAAGGCATTATTAGCATAAACCTTTTGGTTGCCCAATTCACCATAAGAAGCCCTTAACTTTAAAAAGCTTAAAGGCTCAACATTTTGCATAAAGTTTTCGCGCGTTACGATCCACCCTGCCGAATAAGAGGTAAAGAGAGCATATTTATCATCACTCGGAAACACCGAAGAACCATCGTAGCGCAAATTGGCTTCTAAAAAATATTTATTTTTAAAATTATAGTTTACCCTACCAAAATAGGCCTGTAACGATCTTTCCAAAAAAGCATCACTAATTGTTGCCGTACCTGTTGCCTGCGAAAAAGAAGGTAAATCGGTATTAACAAGGCCTTCTTTTCTACTGGTTACTACTTCCCTGTAGGTTTCTTCGCGGTTATAGCCCAACATAGCTTTAAAATTATGGCCATTGCCAAAGGTTTTTTTATAGTTGGCATAAAGGTTTACCACGTTGTATTTGGTATAGTCGTTTGTTCTGGTATAGGAACTCAAAGCCGGATCGCGGGTAATTACGCTAAAACTCATCGGCTGCACCGTAGAAATCATGGGGTTGGAACCATAACGATCAGTAGTACTTCTTTCAAAAGTATATTCCCCAATAATATTCAAATCGGGTGTGATGTCATATTTTAAATTTTGGAACATTCTATAAACATTGATTACCCTTAATGGCGCCGGAAGTAAATATTCATTATTGATGGCTGTTTCGTAGGGTATCACCGTACCATCATCAAATACATGGTTTCCGTCAATGGGTGCAAATGAAGGATAATCTACCGATCTGTTAAATTCAGAAATAGACGTTGTTCTATTGGATCGGTTATATAAAACATTTGTTGTTGCACTTAATTTTTTAGAGATATTAAAATCTACATTGGCATTAAAATTATATTTTTTGTACCTGTCGTTGTCCGTAATAATGGTACCGCCTTGGTCACTATATCCACCGGATACCCTATAGCTGATATTTTCCGAACCTCCGGAAACACTTAGGTTGTGGATAGCAGAAAACGCTTTGTCAGAAAATAATTTATCCCACAAATCGGTATTGCGCAACGAATATTCCAAACCATTGCCATCAACAGCCACATTATTGGGAAATGCACTTGGATTGGCACGTTGTTCTTCTAAAAAATCTGCCCATGTGGCTATATCCTGCCCTGTCCAGTAGGTATCCAGCCCCCAGCTTTCCATAGCATGTACAAAATCGTAGGTACTGGCCTTTTCGGGTATATCTTCCGGATAGCTAAAACTGGTTGTTAAGCTATAATTAAACTTTGGTTTCTGGTTTTTCTTTCCTTTTTTAGTTGTCAGCAAAACCACCCCAAAAGCAGCCCGTGCCCCATAAATGGACGAAGCCGATACGTCCTTTAGTACAGTAATACTTTCAATATCCTGCGGATTGACATCGGCAATGTTTACTTCAACGTTATCCAACAAAAATAAGGGCGTACCCCCATTGATAGAGGTAAAACCCCGTATATTGACATTAAGCCCCAAGTTGCCCGGCTCACCAGAGCCAGATGTAATTTGCATACCGGGCACCACGCCCTGTACTGCTTCAAGAACGTTGACAATGGGCCTGTCATCCAGAACTTCCCCCACTTCCACTTGGGTAATGGCAGCCGTTATTTCTGATTTGTTTTGAGTACCGTAACCAACTACCACCACTTCTTCCAACTGAGCAGCATCTTCTTTCAAACTTACATTAACCGTTGTATTTCCGTTAATTGAAATTTCCTGCGTAGTAAAACCTACATACGACACCACTAAGACGTCAGTAGTATTTGCCTCAATAGTATAACGTCCATCAAAATCGGTTACAGCTCCTTTGGCTGTACCTTTAATAGCTACAGATGCTCCAAGTAAAGGCATATTAGATTGATCGGTAACTATACCTGAAACATTGAGATTTTGTGCCTGTATTACTCCTGCTACGCACAATATAAATACGAGCAGGCAATTAATTGTTAGTTTTTTCATAAGTTTAAAGAAGTTTTGTTTGTTAGCAATCCATATACCGAAATTATTTTATCTTTTTGGATTAAATCAATACGTATCTTTTATCCAGTTATAAGGCTTACGTTTAATCCAGTTTCCTCGGGTAAAATCGGGAAAATCCTGTGGTTCGCCGTTATTTTCTATAGATAATTCCGACAATGGTGTTA
>JBKEDH010000159.1:0-2068 GCA_047975295.1 Aestuariibaculum sp.
TTTTGGTTTTAAATAGAAGATTTTTTAGTGAAAAGTGAAAAAGTGGAAGGTTTATTGAAATCGGGAGCTATAAGAGCCAAGATTTTTAGACTTTAGAGCATAGAGAAGAAAATTTATCAGAAAAAACTATAATCTGTCTGATGTGTTACCTGATAATTGATTACTTGTGCAACCAACTCAAGCCCATCGTAAAAAAGTAACAAAACCACCCAATAATACACTCTTTTAATAAAGATAATTCCGCAAAACAATTAGCCCTATACCTATAACAAAGGGATATAGAACGTTTTCAAACTGATAAAAAAAACTTTCGAACGGCTATGACTTTATATACATATCAATAACGTTTATCGAACTCAATCACTTCCAGATTGTCTATTTTTTTACCATCAATAGTAAAACGCAACATAGTACGCACTTTATGAAATCCGTGTTTGCCTACGGCTCCGGGATTCATGTGTAACAAATTCAATTTTTTGTCGGGCATTACCTTTAAAATATGCGAATGTCCACAAATAAACAATCTGGGCGGATTAAGCTTTATTGTTTCCCTAACCCTATGGTTATATGCATTTGGGTAACCGCCAATATGGGTTATCCAAACATCGACACCTTCACACATAAAACGATTATTTTCGGGAAATTCCGTACGTATCTTGGCGTTATCGATATTACCAAACACCGCTTTTAAAGGTTTTATGTTTTTTATGGCATCGGTTACTTTTAAATCACCTATATCGCCTGCATGCCAAACTTCATCGGCTTGTTTTACATACTTTAAAATAGCATTATCAATATAGCCATGGGTATCAGAAAGTAGCACTATTTTCGTCATTTTTTGTACTGTAAACGTTAGGTGCAAAGTTACCGATTATATCTGTTTTCGCTATAAGCCGCAAAATTATAAAATCTTCTTGATTAAATTTAGGCTTTTTTTCGAAACGGAAAGTTTTAAAGCTGCCGTATGACCGGCTTTGGACATTTTTCCCCATGTTTTACGTAAAATGTCCACAAGCTTTTCGTCGGTATGCCTATCGGCAAATTCTTCAAAATAAAACTCTAAAAACACCAAGCAGGCCACATCTTCCAATACTTGGCTTTCTTCGTCTTTTTTAATTGATTTTTTATTGATTAAAAAGGAAACACGTGCTATAAAATCGGCTTTGTAGCCTACCTCTTCCAAAATTTCGGTTACTATTTCTGTATGCATTTTTTTCAATGCTTCGCGCCATTTTAAATATCCTACCCTATCCATAGGATAATTATTTCGTGGTATTCTCCAACGGCATATATGTTGTGCCCTTACCGCTATTTGCAAAGCTTTGGATACATGGGGATTAAATACAGATAGTGTTCTGCTCATGCGCTGAGAATAGAGCAGTTCTTTTGGAAAATCCAATCCGTTTACTTGATATAGATTAGGGTCTTCAGAATTTTTTTTATCTATTAAAGCTAAAGCTATTTCAAACTGTGTCGGTTCCATTGGGTTACTGATAAACTAATCGGAAAAGCCAATATACACTTTTTTATTTTCAATCTTAACAGGATAAACGGCAATTTGCAAATCTTCAACATTGTAACTCTTTTTATTTTTTACTTTTAATCTTTTATTATTCCTTTAACCCATCTATACCTTTTGGTTGAAATGAAAATAAGAAGGTTTTTTGTCCAGTTGAAAAACTGCATAGAAGGATTTAGTATAGCCAAGATAACCACCTTAAAAAAAGGCCTTAAATAAAAATAGTGGCCGTTGATTTTGTTTATTTTTTCAGATGTTTTTTACACCTAAAAATTTAATATTTAACTTAAATTTATACGTTTATAAGCAAATTATTAAACATTAAATAATTGTTGTGCAATAAAAATGGAGACTTGATAATTATGCTATACTATAATTAAGAAAATAATATAACTACTTTTTTTGACAAAAAGATGCATTAGATGATGATTTCGATAGAAGATGGTATATAAAGACAAACCCCACATCAATCATGTTTTAAAGGAACAAAACCAAAAGTATCGCCATTAAACAAACCCTTATCACTTAGCTTTAACTTAGGAATTACCA
>JBKEDH010000147.1:0-10904 GCA_047975295.1 Aestuariibaculum sp.
CTCTTTTTTTAAGTTGAGTACTTAGCCTTTCTGCTCTATTTCTGTTGTTTGAACTCAATTATTTAAGGATTTTGTCAGATTTAGTAGGTTTTCGATTGATTAAATCACAACTCTCGTTAGTTAGGTCTTGTGGCATAGTCCAGTATTTATGGGTGTTCCAATAGAACACACGATATAAAACGCCCTCATAAACTTCTGGCTTACCATAGTAGCGAATGTGTGCAACAAGGTGTAAAAAGTGCTTAAAATCTTCATTTTTTGCCCTAATTGAATAAAAATGTGGATTTTTAGGCATCGTTTTGGCGAATGTCCAATCACGTTTTTCGAGTGCGTTTCCAACAAACTCATCTGTGAGATTAAAATGCCCTGCTTGTTTGTAGATGTCTTGTTCCCAGTAACGTTTTTGAGTACTTAAATTGATGTTTTCTGTATCGGACACTTGCACACCGTTTTCAAGTAGAAAATGTCTAAGAATGTGCCTAAATCCAAATTCATCGTCTTTGCTGTTATCACATAATGCAATTTTGGTTTTGTTGTGCTTCTCCAGTACCTGCTTAATTTCTTTCAGTAGTGTTTCAATACCTTTCTTTTGCAGGATTGCATTGTAGAGGTAGTAACAAGCGTAATAATCTTTTGAGCGTAGATGATAGTAAAATCTGAATGTGTTTAAATTTCTAATTCTTTCTATCTGTTCTTTACCTGCTACATCTTCATAGACTTTACCTACAACGGAAATACACACATAGTTTTTACCTAGTAGTTCTTCTACTTTATTGAAGTTTGATGTAATTATATCTGTAATCTCTATCATTACTAAAAATACAAAAATTTAGGCAGTTGTGGAACTGTTCTTTGGGGTTTTCTCTCTTGGCTCTTATAATCCGTTAACTTTTTTTCCATACTAAAAAAACAAACTAATTACTAACTGCTTTAGCTGTCTTGTTACGCATTATTCTTGCAAATTTTTCATCATAGGTCAGGCGTTTTGTTTTTAAAATGATTGAGTCTGTTTTTACTAAATCGGACTCAATTATTTTAAGATACTTTTTGCCTTTTCTTAATCTACGTGCCTTGTCTTCCATATCATCTAAACACAAACTAAAAGCATACATCTCCATGGCATCTTTCCGTAGTTTGTTATCTCCAGTATAAATGAAACTTTTTTGTTTCTTACGAATGATGTAACCATACTTAATGGCTTCCTTTTTAAACTTGTAAGCAGTTGTTTTACTAACTCCTAAACATTTTGCAAGGTATAGGTTAGGCATTGGGTAGAATCCTTTAGGAGAGGCATTACGATTCTTACTGGTGTCGGAATTGGTCTTATTGGACACCGACCGTCTATCATTCCACTTTTTTCTATTCCTAAAATGCATCATCGCTACACCTATACAAAATGCTTTGAAATTATTGTAATGGTTTGGTTCAAATATGGCAGCACGTTTTGTATCAATATTGTTTTTAGCACAAATTTGCTTGTAACTTACTATGCGTATGGATTTGGATTTACTGTTGATTGTAATCCAGTTCTTTTTTATTAACCAGTCTATTCTACTCTTAATTGTTTTAGGGTGGCAGTTGAGGTCTTTTGCCCACTGCTTACTATAATCGTATATTGTGCTGTCATACTTGATATGACCGCTTGCAATACTTTTTAGGTAGATGTATAACTTAACTTGATTTACCTTTCGGTTTCTCAAAGCATAGATACAAATACCAACAGGTAGAGTAGTATAGAACTTGTTTTTCATAGCCTCGCAGTATTTGTATTGTTGAGGTTATGAATAGGGTATAATCCTGCTTCTTCTAATACAGGTTTAAGTTCGTAGAGTTTCTTAAATCCTAAGTAAACTTGGTTCGAGATAAGTTTTGTTCCCGCTACTAAGCAAGAGAATCTATAAATAGATTCTCTTTTTTTATACCATAATTTTTAGCATTGGATGTTCTATTTATCGGCTCATGCCCAATTGTTGCGTTTAAACAAAAAATAGAGTAGAAAACTTTAGTCCATAAAGGTTTAGTTTTTATTATTTTCATTAAAATAACTTTTTTGTATATATTCTCCACTATTGTTTTGTGCCATTTATTTTTCGTTGTAAAATATTCAATTTTTTGTTCATTTTGTAAATAAATTCTAAATTTGCTCGAACACACATATATTATTAAATACCCATTATTGCTAAATATTAACTAAACACCAACTTAATTATGAAAAAGTATTTCTTGTTACTTTTAATGCTCGGCATATTGGCTTCATGCAATAAATATGCAGATGTTGTCAATACTGAAGCCGATTATCAAATTATTCCCAAACCAACATCTCTCGAAATTGTAAAAGGCCGATTTTTGGTCAATACAAAAACCAAAATAGGTTATGGCGAAGGTTTGCAGCTTGAGGCCAATTATCTGGCAGAAATGTTAAATCTTGCTACAGGATTAAACATTACTTCAGAAGTTGGAGCCGTTGGCAATATAGTCTTGATATTGGATGAAGCTATAGAAAATGAAGAAGGCTATAAACTGAATATTACGGCCAAAACCATAGAGATTACGGCCAAAACAGGAAAAGGTATTTTTTATGGTGTTCAAACGTTGCGCCAATTATTGCCGGCCGAAGCCGAAGCAGGTAAAGTTACTTCCAATTTAACCATTCCGGCAGTAAAAATAGAAGACAGTCCAAGATATATTTACAGAGGTTCGCATTTGGACGTGGCCCGTCATTTCTTTCCTGTGTCTTTTATAAAAAAATATATCGATTTATTAGCCTTGCACAAAATGAACCGTTTTCATTGGCATTTAACCGAAGATCAAGGCTGGCGTATCGAAATAAAAAAATATCCAAAATTAACCGAAATTGGTGCTTACCGAAATGGTACTATTATTGGGCATTATCCGGGAGAAAGTGAATCGGATAATGAACGTTATGGTGGTTTTTACACGCAGGAAGATGTAAAGGAAGTGGTGAAATATGCTGCCGATAGCCATATCGTAGTCATTCCCGAAATTGAGATGCCGGGCCATGGTTCGGCAGCTATCGCATCATATCCGTATTTAAGCTGTTTTCCGGACGAACCTACGGTTTTAAAGGGAAATGGTGCAATGTCTAATAAAAGTAAGGAACTTCAAGCAAACGGTACGCCAAAAGTGGTTTACGAAACCTGGGGCGTAACCGACGATGTGTTCTGTGCCGGTAAAGAAACTACTTTTACGTTTTTACAGGATGTTTTGGAAGAGGTTATACCATTATTTCCTTCAAAATACATACATATAGGGGGCGATGAATGTCCTAAGAAAAACTGGGAAAGATGTTCCGGGTGCCAAAAAAAGATTAAAGAAAACAATTTAGAAGACGAACACGGTTTGCAGAGTTACTTTATTAACCGAATTGAAAAATTTGTAAACTCTAAAGGAAAGCAAATTATTGGTTGGGACGAGATTTTAGAGGGTGGTTTAGCCCCAAATGCAACGGTTATGTCTTGGCGCGGTTCGAAAGGAGGTATCGAATCTGCAAAACAAAAGCACGATGTTATTATGGCACCCAATACACATTGCTATTTGGATTATTATCAATCGGATGATAAAGAAAACGAACCTTTGGCTATTGGCGGATTTTTACCGGTGGAAAAAGTGTACAGTTTAGATCCTACACCAGATGTTTTAACTGCCGATGAACAAAAGTATATATTAGGACCTCAAGGCAATGTTTGGACCGAATATATTGTAACAACCGATCATCTCGAATATATGGTTTTTCCTAGATTAACGGCAATATCCGAAGTGGGTTGGTCTTCAAAATCCCAACGCGATTACAACGATTTTGTTAAACGCTTAAAACATTTGTCTAAACGTTACGATGCTTTAAACGTAAATTATGCCAAGCATGTTTTAAAGGATTGATCGCTATAAAATAACGGTATAAAAATCCCATTGATTATTTAATCAATGGGATTTTTTATTGAACCTATTTAAACTTTTTAGCCAATTGAAAAAGTTTAAACAAGTTCATTGTCAAAAACTTTAGTGTACGATAAAAATTCCTTTTATTGGTTTATTAAGCTAATTTTAAAAACTTTGAAGGTTTGATAATTTAATATTTTGTTTATTGATATGTCAAATATAATTTATGGTTTTTTGCTATGTACCGTGCTATTTGAGCATTAAATTATTAATCAAATTTAGATTAATATATAAAAGTTAGGTCAATTGACCTAATTTTTATATATTGTGAACGTTTTTAAATATATTACTTTCTTTATATGGCACCCACTTTAATAATAGATGTAATTGTTATTGTTGCTTATTTGGCAATAATCATTTTTGTAGGATTATGGTATTCCCGAAAAAGTAAATCGACTAGCGAAGGTTATTTTTTAGCAGGAAAATCGTTAACATGGAGTGTTATAGGAGCTTCATTATTTGCCTCTAATATATCGACAGTTCATTTGGTGGGTTTGGCAGAGTCAGGTTTTGTTGATGGCATTGTTTGGGGTAATTTCGAGTGGTTCTCGGCATTCGAATTGCTTATTTTGGCTTTTTTGTTTGTTCCTTTTTTTCTAAAAACCAAAATAACAACTTTACCGGAGTTTTTAGAAAAACGTTACGACAGTAGGTCTCGTGTTATTTTGGCTGTTTTTAGTATTCTGGCTGCATTGTTTATGCATATTGGAGTGAGTTTTTATGCTGGAGCCATCGTTTTCGAAAAAATATTTGAAGTCGATATCCTTATTTCGATAATTGTTATAGCTATTGCAACGGGAACTTATACTATAGTTGGCGGATTAACATCGGTTGTTATTACCGAAACTTTGCAGACCATAATTTTAATTGTTGGTGCTTTGGCTATAACCGTATTGGCTGTTTTTCAACTTCCCGATGTAGGCATATATTCGTATGATATGTTTAAAGAAGCCGTTGATCCCGATAGGCTAAAAGCGGTCGGTTTTGATACCTCCAAGAAAGGATTTACGTTTTTCGATATTCTGTTTGGCCATTTGGTACTTGGCATTTGGTATTGGTGTACCGACCAGACCATTGTACAAAGGGTTCTTGGTGCAAAATCCGAGAAACAAGCTAAATTGGGTGCTATTTTTGCCGGTTTTTTAAAAATATTACCTGTATTTATTATGGTTGTACCGGGTATATTGGCCTTTGCATTGTTTAAAGACGATATCGGTACAAATACAAAATCGGTATTACCTATTTTAATAACCAAAGTTTTGCCCGTAGGCTTAAAAGGGTTAATGATAGCAGCATTATTGGCAGCAGTTATGAGTAGTGTTGCAGCAGCCCTTAATAGTTGCTCTACTTTAGTGGTGTACGATATTATAGGTAAGTTAAAACCTAAAACATCCGATAAGGCAAAAATAAAATACGGACGCATAACTAGTGCAGCTGTATTAATTGCTGCCGTTATATGGTCTCCTTTTTTGGGTGATCTTGGAGGTATTTTCGAACTTATCAATCAAATGTTTAGCATTTTTGCTCCTTCTATAGTTACTGTATTTTTATGGGGGATTATCTATAAAAAAGGAACTGCCAATGCTTCGTTTTGGACCTTGATAGGCGGTAGCGCTTTTGCTTGTATCGTCTTTGTAATCGAAAAGTATATTCCTGTAAATGGAATAGAACATTTTGTTTCAAGTCCGGAAGGATTGGGTATTAATTGGTTGCGGCAAACCTATATCTATTTTGTTTTATCATCTGTTATCTATTTTTTGGTATCGTTTGCAGACAAGTCCCAGCAATATGTTCCAGAAGAATTTTACGTAAAAATAGCAAAATCGTCTAAGACCGTTTATTATACGAGTGCGCTACTGGTTGTTATAATGTTTATAATTTACTCGCTTTTTTATTAACCTGCTATCTATGGAAAACATAAAACAGTACGTTGATTTGCCCAAAATTAAAATTCCGATTGCAATAATCGGGGCAGGAGGGATTGTTAACGAAGCCCATTTGCCGGCATATATAAAAGCAGGCTTTTCTGTAAAAGGTATTTTTGATGTTAATGCCCAAAAGGCATTAGCTCTTAAAGATAAGTTTCCTTTTATCCAAAAGGTATATAAATCTTTGGATGAATTGATTGCCGACACCAAAGATAGTGATGTTGTGTATGATATTGCTGTTCCTGCGGGAAAAATAAAAGAAATTTTAAAGTATATTCCCAACGGAAAATCTGTTTTGATCCAAAAGCCAATGGGCGAAAATTTAGAAGAAGCCAATTCAATTTTAAAGCTATGTAACGAAAAAAATATAATAGGTGCTATAAATTTCCAATTGCGTTATGCTCCCTATATGATAGCAGCCAAACAAATGGTGGATAGTGGCATTATTGGAGAGGTTTACGATATGGAAATGAATGTTTGTGTCTATACACCTTGGCATTTATGGGATTTTCTTTTTTCGCTGCCACGGGTCGAGGTTTTGTACCATAGTATTCATTATCTCGATTTAATAAGGTGTTTTTTAGGCAATCCCAAAAAAGTATATGCCAGTACGGTTAAGCATCCTAAAATGAAAGATTTGGCATCTACACGTTCTACCATAATTTTAGATTATAATGAATTTACTCAGGCACGGGTTATAACCAATCATGGTCATGATTTCGGATTAGAACACCAAACGTCTTATTTAAAGATAGAAGGCACTCAGGGAGCCATAAAAATTAGAGTAGGGCTATCGTTGGATTATCCGAAGGGGATGCCGCCAAAATATGAATATATACGGCATAACGACAATAAGGGGTGGCAGGAAATGCCTTTGTATGGTGGCTGGTTTCCAGATGCATTTATAGGACCAATGGCAGAACTTCAAAAGCACATTAACAACAATAATTATAAAATAGGGATAAGTTTGGAGGAAGCTTGCAATACCATGCGGCTAGTAGAAACCGTTTATCAATCAAGTAAAACAGGAGGAATAACCTTTTAATAAAGCATAAAAATGAGTAAATCGATCGTAATACAAGATGTTGTAACATCCGACATACAATTCAAACTAAAAGATGGAGCAGGATCAGACGCTGTCCATACCACACCAATATACGCCTATGCAGTATGTAAATTGGTAACCGATACAAATATGGAAGGTGTGGGCTTGGCTTTTACGTTAGGTCAAGGTAATGCGTTGGTATGCGACGCTATATCGTATTTAAAAAAGTTTGTGGTGGGTAAGGAAATCAATGAGTTAATGAATAATTTTGGTGCCACATTTAACAAAATGGCCAACGAACCTAATTTAAGATGGCTGGGGCCACATAAAGGTGTCGTACATCTGGCTTTAGCATCGGTGGTAAATGCCTGTTTCGATTTATGGGCAAAGTCCAAGGATGTTCCACTTTGGAAGTTATTAATCGATTTATCGCCCGAAGATATAGTAAATACACTTGATTTTTCATATTACGAAGACGTATTGTCCCGAGAAGAGGCCATCAAACTAATACGGGATAATCAGTCTGGAATTGAAAAAAGAACTGCCATAATAAAAGCGGGTTATCCAGGGTATGATACCTCCGTTGGTTGGTTTAATTATTCCGACGAGCAGGTAGCAGCTAATATAAAAAAGGCAATGGATTCTGGTTTTACGGCCATGAAGCTTAAAGTGGGCTCCACCGACTCTGCAAGGGATATCCGAAGGGCAGAAATGTTACGGAAATTAGCAGGCGATACAGCCACTATTATGTTCGATGCCAACCAACAATGGACTTTGCCACAGGCCATATCTATTTGTAAAGAATTAAAAAAACTAAATCCCCTCTGGGTCGAAGAACCTACACATCCTGATGATGTCCAAGCTCATGTAACCTTGGCAAAAGAAGTAGCTGTCGATATCGCTTTGGGCGAACACGTACCCAATAAAATTATGTTCAAAAACTTTTTACAATCGGGTTGTATGTCGTATAACCAAGTTGATGCCGTAAGGGTTGGTGGTGTATCGGAATTTATATTGATTAGTTTATTATCAAAAAAATATAATGTTCCGGTTGTTCCCCACGTAGGCGATATGGGACAAATACACCAACATTTGGTGTTGTTTAATCACATAACATTAAATCATCCGGCATTATTTTTAGAACATATCCCACACTTACAGGACTATTTTATAAACCCTGTAAAGATTGAAAATGGAAGATATATAACACCAATGCAGGCGGGAATGAGCAGTGATATAAAACAATAGAAAATGAAACACCCATTATTAAGTTTTAATCACATAGCGAAATGTTAATTTGGGTGTTCCATGTGACCATTAATAACAATAAATATTAGCACATGAAACCCTCATTGAGGTATTTAGCAAAGCCAAGGTAAAGGACTCCACAAAAGGTTATGAATAAAAACAACGGACAGTAAGCTTTCGGTTTTTTTGCTGTGTTGTTTAAAAATATCAAAATCAAATGTTTAACTTAAATTTATTCGTGTGAAAAAATATATAATTGGAATTTTTACAGTAATAGTAGGTCTGTGTTTTTTTGGTTCTTGTGTAAAGGGCAAAACTGAAAAACAGGTAATAGGGAAAAACAAAGAATATCCTAATATCGTTTTAATCTTGGCCGATGATTTAGGCTATGGAGATGTTGGCATTTATAATAAAAACGCCAAATTGAAAACGCCCAATATAGATAAATTGGCTGAAGATGGAATCCGTTATACCGATGCCCATTCGCCATCGTCGGTATGTACGCCAACACGCTATGGTATATTAACAGGACGTTATGCGTGGCGAACCAAGCTAAAAAAAGGAGTGCTATTGCCGTGGGATATGCCGTTAATAGAAAAAGAACGTATTACCTTGCCAACGCTGTTAAAACAAAACGGTTATAGAACGGCAGCAATAGGCAAATGGCACTTGGGCTGGAATTGGAGTACTAAAGATAGTTTAACGGCCAAAGCAGGTGACGGTTTAAATGTTGATTATACTAAAGATATTACCGGAGGTCCATTGGCTGTTGGGTTCGACTATTATTTTGGGGACGATGTTCCTAACTTTCCACCTTACACTTTTATAGAAAACCGTCGGGTAATTAAAGCACCAACTGTTTTAAAACCTAAGGAAATATTCGGTCGAACCGGTATGATGGCAACCGATTGGAAATTGGAAAAGGTAATGCCTACATTAACCGAGAAATCGGTAGCCTATATTAAAGAAGCTTCGCAGAAATCGCAACCTTTTTTTCTGTACCTGCCACTTACGGCACCACATACCCCAATTGCACCAACCGATAATTTTAAAGGTACCAGTAATGCGGGATTGTATGGTGATTTTGTTCAAGAGGTCGATTGGACTGTTGGCGAAGTACTTAAAGCTATAAAGGAAACAGGAATAGACGATAATACTATTGTAATTTTTACAAGCGATAATGGCTCGCCGGCAAGAAATGGCGAAGATTATTCCGGGCCTATAGCTTCGGTTATAACAGATTACGGACATTATGCCAATGGTGCTTTGAAAGGGTTGAAATCTGATACATGGGAAGGTGGCCATCGTATTCCTTTTATTATAAAATGGAACGATCAATTAAAAAAGGGCCAAGAAAAAAAGGCGCTTATTTCATCACTTGATATTATGGCAACGTTATCCGAAATTTTAGATATAGATCTTCCCGATAATTCAAGTCCCGATGGGAAGAGTTTTCTTGCCACCACAAGAGAAGACAATAATGTAGGTCGGAAAATATTGGTACATCATTCAGGAGGAGGTATTTTTGCTATCCGTTCGGGCGACTGGAAACTTATCCAATCCAATAAATCGGGTGGTTTTAGCGATTTTATTAATAAAGACGGATATGGTATCGAAACAAAGGGGCAGTTGTACCATATAAAAGACGATTTTAGCGAAACAACCAATTTGTATAACGAGCATCCCGAAATAGTTGAAAGCTTACAGGCAAAATTAGATTCCATACGGGTATTAAACTATTAAGAGACTGTTTAAGACTTTTTGTATAGTTTATTTTTGATGTATAATGAGGCAAAACAGAAGATAATAGCCGGGCTATTTGATAAAATTTTAACGAAATTATGCGCAAAAAGAGACATAGAAAAACAATTGATATAAATTTAAACAGGCTCTAATAATATATTTTAATCCTATACAGTTATGGGTGTAACGTCTGCAACAAAGCCAAAACAGAAAAAAATAAAAACAAGACAAAAGATTGTAAACCAGGCCGTACAACTTTTTAATGCCAATGGGGTACAAAACGTAACGATACGCCATATTGCCGCTAAAATGGGGATTGCCCATGGTAATTTAACGTATCATTTTAAAACAAAAGAAGATTTGTTGCTGGCTATTTACGAACAAATGCGTACCCAAATGTCACAGTCTTACCTAACAGATAAAGGCGATATCTCATCTTTCGAACATTTTCATAAGTTATTACTATATCTGGAGTATTTTCATTTAAAATATAGTTTTTTCAATGTAGATGTTTTAGAGATTTCCAGAATGTACCCGAAAATAAATAAGGTTCTTCAAAAAACACTCGAACTTAGGCAAGATCAGATGGTACAGTTGTTTAATGCCTTTATTAGCGATAATTTGGTCGTGGAAGAACCTACAGACAGGTATTTGTACTTGCGGCATACGGTTAGGATTATAATTACTTTTTGGCAATCGCAAATAGAGGTGCTTCGAGGTTTTAGCTCTAATGAAGGTAAAATGGTAGAGACCATTTGGCATCTTGTAAAACCTTATATGACAAACAAGGGTAAACAAGAATACGTAAGGGTTACTAACTTATTTTTACGGTATGAAGACGATATTTAACAAATTACTGTAAAAACATCCGAAAAAGCAATAAATTTGTAATTTAAGTTATTTTATAACTTAGTGCCTGTTTAAATTCGTATGGTTGACTTTTTGTATAGTTTATTTTTGATACAGAATGAGACAAAATAGAA
>JBKEDH010000165.1:0-1595 GCA_047975295.1 Aestuariibaculum sp.
AGTTCCGTTCATTAAAAAAACTGGATTTGGTATATCAAATACTGGATCGACAGGCAGCCGACCCAAAAGCGGTAAAAGAAGCAGCCGAATCGTCTAAGCCAGAGCAACAGGATCGTGTAAAGACCGACCCAAAAGACGTAAAAAAAGAAAACAAAAAGCCAAGGCAGCGTGTTAAAAAACCTGCAAAAACAGCTATACCTTCTGCAAAAAGAGAAGAGCAGTCCCAAGTTAAAGATAAATCGGTGGTTGAAACTCCTCCGGCAAAGTCCGAAAACAAAAGCAATCAGGAAAGAAAGGATAATAACCAACATACCAATAATAAAAAAGAGCACAACCCCAATAAACAGCAAAAGCGGGATAACCATCCGCAACAAAAAAGCCATCAAAAAAACCATCAAAAGAGCAATAATGTAGAAAATGGGAATAAGGATAACAGAAACCGTTACCGAGAACCCGATTTTGAATTTGACGCCATAATTGAAAGTGAAGGTGTTTTGGATATTATGCAGGACGGTTATGGGTTTTTGCGTTCGTCGGACTACAACTATCTATCATCGCCAGACGATATTTATGTATCTCAATCGCAAATACGTTTGTTTGGTTTAAAAACGGGCGATACGGTTTTAGGACATGTAAGACCTCCCAAAGAAGGTGAAAAATATTTTCCGTTAATAAAGGTTAGCAAGATTAATGGACAACCCCCAAGTGTGGTAAGAGATCGTGTGGCTTTTGAGCATTTAACACCTCTATTTCCACAGGAAAAATTCAATATAGCGGAAAAGCAAAGTACTATTTCTACACGTATTATGGATTTGTTCTCACCAATAGGAAAAGGGCAACGCGGTATGATCGTGTCGCAACCTAAAACGGGTAAAACTATGCTGTTAAAAGATGTTGCCAATGCTATTGCTGCCAACCATCCAGAAGTTTACCAAATGATTCTTTTAATAGATGAGCGTCCGGAAGAAGTTACCGATATGCAACGTAATGTTAGGGGAGAGGTTATTGCTTCAACTTTCGATAAAGAAGCCCATGAGCATGTAAAGATTGCCAACATAGTACTGGAAAAAGCCAAGCGGTTGGTCGAGTGTGGCCACGATGTGGTAATTCTTCTCGATTCCATTACACGTTTGGCAAGAGCTTACAATACAGTACAACCGGCATCGGGTAAAATATTAAGTGGAGGTGTAGATGCCAATGCACTGCACAAACCAAAACGTTTTTTTGGTGCAGCTAGAAATATAGAAAATGGTGGTTCGTTAACCATTATCGCTACAGCTCTTACCGAAACAGGCTCTAAAATGGATGAGGTTATTTTTGAAGAGTTTAAAGGAACAGGTAATATGGAGTTACAATTGGATAGAAAGATTGCCAACCGCAGAATTTTCCCTGCTATAGACCTCACCTCGTCTAGCACACGTCGAGACGATTTATTGTTGGATGATAACACGATACAGCGTATGTGGATTATGCGTAAGTACCTTGCCGATATGAATCCGGTCGAGGCTATGGAGTTTATTCAGGAACGTTTTAAGCAAACTAGGAATAACGAAGAATTTTTAATTTCGATGAACGGATAAAACCTTCGAAAATTA
>JBKEDH010000175.1:0-22041 GCA_047975295.1 Aestuariibaculum sp.
GAAACCGCTTAGGTATTATCAGAGGATGGGAATCCAACTGGTACGGAGGCAATGATTATGGAGATAAACTTGCCGAAGACGATAAAATAAGGAAATACGTTCACGTACGTTTATCCAAAGCTAGTGTAAGCCGTGTTATTATAGAGCGTACACTTAAACTTGTAACCGTTACTATCACTACTGCCCGTCCCGGTATCATTATCGGTAAAGGTGGCCAAGAGGTAGATAAGTTAAAGGAAGAGCTTAAAAAAATAACCGGAAAAGAAGTTCAGATCAATATTTTTGAAATTAAAAGACCTGAACTGGATGCATTTTTAGTAGCATCGAGTATTGCAAGACAAATTGAAAACAGGATTTCTTACCGTCGTGCAATAAAAATGGCTATTGCTGCTACAATGCGTATGAATGCAGAAGGAATTAAGATTGAAATTAGTGGTCGTTTAAACGGTGCCGAAATGGCACGTAGCGAGCATTACAAAGAAGGTCGTATTCCTTTATCAACCTTTAGAGCCGATATCGACTATGCTTTGGTAGAAGCCCACACTACTTATGGTAGATTGGGAGTAAAAGTATGGATAATGAAAGGCGAAGTATATGGTAAAAGAGAGCTTTCTCCACTTGTTGGTTTATCCAAAAAGCAAGGAAAAGGCGGAGCCGGACGTGGTAACAAACAACAACGTCGTAGAAAGTAATTTTTTATAAAGTAAAGAAAAATGTTACAGCCTAAAAGAACAAAATTTCGTAAACAACAAAAAGGACGTATGAAAGGGATCTCGCAAAGAGGTCACCAACTTTCAAACGGAACTTTTGGTATAAAAGCATTAGATTCAGAGTTTATTACATCGCGCCAAATAGAGGCTGCCCGTATTGCTGCCACACGTTATATGAAAAGAGAAGGCCAGTTATGGATTAAGATATTTCCAGACAAGCCTATTACAAAAAAGCCTCTTGAAGTACGTATGGGTAAAGGTAAAGGTGCCGTAGAATATTGGGTAGCTGTTGTTAAGCCGGGTCGTGTACTTTTTGAAATAGGAGGTGTGCCATTGGACATAGCTAAAGAAGCTTTGCGTTTGGCAGCACAAAAATTACCAGTAAAAACTAAGTTTATTATTGCTCGCGATTTCGAAGCATAATTTATTTGATATTATGAAACAGTCAGAAATTAAAGAATTATCAGTAGCCGAGTTGCAAGAAAAACTTGGTGAAGTAAAAAAGAGTTATTCAGACCTGAAATTAGCTCATGCCATTTCTCCTTTAGAGAACCCAATCCAGTTGCGTACCGTAAGACGTACCGTAGCCAGGATTGCAACAGAATTGACTAAAAGAGAACTACAATAATTCTGCTAAAACATGGAAACAAGAAATTTAAGAAAAGAGCGTATAGGAGTTGTTACAAGTAACAAAATGCAGAAGTCTATTGTGGTTTCTGAGGTTAAAAAAGTAAAGCACCCTATATATGGAAAGTTCGTGTTAAAAACAAAAAAATACGTTGCGCACGACGAAAAGAACGATTGTAACATAGGAGATACTGTAAAGATCATGGAAACACGACCTTTAAGTAAATCCAAATGTTGGAGATTAGTTGAAATCATTGAAAGAGCTAAGTAATTATGGTACAACAAGAATCAAGATTAAAAGTAGCAGATAACACCGGAGCCAAAGAAGTATTGACCATACGTGTTCTGGGTGGTACAAAAAGACGCTATGCATCTGTGGGCGACAAAATAGTTGTTTCGGTAAAAGACGCAACACCAAACGGAAACATTAAAAAAGGAGCCGTTTCTACCGCAGTTGTAGTACGTACTGTAAAAGAAGTAAGACGACCAGACGGATCGTATATCCGATTCGACGACAATGCATGTGTACTGTTAAACCCTGCGGGCGAAATGAGAGGAACACGTGTATTTGGTCCGGTGGCTAGAGAACTTCGTGATAAACAATTCATGAAAATCGTTTCATTAGCACCCGAAGTGCTTTAAACAACTATTAAGATGACAAAGCTTAAAATAAAAACCGGAGATACCGTACAAGTCATTGCCGGAGACCATAAAGGCGCCGAAGGCAAGGTACAAGTAGTATTAAAAGAAAAGAACAAAGCGATTGTAGAGGGTGTAAACTTGGTAAAGAAACATACTAAGCCAAGTGCACAAAATCCTCAAGGCGGAATCGTAGAGAAAGAAGCCCCAATCCATATTTCCAACTTATCGTTGTTAACCGCAAAAGGCGAAACAACCCGGGTAGGATACAGAATGGAAGGCGATAACAAAGTAAGATTTTCAAAAAAATCTAATGAAGTAATTTAATTATGGCATATTCACCCAGACTTAAAGAAGAGTATAAAAGCAGAGTAATTGCGGCTCTTAGAGAAGAATTTGGCTATAACAATGTTATGCAAGTACCCAAACTAAAAAAGATAGTAATATCTAAAGGGGTAGGTGCTGCAGTAGCAGATAAAAAGTTAATAGACTACGCAGTAGAAGAGTTAACCACTATATCTGGACAAAAAGCTATAGCAACCATTTCTAAAAAGGACGTTGCATCGTTTAAATTGCGTAAAGGTATGCCAATTGGAGCAAAAGTAACTTTACGTGGTGAAAGGATGTACGAGTTTTTAGATCGTTTAGTAACGTCGGCATTGCCGCGTGTAAGAGATTTTAATGGTATAAAAGCAACAGGTTTTGATGGTAGAGGTAACTACAACTTGGGTATTACCGAGCAAATTATATTTCCGGAGATAAATATCGATAAAGTTAACCGTATCTCGGGAATGGATATTACATTTGTAACCTCGGCAGAAACCGATAAAGAAGCAAAATCATTATTAACCGAATTAGGATTACCTTTTCAAAAGAACTAAGACATGGCTAAAGAATCAATGAAAGCCCGCGAGGTAAAAAGAGCAAAAACAGTAGCCAAGTATGCTGCTAAGCGCAAAGCTTTAAAAGAAGCAGGCGATTACGAAGCGTTACAAAAGCTACCTAAAAATGCATCTCCAATTCGTAAACATAATAGATGTAAACTAACAGGAAGACCAAGAGGCTATATGCGTACCTTTGGTATTTCACGTGTAACATTTAGGGAAATGGCCAACCAAGGTCTTATTCCCGGAGTTAAAAAAGCAAGTTGGTAATATTATTTTAATAATCAGATTTAAGGTTCGGGCATTAACTCCCGAAAACCAAGATCGCAAAATCAATTCATTATGTACACAGATCCAATAGCGGATTATTTAACAAGAATTAGAAATGCGGTAAAGGCCAATCACAGAGTGGTTGAAATTCCTGCATCTAATTTAAAGAAGGACATCACTAAAATATTATTCGAGCAAGGATATATTTTAAGTTACAAGTTCGACGACTCTACAGTACAAGGCACTATTAAAATAGCCTTAAAGTATAACAAAGAGACCAAAGAACCTGTAATCAAGAAGATTCAAAGAATAAGTAAACCAGGTTTACGTAAGTATGCAAGTTCAAAAGAGCTTCCCCGTGTTTTAAACGGTCTTGGTATTGCCATAGTATCTACTTCTCACGGAGTAATGACGGGCAAACAGGCCAAGCGCGACAATGTAGGAGGTGAAGTATTGTGTTACGTTTACTAAAAAGAAAAGAATATGTCAAGAATAGGTAATAACCCAGTAGTAATTCCAGATGGCGTTACAGTTGATATAAAGGACGGCGTAATTACGGTAAAAGGAAAATTAGGCGAGTTAAGCCAACCTTTCGATACCGTGGACATTAAAGTAGAAGACGCCAACGTAGTAGTAACACGTAGCAACGATACAAAAAGCCAAAAAGCAAAACACGGTTTGTACAGAGCATTGATAAATAATATGATGCAAGGTGTTTCGCAAGGTTGGACCAAAGAATTAGAATTAGTAGGTGTAGGTTACAGAGCAAGCAACCAAGGACAAAAATTGGAGTTGGCTTTAGGATTTTCGCATGCAATCGTTATGAGTTTAGCTCCAGAAGTAAAGGTTGAAACCGTATCGGAAAAAGGTAAAAATCCAATAGTAAAACTTACATCGCACGATAAGCAACTTGTAGGCCAAGTAGCAGCAAAGATTCGTAGTTTTAGAAAACCAGAACCATACAAAGGAAAAGGAATTAAGTTTGTTGGCGAGGTGTTAAGAAGAAAAGCAGGTAAATCAGCGTAATGGTGTTTACGGTAGCAGGTTTTAGAATTGTATTTTAATTATAAGGTAAATCAAAAACCATAAACTGTAAATCAAAAATCGTAAATCAAGATGGCATTAACAAAACAAGAAAGAAGACTAAGAATAAAAAACAGAATACGCAAAGTTGTATCTGGTACAGAAGCCAGACCAAGATTAGCTGTTTTTAGAAGTAATAAAGAAATCTATGCTCAAGTTGTTAACGACTTAAACGGCGTAACAATAGCTGCGGCATCTTCCAGAGATAAAGATATCGATTCCAAAAATACAACCAAGGTAGAATTAGCTAAATTGGTGGGTAAATTGGTAGCCGAAAAAGCATTAAAAGCCGGAGTGGAAACCATTACTTTCGACAGAGGCGGGTACTTATATCACGGAAGAGTAAAATCATTAGCAGAAGGAGCTAGAGAAGCAGGACTTAAATTCTAAAATTATGTTTCAAAAATATAAAAGTGCAGAGTTAGTAAAACCAGGAGGATTAGAATTGAAAGATCGTCTTGTTGGTGTACAAAGAGTTACAAAAGTAACTAAAGGAGGTCGAGCCTTTGGTTTTTCGGCAATAGTAGTTGTAGGCGACGAAGCCGGTGTTGTAGGACACGGTTTAGGTAAATCGAAAGATGTGGCCAGCGCTATCGCAAAAGCGGTAGAAGATGCTAAGAAAAACTTGGTAAGAGTACCTATTAGAAAAGGAACTTTACCTCACGAACAAAAAGGAAAATATGGTGGTGCAAGGGTAAACATTATCCCTGCTGCTCCCGGTACCGGAGTAATTGCCGGTGGTGCTGTTAGAACCGTGCTTGAGGCCGTAGGCGTACACGATGTATTGTCTAAATCTCAAGGATCGTCTAACCCTCACAACGTAGTAAAAGCGACTTTCGATGCTTTATTACAGTTAAGAGATGCCAATACTATCGCAAGAGACAGAGGTATTACACTTGAACAAGTTTTTAAAGCTTAATAATTTAAAGAGATGGCAAAAATTAAAGTAAAAAAAGTTAAAAGCGAAATAAACAAACCGCTTAGACAAAAAAGAATACTTGAATCTCTTGGATTAAGAAAGATTGGTCAAGTAGTAGAGCACAATGCCACACCAAGCATACTTGGTATGGTTGCTAAAGTTTCACATTTAGTTTCTGTTGAAGAGACAAAATAATACAACCAAAAAATGGATTTAAGTAATTTAAAACCTGCCGAAGGTTCGGTAAAAAATCAAGGCAAAAGAGTAGGTCGTGGACAAGGTTCGGGAAAAGGCGGCACAGCTACCCGTGGGCATAAAGGTGCCAAGTCGCGTTCTGGTTACTCTAAAAAAGTAGGATTCGAAGGTGGACAAATGCCACTTCAAAGACGGGTTCCTAAGTTTGGTTTCAAAAATATTAACCGTATAGAGTACCAAGGTATTAATTTAGATACCCTACAACAATTGGTTGACGATAAAAAAGTTAAGGACGTTGTGGATTTCGATACCCTGTTTACTAATCGTTTGGTACACAAAAACGATTTGGTTAAGATTTTGGGTAGAGGCGAACTAAAAGCAAAATTAAAAGTATCTGCGCACAAGTTTACAGCATCGGCTAAAGCGGCTATCGAAGCTGCCGGAGGAGAAGCCGTAACCCTATAAGACCAAAACAGCATGAAATTCATAGAATCGATAAAAAATGTTTGGAAAATAGAAGAACTAAAAAACAGAATAATTCTTACAATTGGTCTGTTGTTAGTTTATCGTTTTGGTGCCCAGGTAGTATTGCCGGGTATCGATGCGGAACAGTTAAGTGGCTTGGCAAATAGCACAGAAGGTGGTATTTTAGGCCTGCTCAACGCTTTTACGGGAGGTGCTTTCGCAAATGCGTCTGTTTTTGCATTGGGTATCATGCCATACATTTCTGCTTCTATCGTAGTGCAGTTAATGGGAATTGCTATTCCATACTTGCAAAAGTTACAAAAGGAAGGAGCTAGTGGACAAAAGAAGATTAACCAAATTACACGTTGGTTAACCATTGCTATATGTTTGGTACAATCGCCGGCATATTTAGCAAGTTTGCCAACTTTAGGTATTCCGGAATCGGCCTTTTTATTGGGTAACGGATTCTTGTTCTATTTCTCATCTATAACTATTTTAGTTACCGGTTGTATCTTTGCCATGTGGCTTGGAGAGCGTATAACCGATAAAGGTATTGGTAACGGTATTTCGTTATTGATTATGGTAGGTATTATAGCAACGTTGCCACAAGCATTTTTACAAAATGCAGCCAGTAGGATGGAAGGTAACAACGTGATGTTGATACTTTTTGAAATAGTACTTTGGTTCGCCATTATATTGGCTACGATTATGTTGGTAATGGCAGTGCGTAAAATTGCTGTACAATATGCTAGAAGAACTGCCAGTGGCGGTTACGAAAAAAGCGCAGCAGCAGGTTCTAGACAGTATATTCCACTAAAGTTAAATGCTTCTGGGGTAATGCCTATAATATTTGCTCAGGCTATTATGTTTGTACCGGGTCTAATAGGAGGATCTTCATTATTGGAAGAATCTGCTGTTGGGACATGGTTGCAAACCAATTTTTCCGATATGTTCGGGTTTTGGTACAACTTGGTATTTGCGTTGCTAATTATAGTATTTACATATTTTTATACCGCAATTACAGTACCAACAAATAAAATGGCCGACGATTTAAAACGTAGCGGTGGTTTTATTCCGGGAATACGTCCGGGTGTAGAAACCTCGGAGTATCTGGATAAAGTAATGTCGCAAATAACCTTACCCGGCTCTATATTCTTAGCGTTAATAGCTATTTTTCCGGCCATTATAGTTAAGATATTGAGTGTGCAACAAGGTTGGGCATTGTTTTTTGGGGGGACATCACTAATTATTATGGTTGGTGTAGCCATAGATACCATGCAGCAAGTAAATTCGTATTTGTTGAACAGGCATTACGATGGCTTGATGAAAACCGGTAAAAATAGAAAAGCAGTAGCGTAAATTGGAAAATAGATGTTAGGAGTTAGAAAGAAGAATGTTTTTTACCAATCGCTAACAACTAACTAACAACTATATTATGGCAAAGCAAGCAGCAATCGAACAAGACGGAACAATTATAGAAGCATTATCAAATGCTATGTTTCGGGTAGAATTAGAAAACGGTCATGTGGTGACTGCACATATCTCTGGTAAAATGCGTATGCATTACATTAAACTTTTACCGGGCGATAAAGTAAAATTAGAAATGAGTCCTTACGATTTAACTAAGGCACGAATAACGTACAGATATTAATTTTAAGTTGAAAAGTGAAAAGTGAAAAGTGAAAGTTAAAAAGTGAAAAGTGAAAATATCCAACATTAAAACTTCAAACTTTAAACTTCAAGCTTCAAACATTAAACTTTAAAAACTTTCAAACTAAAAAAATATGAAAGTAAGAGCATCAATAAAAAAGAGAAGTGCAGATTGCAAAATCGTGCGCAGAAAAGGAAGACTTTACGTAATTAACAAAAAGAATCCTAGATTTAAACAAAGACAAGGTTAAAAAAATTGACATGAGTTATTGGGGTTTAGAAGTTAGATGAATCTGTTCGAAATAGAAATGTTTAGGATTCTAACAACTAAAAACTAGCAACTAGAAACTAAAAACAATATGGCAAGAATTGCAGGTGTAGATATACCAAAAAACAAAAGAGGCGCTATTGCGTTAACCTATATTTATGGAGTAGGTAAAAGCAGAGCAAAAGAAATATTAGCAACAGCTAATGTTGATGAAAACATTAAAGTTCAAGACTGGAACGACGACCAGATTAGTGGTATTCGTGAAGCCGTAGGGACTTACAAGATTGAAGGCGAACTACGTTCGGAAACCCAATTGAACATTAAACGCTTAATGGATATTGGATGTTATAGAGGTATTCGTCACAGATCTGGTTTACCATTAAGAGGGCAACGTACCAAAAACAACTCCAGAACAAGAAAAGGTAGAAGAAAAACAGTTGCCAACAAGAAAAAAGCAACTAAATAATAATTAATTAAAAGACGTTAGTCAATTAGTATTTAGAAGTTAGACGAATCTGCTTGAAATAGAAATGTTTAGGATTCTAACACTAACAGCTAACAGCTAAAAGCTATAAAACATGGCAAAGTCAAATACAAAAAGCACAAAAAAGCGTAAAGTAATAGTAGATTCTGTTGGAGAGGCGCACATTACAGCTTCGTTCAATAACATTATTATTTCATTAACCAATAAAAAAGGCGATGTGGTATCGTGGTCTTCGGCCGGTAAAATGGGCTTTAGAGGATCTAAGAAAAACACACCCTACGCTGCACAAATGGCTGCAGAAGATGCAACAGCTACCGCTTTGGAAGCTGGATTAAAAAAGGTTAAAGTTTACGTAAAAGGACCTGGTAATGGTAGAGAGTCTGCCATCCGTTCCATCCACAATGCAGGAATTGAAGTAACCGAAATTATCGATGTTACACCACTACCGCATAATGGATGCCGACCACCAAAACGTAGAAGGGTATAATTTTTATCCTGTAAAACATGTAAAAAAATTAATATCAGCTTTTATTTAGTTGATATTAATTTTTTGTGTAAATTTGCACCCTGAAAAAATAAACAAGTATAAACTAAGAGGCAAACGGTTATCGAAGGATAAGATTAAGACCTGAATTCATAACCGCTCTTAAAAACATCAATTTAAAATGGCAAGATATACTGGTCCAAAAACTAAAATAGCCCGTAAATTCGGAGAGGCTATTTTTGGAGACGATAAGTCTTTCGAAAAAAGAAATTACCCACCTGGGCAACATGGTAATACCCGCCGACGCGCAAAGCGCTCGGAGTATGCCATTCAATTACAGGAAAAGCAAAAAGCCAAATACACTTACGGTATCTTGGAAAGACAGTTTAGAAACCTGTTTAAAAAAGCAAGAGCAGCGCAAGGTATTACTGGTGAAGTACTGTTGCAACTTTGTGAGTCCAGATTGGACAACGTCGTGTTTAGAATGGGCGTAGCACCATCGCGTAGTGCGGCAAGACAATTGGTATCGCACAGGCATATAACCGTAAACGGCAACTTGGTAAACATACCATCTTATCAATTAAAAGCCGGTGATGTGGTAGCAGTAAGAGAAAAATCGAAATCTCTTGATGTTATTGGAAAATCATTATCCAATTCATCTCACGTTTACGAATGGATTACATGGAACGACGATACCAAGCAAGGAACTTATGTATCTGTTCCTGCGAGAATCCAAATTCCAGAAAACATTAACGAGCAGTTCATCGTCGAATTATACTCTAAATAATAAATTAAAACCATTGGTGTTTGGCCAAAGGGTCTGTTCGTACTTCTTCAAACTTACAGACCGCGCAACCAAATAACAATTAAAACGAAGAAAAATTATGGCAGTATTTAATTTCCAAAAGCCCGATAAAGTAATCATGATCGATTCGACCGATTTTGAAGGCAAATTCGAATTTCGTCCTTTAGAACCCGGTTACGGATTAACAGTAGGCAACGCACTGCGAAGAGTATTATTATCTTCGTTAGAAGGATTTGCCATAACATCGGTTAAAATTGAAGGCGTAGATCACGAATTTTCAACTATCGCAGGAGTGGTTGAAGACGTTACAGAAATTATATTAAACCTTAAACAAGTACGTTTTAAACGTCAAATTGACGATATCGACAACGAGTCGGTGTCCATTTCAATTTCTGGTCAAGAGCAAATTACCGCTGGCGATTTCCAAAAGTTTATTTCCGGATTTCAAGTATTAAATACAGATTTGGTTATCTGTAATTTAGATCCTAAAGTAAACGTAACCATGGAAATTACCATAGAAAAAGGTAGAGGATATGTACCGGCAGAAGAAAACAAAAAAGCTGCTGCTCCAATAGGGACTATCTTTACCGATTCTATCTACACGCCAATAAAAAACGTAAAATATAGTATCGAGAATTACCGTGTGGAACAAAAGACCGATTACGAAAAATTGGTTTTCGAGATTATTACCGATGGTTCCATCACACCCCAAGATGCTTTAACCGAAGCAGCAAAAACACTAATCCACCACTTTATGTTATTCTCCGACGAGCGTATCACTTTAGAGGCGGATGAGATTGCGCAGACCGAGACTTATGACGAAGAATCGCTTCACATGAGACAATTGCTTAAAACCAAGTTAATTGATATGGATTTATCGGTACGTGCACTTAACTGTTTAAAAGCTGCCGAAGTGGATACTTTGGGCGATTTGGTATCGTTTAATAAAAACGACTTGATGAAATTTAGAAACTTTGGTAAAAAATCCTTGACCGAACTTGAGGAGTTGGTAAACATCAAAGGTCTAAACTTTGGAATGGATTTAAGCAAATATAAGTTAGATAAAGACTAAAAAAATTTTAAGATTTACTAATTGAATACATTGGTAGGCTTAAGAACAAATCAATCATTAACCCGTCATAATTTGCTCCCTAAAACAGGTATAGAAGCAAGATGATGATAACAAAAATGTCATGAGACACGGAAAAAAAATAAACCATTTAGGTAGAAAAACTGCCCACAGAAAATCAATGTTGGCTAATATGGCTTGCTCATTAATAGAGCACAAGCGTATTAACACAACAGTTGCCAAAGCAAAAGCCTTAAAGCAATTTGTTGAGCCAATGATTACCAAATCAAAAGAAGATACAACGCATAACCGTCGTATTGTTATGTCGCGTTTACGCCAAAAAGATGCGGTAACCGAACTGTTTAGGGAAGTAGCCGTAAAAGTAGGCGACAGGCCGGGAGGCTATACCCGAATTATTAAATTGGGTAACCGTCTTGGCGATAATGCCGATATGGCCATGATTGAGTTGGTAGATTACAATGAAATCTATAACGCAGGAAAACCGGCTAAAAAATCGACACGTAGAGGTAGAAGAAAAAACACAAATACCGATACACCGGTAGCTCCCGCTGTAGAGAACAAATCGACTAAAGACGAAGAGGAATAAATGTTGATAAGCATTTAACATATAAAAGGATAAACTATTTTAGTTTATCCTTTTTTTTATGCAATTTTGTAAAACTTTTTTAAGCAATACATGAAATATCAAAAAAGACAAAAGGCCATCGTATTACTTGCCGACGGCACTATTTTTTACGGTAAGGCAGTAGGAAACAAACAAGGAAGCG
Organism: Aestuariibaculum sp.; assembly: GCA_047975295.1. Taxonomy (GTDB): domain Bacteria; phylum Bacteroidota; class Bacteroidia; order Flavobacteriales; family Flavobacteriaceae; genus JBKEDH01. The sequence continues at coordinate 11,341 of JBKEDH010000175.1, forward strand.
CCTTTGGCGAAGTGTGTTTTAATACCGGAATGACCGGTTACCAGGAAATTTTTACCGATCCATCCTATTTTGGGCAAATTATGGTGGCTACCAATGCCCATATTGGTAACTACGGTACAAATAAGAAAGATGTAGAATCCGACTCTGTAAAAATAGCAGGACTAATTGTTAAAAATTTTAGCTACGAATATTCCCGTGATGCCGCTGACGATTCATTGGAGGAATTTCTTGAAAAAAACAACCTTTTTGCCATTTCCGATGTCGATACAAGAGCACTTGTAAGCTATATTCGCGATAATGGCGCCATGAATGCCGTAATCTCTACCGATGTCGATAATATTGAAGGTTTAAAAGAGCAACTGGCCAATGTACCAAATATGGAAGGACTGGAGCTATCCTCCAAGGTATCGACAAAGGAACCCTATTATTTTGGAAATGAAAATGCCACATATAGAGTGGCCGCTCTCGATTTGGGCATAAAAAAGAATATTTTGCGAAACATAGCCAAGCGCGATGCTTATATAAAGGTATTTCCGTATAATGCCAGTTTCGAAGATCTGGAGGCCTTCAATCCCGATGGATATTTTTTATCCAATGGTCCCGGCGATCCCGAACCCTTGGAAAGTGCACAACAGGTAGCCAAAGAAATCCTAAAACGCAATCTGCCTTTATTTGGTATCTGTTTGGGGCATCAGGTAATAGCGCTTGCAAATGGCGTTTCAACCTATAAAATGCACAATGGTCATAGAGGTATAAACCATCCAGTTAAAAACTTAGAAACAGGTAAGGGCGAAATAACTTCACAAAATCATGGTTTTGCCGTTAATAGAGAAGAAGCCGAAGCCAATACCGATTTAGAAATTACCCATATACACTTAAACGATAATACTGTAGCCGGTATAGCTATGAAAAATAAAAATTGTTTTTCGGTACAATATCATCCCGAAGCCAGTCCCGGACCGCACGATTCGTCGTATCTGTTCGACCAGTTTATTGAAAATATAAAAAAGAACTAAATAATGTAACCTCAGAAGAACTTGACTTTTTTTTTGAGGTTTTTATTTACTAAAACGTTATAGCCGGAAATTTTATTAATTTCCATGGAAATATACCGAGAAAACAAGATTAAAGCGTAAATTTGAAAGTAATAATTTTAAAGATAAAACAACCAGATTATGAGTGTAATAATTAGTGTCCACGCAAGACAAATTTTAGATTCCAGAGGAAACCCAACAGTAGAGGTCGATGTAGTAACAGAAAATGGTGTTCTGGGTAGGGCAGCAGTACCTTCGGGAGCTTCAACAGGCGAGCACGAAGCCGTTGAGTTACGCGATGGAGGAAGTAGCTATATGGGAAAAGGTGTTTTAAAAGCCGTGGAAAATGTTAACGCTGTTATTGCCGAAGAATTATTGGGAGTATCGGTTTTTGAGCAAAACCTAATCGATAAATTAATGATTGATTTGGATGGTACACCAAACAAATCCAAATTGGGAGCCAATGCCATTTTGGGTGTATCGTTGGCAGTTGCAAAAGCGGCCGCTAACGAGTTGGGTATGCCGTTATACCGTTATGTTGGTGGTGTTTCGGCCAATACTTTGCCATTACCTATGATGAATATTATAAATGGAGGTTCGCATAGCGATGCCCCTATCGCTTTTCAAGAGTTTATGGTTATGCCGGTAAAGGCTAAAAACTTTACCCATGCCATGCAAATGGGAACCGAAATTTTTCATCATCTTAAAAAAGTATTGCACGATCGTAATTTAAGTACTGCAGTAGGCGACGAAGGTGGGTTTGCGCCAACCTTGGATGGAACCGAAGATGCTATCGAAACCATTGGTAAAGCTGTTGAAAATGCAGGTTACAAATTTGGAGACGAAGTGAAAATTGCATTGGATTGTGCCTCGGCAGAATTTTTTGTAGATGGCAAATACGATTACACCAAGTTTGAAGGCGATAAAGGTGCCGTTAGAACAAGTAAGGAGCAAGCCGAATATTTGGCCGAGCTTTGTGCAAAATACCCCATTATCTCTATTGAAGATGGTATGGACGAAAACGATTGGGACGGTTGGAAATTACTAACCGAAAAAATAGGAGACAAAGTGCAATTGGTTGGCGACGATTTATTTGTAACCAATGTAGAGCGCTTGTCGCGAGGTATAGAAAACGATATTGCCAACTCAATTCTTATAAAAGTAAACCAAATTGGTTCGTTAACCGAAACCATTGCAGCCGTAAACATGGCTAAAAATGCAGGATATACCTCTGTAATGTCTCACCGTTCGGGCGAGACCGAAGACAATACCATTGCCGATTTGGCTGTGGCCCTAAACTGTGGACAGATAAAAACAGGTTCGGCATCACGTAGCGACCGTATGGCAAAATACAACCAATTGCTTCGCATTGAGGAAGAATTAGGCGACGTGGCCTACTTTCCGCAGGAAAAAGCATTTAAAGTAAAGTAAAAGCACCAGTTTTATAAAATTAAAAGCGGTTATTATTTGGATAACCGCTTTTTTATTATGGAAAAAGTTTAAACCACTTCATGAACTCATCTTGGCTTTTTTACATGTATAGAAACCTATAAAAATAAATAAGACTTTTTTATCCTTTATTTAATGGTGTGCAATGGTAAAAATATGTTAACAGATTAAATCAATTACAATAACTGTAAAAAATAAAAGGATATTTTGTAAATTAGCGAACCTATAAATTAATCATTTACAAATTACAATAAAATACCTATGGCAAATAACGCTACCATTGAGATAGATGGCAAAAAATACGATTTCCCCTTAGTTGAAGGAGCAGAAAAGGAAGTTGCAATAAATATAAGCAGTTTAAGAAGCAGTACCAATGGTATAATAACATTAGATCCCGGTTATAAAAATACAGGATCGTGCGAAAGTGGTATTACATTTTTAGATGGCGAAAAAGGAATTTTAAGATATAGGGGCTATTCTATTGAAGAATTAGCGGAAAAAGCCGATTTTCTTGAGGTGGCATATTTACTTATTTTTGGAGAATTACCAACAAAAGAACAGAGTGAAAAATTTTATACCGATATTAAAAACCAATCTGTTGTTGATGAAGATATAAAGAAAATAGTCGAAGCATTTCCTAAATCGGCGCATCCAATGGGTGTTATTTCATCGTTAACTAGTGCCTTGACCGCATTTAACGCATCTGCTGTAAATGCGCATTCCGAAGAGGACATGTATAAAGCCATTGTAAAAATATTAGGTAAATTTCCCGTTTTGGTAGCTTGGACCTACCGTAAGCGCCTCGGGTTGCCTTTCGATTACGGTAACGATTCCTTGGGCTATGTAGAGAACATTTTATATATGATGTTTAAAAAACCCAATAAAGAATACAACCAAAACCAAATCTTGGTCAATGCTCTGGATAAGTTGCTAATCCTTCATGCCGACCACGAACAAAACTGTTCTACCTCTACGGTACGTATAGCCGGTTCGTCGCATGTTGGTTTATTTGCTTCTATTTCGGCAGGTATTTCGGCACTTTGGGGGCCACTCCACGGAGGTGCCAACCAAGCTGTTTTAGAAATGTTGGAAGCCATTAAGGAAGATGGTGGCGATACCGCAAAATATATGGCAAAAGCAAAGGATAAAGCAGATCCATTCCGTTTAATGGGCTTTGGCCACCGGGTATATAAAAATTTCGATCCCCGAGCAAGAATAATTAAAAAAGCAGCCGATGACGTATTGGGCGATTTGGGTGTGGACGATCCTATTTTAGATATAGCCAAAGGATTGGAAAAAGAAGCTTTAATAGATCCTTATTTTGTAGATAGAAAACTATATCCGAACGTCGATTTCTATTCCGGTATTATTTACAGAGCCATGGGCATCCCGACCGATATGTTTACTGTAATGTTCGCATTGGGGCGTTTACCGGGCTGGATAGCGCAATGGCGCGAAATGCGTTTACGTAAAGAACCTATTGGTCGTCCAAGACAAGTTTATATTGGTAAGACCGAAAGGGAATTTGTGCCGATTGAAAAACGTTAATTTAATAACGTTTAAAAAAGATAAAGCTTCATAAGGATTTCTTGTGAAGCTTTTATATTTACATAAATATCAGTTTCCATAAGAATATTAATTGTTTTTATATGATTCAATTAAACATAAAAGACGAAATTTCAAAACTTAGTGCTGTTGTTTTGGGTACGGCAAAAAGCAATGGCCCTGTTCCTAAACTGGAAGATGCTTACGATCCCAAAAGCCGGGAACACATTTTGGCGGGGACTTACCCTAAGGAAAACGATATGGTTTTGGAAATGGAAGCCGTAGTTAGGGTTTTTCAAAAATATGGTGTAACGGTTTACCGCCCCGAAGTGATTGAAAACTGTAACCAAATTTTTTCGCGCGATATTGCCTTTGTTATAGAAAATAAAATGATACGAGCCAATATTTTGCCCAATAGGGAAAAGGAAGTACAGGCCATTAATTACATTTGGGAACAGGTTGAAGAAAAAAACAGGATAATTTTACCGCCCGAATGCCATGTGGAAGGTGGCGATGTTATGCCTTGGCGCGACTATATTTTTGTAGGTACTTACTCGGGAAACGATTATCCCGATATCATTACGGCACGTACCAATATCGACGCGGTTATAGCTTTACAGGAACTGTTTTCGGATAAAATAGTGAAATCTTTCGAACTTCGAAAATCGAATACCGATGCCAAAGAAAATGCCCTACATTTGGACTGCTGTTTCCAACCTATTGGAAAAGGAAAGGCCATTACCCATAAAAACGGATTTCTTATTGAAAAGGAATACCAATGGTTGGTCGATTTTTTTGGAAAAGAAAACATATTCGAAATAACCAAAGAAGAAATGTACCATATGAATAGTAACATTTTTTCCATTTCGGAAGATGTTATCATTTCCGAACGGAATTTTACAAGATTAAACACGTGGCTCCGTAACCAAGGTTTTACGGTCGAAGAGGTTCCGTACAGTGAAATAGCAAAACAGGAAGGCTTGTTACGTTGTTCTACATTGCCTTTAATTAGAGATTGAATTTGAAAGAGGAAAAGTGAAAAACTAAAAGTGAAAAATGTTTGTACATGTTTAGAATAAGAAGTCAAGAGCCAAGAACCAAGACTTTTAGATATTAGAGGATAGAGTAGAGAAACAAGAGAATAGAGAGAATAGAAAAGCACTATGTCATGCTGAGCTTGCCGAAGTATCTCTTTTTAAGTGAAAAGTGAAAAATTAAAAGTAAAAATTTCAGATCGTATTATAGAAAAAGGACACCTTTAACAACCAACAACCAACAACCAACAACCAACATGCAACAAACAACAAACACAATATTAATGGTTCGTCCTGTAAATTTCAGAATGAACGAACAAACTGCAATAAACAACTATTACCAAAAGATATTGGATAGCTTACTGCCCGAAACCGTAAACGCAAAAGCTCAGCAAGAGTTTGATGCCTTGGTTAAAAAATTAACCACAGTGGGCGTTAATGTAATTGTGGTTAACGACACCAACGATGACGACACACCCGACTCCATTTTTCCGAATAATTGGGTGTCGTTCCACGAAAACGGAACCGTTGGCCTATATCCTATGTTTGCCGAAAACCGACGCTTAGAACGGCGGGAAGATATTTTGGAAACCATAGAAAACAAAGGCTTTATAATAAAACATATTGTAGATTACACTTCGGCAGAAGAAGAACATATTTTTCTTGAAGGTACCGGAAGTTTAATTCTGGATCGCATAAACCGAAAAGTCTATTGTGCTTTGTCACCAAGAGCCGATGAAGATTTATTTATAGAATTTTGTGAAGATTTCGAATTTATGCCCGTTATTTTTACGGCAAACCAAACTGTTAACAATCAACGGAAACCCATTTACCATACCAATGTTATGATGGCACTTGGAGAAACTTTTGCTATTGTTTGTTTAAGTAGTATTGATGATAAAAAGGAGCGCAAAAACCTAATAAATCATTTAAAAGAAGACAGTAAAGCTATTATTGATATTACCGAAAACCAAGTTAATAATTTTGCAGGTAATATGTTGCAAGTAAAAGGAGCAAACAATCAAGGCTATTTGGTTATGAGCGAATCGGCCTTTAAATCCTTAACCAATCAACAAATAGTCGAAATAGAAAAACATACCAAAATACTGTACAGTTCGTTGAATACCATTGAAGCCTGTGGTGGCGGTAGTGCCCGTTGTATGATGGCAGAGGTGTTTTTGCCTGTTGGGTAGTTAAGAAGAAAGAAGTATTAAGGTATATGTTCTAAAATCTGTCAAACCTAATATAATGGCCAATATCAATCCTTTTTTGTGTTATGGTTAAAACGGATACATAATTACAAACCAAAAAAAATTATCTTTGCAATTCCAAAATAGAAAATATTTTTATGAGCCTTCAACAAACCTTATTAAACCAAGTAAAGCAAGCTGTTTTAAGCACTTATAATGTTGAAATTGATTCTGTAGAATTTCAGGCCACCCGAAAGGAATTTGCTGGCGATATTACGGTTGTTATTTTTCCTATGTTACGTTTTGTAAAGGGTAATCCGGTACAAATTGGTGAAGCTGTTGGTCAATATTTACTCGATAATGTAAGCGAAGTAAAAGGTTTTAATGTGGTTAAAGGGTTTTTAAACATTGAAATTTCCGACACCTATTACATTAATTTTTTCAATACTATAAAAGCGGATGATAACTATGGTTTTGTCCAACTAGAACAGGATAAAAAAGCTATTATGGTCGAATATTCGTCGCCAAATACCAATAAGCCACTCCATTTGGGACACATCCGTAATAATTTATTGGGATATTCGGTTGCCAAAATTATAAAGGCTTCTGGGAAACAAGTGTATAAAACCCAAATTATTAACGATAGGGGCATCCATATTTGTAAAAGTATGTTGGCCTGGAAAAAATACGGTAAAGGTGAAACCCCTAAATCAACAGGTATAAAGGGCGATAAGTTTGTCGGTAATTTTTACGTGGCTTTCGATAAACAGTATAAAACCGAAATACAAACTCTAATTAGCCAAGGCAAAACCGAAGAGGAAGCCAAAAAGCAAGCTCCATTAATGCTCGAAGCCCAAGATATGCTGCGCCAATGGGAAGCCGGCGATACCGAAGTGGTAAGGCTCTGGAACACTATGAACCAATGGGTTTATGATGGTTTTGATGTAAGCTATAAAAATCTGGGCGTCGATTTCGATAAAAACTATTACGAAAGCAATACGTATTTATTGGGAAAAGATGTGGTTGAAACAGGTTTGGAACAGGGTGTTTTTTATAAAAAACCGGACGGTTCAGTTTGGATCGACCTGACCGATGAGGGCTTGGACGAAAAATTGGTGCTACGGGCCGATGGCACTTCGGTATATATAACACAAGATATAGGTACAGCCATACAACGGGTAAAGGATTACCCCAATGTTGGAGGGATGGTTTACACCGTAGGTAACGAGCAGGATTATCACTTTAAGGTACTGTTTTTAATTCTGAAAAAATTAGGATTTAGTTGGGCCGAACATCTGTATCATCTATCTTATGGTATGGTTGAGTTGCCTTCGGGAAAAATGAAATCGCGAGAAGGTACCGTTGTCGATGCCGACGATTTAATGGAAGAAATGACCGAAACAGCCAAAACCATTTCCGAAGCACTGGGAAAATTGGATGGTTATACCAATAGAGAAAAGGAAGCCCTTTATAAAACCATTGGCTTGGGTGCATTAAAATATTATATGTTAAAGGTGGATCCTAAAAAGCAAATGATGTTCAATCCGGAAGAATCGGTCGATTTTAATGGAAATACCGGGCCTTTTATACAATATACGTATGCCCGGATACAATCCATTTTACGTAAAGCCGATTTTAATTACGAAATGATTAATTTAAGTGAATCTGAAATTTCTCTACACGAAAAAGAACGTGAACTGATAAAGCAGATACAGGCATTTCCAGAAACCATCCAATATGCAGCCCAACAGCATAGTCCGGCATTGGTGGCCAATTATACTTACGATTTGGTCAAAGAATTTAATTCCTTTTATCAAAACGTTTCCATTTTGGGAGCCGATACCGTTACCGAAAAAATATTTCGTGTACAGATTTCGGCCAAAGTTGCTTCGGTAATAAAAAGTGCTTTTGGTTTGTTGGGTATTCAAGTACCCGAACGGATGTAGTATTATTTTCCGTACAAAAAATAATTGTTTACCAAATCAATATACATTTGTTTGGCTTCATCTTGGTTAATGCCTTTGGCCTGGAAAAGAGCATTAGTCTTAAAGGCGTTTATTATGGGTTTTCGACTGCTTGGGCGATCGTAATTGTTTGTAGCTTTTTTGTAATAGGCATAGAGTTTTAAAAGTACATCGGCAGGAAACGGATCGGTGTAGCTGTTTACTCGATCTACGGCCTCTTCAAATGCTGTATTTAAATCTTTATTACTCATTTATTTCGGCTATAACACATTCGCCACCTCTAACCTTTTGGTTAAGTTGTACCTTGATATTGGTGTCCAAGGGTAAAAACAAATCTACTCTGGAGCCAAATTTTATAAAACCTGCATCGGTACCTTGAATGGCTTTGTCGCCTACTTTTGCATAGTTAACAATACGTTTGGCCAAAGCACCTGCAATTTGGCGGTAAAGTACTTTGCCATAAGTTTGGTTTTCTACCACAATGGTAGTACGCTCGTTTTCTTCACTTGCCTTTGGATGCCATGCCACCAGATATTTTCCGGGATGGTATTTGCTAAAAAGAACATGGCCACTTATAGGATAACGGGTAACATGAACATTTATTGGAGACATAAACACACTTACCTGCAAACGCTTTTCTTTAAAATATTCTTTTTCGAAAACTTCTTCGATAACCACAACCTTGCCGTCAACGGGCGAAATCACTTGTTTGTCATTTACTTTGGTACGGCGTTTTGGGTTTCTGAAAAATTGTAAAATAAGAATTAAAAAAACGACTAAAACTATTAATAATGATAGTCTGAGCCATTGTAACGAAATAAAGTTATCTACCAGCAGGGCTGCACCAATTACCAAAATAAACGTTATAACAATTATTTTATAGCCTTCTTTATGAAACATATTTTATAATTCTTAAAAATAAATAAATAAAAGGACCTGCAAATATAATGCTGTCTAACCGGTCTAAAAGTCCGCCATGTCCCGGCATTATAGTGCCACTGTCCTTAACGTTCGCCTGTCGTTTAAATTTCGATTCTATTAAATCGCCCAGCGTGCCAAAAACGCTTACAATAATACTTAAAATAAGCCAATATGAAAAGTTTAAGGTCTGCGTATAATGAGAAATAAAATAACTGGCAATACACGAAAAAAACAGACCACCCAAAAAGCCTTCAACCGTTTTCTTGGGTGAAATTTTCTCGAACAGTTTTTGTCTTCCAAAGTTTTTGCCAACCAAATAAGCAAACGAATCGTTTACCCAAACTAAAATAAACGATCCCAATAATATTTTAGGATTGTATTCTGAATGGTGATTGGCTATTAAAACCAAAAAAACAAAGGCATTCGATACATAAAAGGTTGTTAAAATATATTTTTTGTTACCAAATAGCGGAATGGTTTTTTTGGAGAACAAATCTTTAATTAAAAATAATTGAACAAAAATAGTAAGTACCGTAAGTACTTGTATTACTTCGTTTATAGCTTGATAAGTATAAGGTAAAGCAAAAACCACATAAATAAAAATAAAAATAAGATATGGAATAAAACCTTTAAGCTGTATAAGTTTGCAGAATTCGTTAAGGCAAATTAATCCAAATACAAAAAATAGTACCAAAAGGGTATACTGGTTTTCTATACAAATAATAAGGAGCGCTACATATAGCAGACCTGATAGGGCTCGAATAACGGTTTCTTTCATTCTATTATAGGTCTTCTAACAAGAGTAGATATAGGTTTTTTGAGCTACTGCCATAACTTAAAAAATCTTTTTCGTCGTTGGACTTAAAAGTTTTTATTGTGGTAATATTGGTAGGTATTTTTTGTTTGTTCTTGGCTTTAATACCTCTTAGGCCTTCACTAATAGAATCTACTATTTGGCTGGTAGTTGCAAAAACGATAAGGTTTTTTGGTAAATCGTGCAGTTTTTTCTCGAAAATTTGTTTTGACGAAATGAGTAAAGAACCGTCGTTGGCAATTAAGTTTTCGCAGGTGGTTAAGAAAAAAATGGCCTCACTTTCTTTGGTTGTTCTATTAATATTAACACTTTTAAACTTGTCATATAGATTGTTGTCAAGAATTAAAGCTTTTTCATTTGTCCAATCGTTTTCTTTAAAAATATCATTTAAGGTTTGGTAAACCTCATTTAGATTTTCGCAATATAAGAACTTTCCCCCGTTTTGCTTAAAGTTTATTGTAAACATTTCGTCTAAGGGAGGCTTAACTTCAGGCATATACTTGCTTCTATTATCCTGTTGTTTTAGTTCTTCTTTGGAATTATCAGTCTTTAAACCAAAAATTTTTTTAAAAAGACTCATTAATAAATGCTATTAATTCTGTTCCTTTAATAGGAACCCATTTTACATCAAAGATAAAAAATCTTAAATTAACGGTGCTGTTAATTTAAGATTTTTACTAAAAGCTTAACAAAATTTATGGAAAATGGTTATTCCTCTTCTTGTTTATCTGTAATATTGGGTTTTAAACT